>NZ_JBSGDT010000095.1:0-1111 GCF_053602515.1 Amycolatopsis sp. NPDC004368 | reverse complement strand
TGTATGAGGCCATGACGTTCGTGACGCCGGTGCGGAGCCTCGACGCTGGTGGCTGATCTCCGGCGGCAGTGTGTGGTCGATGGTAGTTGTAATGCACGTTCCAGACGGCCAGGGCTGAGGTGCGATGGGCTTCGCTGGTCCAGATGTGGGCGTAGAGGAATTCTTCGGCCAGGATGCGGTTGTAGCGCTCGATCTTGCCGTTGTGGCGGGGAGTGTAGGGCGTGATCCGTTGGTGGCGGGCTCCGCGGAGGACGGTGGCGAAGTCGCCTGCGCGGTAGCAGGAGCCGTTGTCGGTGACGAGGCGGTGGATGTGGGTGATGCCGTGGGCGGCGAAGAACGCGCGGGCGCGGTGGACGAATCTGATCGCGGTGCGGGCGGTTTCGTCGGGCAGGGCTTCGGTGTAGGCCAGGCGGGAGTAGCCGTCGATGGCGGAGTGCAGGTAGGTGTAGCGGGGCCGCTGGCCTCGGGTCTTGCCGCGGCGGGCGTGTTTGTCCTGGTCGCTGCCTTTGCCGTGGATTCGCCAGCCGCCGCCGTCGGGGATCTGGCCGGTTTTCTTCACGTCGAGGTGGACCATGTGCCCGGGCCAGCGCGCGATGATCCGTTGCGGTGCCCGGTTGGTCGCCCCGGTGGGGTCGAGGAAGCGGCGTCGGTTCAGGCCCAGCTGCAGCAGGTGGCGGCCGACCGTGCGGACGGAGATGGTGATGCCCTCGGCGGCCAGTTCGGTGGCGATGCGGCGGGCGGAGTACTTGCGTTGCCGGCGCAGCTGCTCGATCCGGGCCACCACCTGCGCGGGAGTGGTGGTGGGCTGGTGGTGCGGGACGCTGGGCCGGTCGAGCAGGCCGGCTTCGCCGTAGCGGCGCCAGCGGTTGACCCACTTGGATGCGCATTGCCGCGAGATGCCCATCTCGGCGGCGACATGGGCGATCGGGCGGGTCTGGCACCGCCGCACGAGCCGGCGACGGCCCTCGAGCGACAGCGGGGCATTACGGTGGTGCATGGACGGGTCTTTCTGCTTGGCGGATGTGTTGGTCGCACTTCTCATCCTGCCGCCGAAAGACCCGTCCCTTATCTCAGGCCCCGTCAGCCGACACCAACGTCATGCCCCGCAACA
>NZ_JBSGDT010000094.1:0-1156 GCF_053602515.1 Amycolatopsis sp. NPDC004368 | reverse complement strand
CCCCCCGTTACCTTTTTCGTAGTTCCTGATCAAGGAGCTGTGGTCACCAGACCCGGCATGACTAACGCCCCCAGTCGAACCCATGATCCGGGGGGTGGTGTCACCGGGCCTGGTGGCATCGACCGACCGCTGATAGGGACACGGCCACCACCTGGTAGGTCTCGTCGTAACGTGGGTGCCGGCGCTCGATGCCTGATCGGTGACCACGTCGCGGCGACCGAAGCGGAATGGTGGATGAGCAGCGATTTCGGAGTGTTCCTCGGCCTGGACGTCGGCAAGGAAACCCACCACGCAGTCGGCCTGGACCCGGCCGGAAAGCGGCTGCATGACGGGACACTGCCTAACACCGAACCGAAGCTGCGGGCCTTGTTCGACAAGCTCGCCCAGCGCGGGCCGCTGCTGGTCGTGGTCGATCAGCCGGCCACGATCGGCGCGCTGCCGGTCGCGGTCGCCCGCGCAGCGGGCCACCAGGTTGCCTACCTGCCCGGCCTGGCCATGCGCCGCATCGCCGACCTCTACCCGGGCCGGGCCAAAACTGATGCCCGGGACGCGTTCATCATTGCCGACGCCGCCCGCTCGCTGCCGCACACGCTGCGCCCGGTCGATGTCGGCGACGACGCGTTGGCCGAGTTGGAGGTGCTGGTCGGGTTCGACGACGACCTGGCCGGCGAAGCCACCCGCATCAGCAACCGCATCCGCGGCTTGCTCGCTGGCATCCACCCCGCCCTCGAACACGCCATCGGCCCCAAGATCAGCCATCCGGCTGTGCTGGAGATCCTCTCCCGCTGCGGCGGCCCAGCCGGGATCGCCAAGGCCGGTCGTCGCAAGCTGACCGCGATCGCGAAGGTCCACGCACCTCGCATGGGCGATCGGCTGGTCGAGGCGATCACGGCTGCGCTGGCCGAGCAAACCGTCACCGTCCCGGGCACTGCGGCCGCCGACACCGTGCTGCCCCGCCTGGCCGACAGCCTCAAAACCGTGCTGCAGCAACGCAAAGCTGTCGCTGAACAGGTTGAGGGGATACTTGATGCGCACCCTCTTGCCGGGGTCCTGACCTCGATGCCCGGCATCGGCGTCAGGACCGCAGCCCGCATCCTGCTCGAGGTCGGCGACGCCTCCCACTTCGCCTCCTCCGGACATCTCGCGGCTTACGCGG
>NZ_JBSGDT010000093.1:0-1280 GCF_053602515.1 Amycolatopsis sp. NPDC004368 | reverse complement strand
CCGCGCCATTCGTGCAGGTCGGAACTTACCCGACAAGGAATTTCGCTACCTTAGGATGGTTATAGTTACCACCGCCGTTTACTGGCGCTTAAGTTCTCAGCTTCGCCCCACCGAAATGGAGCTAACCGGTCCCCTTAACGTTCCAGCACCGGGCAGGCGTCAGTCCGTATACATCGCCTTACGGCTTCGCACGGACCTGTGTTTTTAGTAAACAGTCGCTTCTCGCTGGTCTCTGCGGCCACCCCCAGCTCGAACAGCAAGTGCTCTCACCAGACGTGGCCCCCCTTCTCCCGAAGTTACGGGGGCATTTTGCCGAGTTCCTTAACCATAGTTCACCCGAACGCCTCGGTATTCTCTACCTGACCACCTGAGTCGGTTTAGGGTACGGGCCGCCATGAAACTCGCTAGAGGCTTTTCTCGACAGCATAGGATCATCCACTTCACCACAATCGGCTCGGCATCAGGTCTCACCCTCATATGAATGGCGGATTTACCTACCACTCGGGCTACACCCTTACCCCGGGACAACCACCGCCCGGGATGGACTACCTTCCTGCGTCACCCCATCACTCACCTACTAACCGCTCGGTTCAGCGGCTCCACCACTCCCCTCAACTCCGAAGAGATCAGGGCGGCTTCACGGCCTTAGCATCACGATGCTCGATGTTTGACGCTTCACAGCGGGTACCGGAATATCAACCGGTTATCCATCGACTACGCCTGTCGGCCTCGCCTTAGGTCCCGACTTACCCTGGGCAGATCAGCTTGACCCAGGAACCCTTAGTCAATCGGCGCACACGTTTCTCACGTGTGTATCGCTACTCATGCCTGCATTCTCACTCGTCAACCGTCCACAACTACCTTCCGGTGCTGCTTCACCCGGCAGACGACGCTCCCCTACCCATCCACACACCCGTTGGGGCTATTATGTGAATGACACGACTTCGGCGGTACGCTTGAGCCCCGCTACATTGTCGGCGCGGAATCACTAGACCAGTGAGCTATTACGCACTCTTTCAAGGGTGGCTGCTTCTAAGCCAACCTCCTGGTTGTCTGTGCGACTCCACATCCTTTCCCACTTAGCGTACGCTTAGGGGCCTTAGTCGATGCTCTGGGCTGTTTCCCTCTCGACCATGGAGCTTATCCCCCACAGTCTCACTGCCGCGCTCTCACTTACCGGCATTCGGAGTTTGGCTAAGGTCAGTAACCCGGTAGGGCCCATCGCCTATCCAGTGCTCTACCTCCGGCAAGAAACACACGACGCTGCACCTAAATGCATT
>NZ_JBSGDT010000092.1:0-1305 GCF_053602515.1 Amycolatopsis sp. NPDC004368 | reverse complement strand
GGTTTGGTGGAGACTGGATTAGCTGGTTTCCAGGGTTGGGGTGACCGGGTGGGTCATTGCGTGTAGTGCCTCGTACTGGGCGGGCGGGATGTGTCCGAGTTCGCCGTGCAAGCGTCGGTTGTTGTACCAGTCGATGTACTCGGCGGTCGCGATTTCCAGGTCGTCGAGGCCTCGCCAGGGGCCCTTGTTGCGGACGAGTTCGGCCTTGTAGAGCGAGTTGAACGCCTCGGTCATGGCGTTGTCGTAGGAATCTCCTTTGCTGCCAACGGATGCGACAACGCTTGCCCCGGCCAGGCGCTGGGTGTAGCGCACCGCCCGGTACTGCACGCCGCGGTCGCTGTGATGCACGAGCCCGGCCAGGTCCGCGCCGGCGGCCTGGCGGCGCCAGATCGCCATCTGCAGCGCGTCCAGCGCCAGATCCGTGTAGAGGCTGGTGGCGACCTGCCAGCCCACGATCAGACGGGAGAAGACATCGAGCACGAATGCCGCGTAGACCCAGCCGGCGGCAGTGCGCACGTAGGTGATGTCCGCGACCCACATCTCGTTCACGCGCGTGGCCGTGAAGTCACGTTTCACCAGGTCAGCCGGTCTGCCTGTCTCCGGCGCCGGCCGTGTCGTGCGCGGGCCCTTGTCGCGGAGCAGGCCACGCAGCCCGATCTCGCGCATGAGCCGCTCAACCGTGCACCTAGCCACATCCACGCCGTGGCGGTTCAGCTCGGCCCAGACCTTCCTGGCCCCGTAGACGCCGTAGTTGTCCTCGTGCACCTGCTCGATCTTCTCGGCCAGCACCCGGTCGGATGCCGCGCGGGCGGACCCGGGACGGGTCTTGGCGGCGTAGTAGGTCGACGGCGCGATCTCGACGGGCGTGCCTTGAAGCGCCCGCAGGACCGGCTGGACACCGTGCTCCTTCCGCTGGGAGTCGACGAACTCGACTTTCATCGCGACGGACGGTCCAGCTCCGCTGCGAAGAAAGACGCCGCTGACTTCAGGATCTGGTTCGCCCGGCGCAGCTCACGCACCTCACGTTCCAGCTCCGCGACCCTGGTCGCTTCAGCCGAGGTCGTGCCCGGCCGTGTTCCCTCGTCGGTCTCGGCCTGCTTCACCCACGTCCGCAACGCCTCCGGGTGCACACCGAGCTGGTCGGCGATCCGCTTGATCGCCCCGCCGGCCGAGGCCGGGTCCCGCCTGGCCTCAACTGCCAGCCGCGTCGCCCGCTCCCGCAACTCATCCGGGTACTTCCGTGGTGCCGCCATGACTGTGAATCCTCCGGGTGTTCGATGTCTCCATCAAACCCGGGGCGGGACA
>NZ_JBSGDT010000091.1:0-1316 GCF_053602515.1 Amycolatopsis sp. NPDC004368 | reverse complement strand
TGTCAAGTACCGGGTTTGGTGGAGAGTGGATTAGTTGGTTTCCAGGGTTGCGGTGACCGGGTGGGTCATCGCGTGTAGTGCTTCGTACTCGGTGGGCGGTACGTGCCCGAGTTCGCCGTGCAGGCGTCGGTTGTTGTACCAGTCGATGTACTCGACGGTGGCGATCTCGAGGTCGTCGATGCCGCGCCACGGGCCCTTGTTGCGGACGAGTTCGGCTTTGTACAACGAGTTGAACGCCTCGGCCATGGCGTTGTCGTAGGAATCTCCTTTGCTGCCAACGGATGCGACCGCGTCGGCCTCGGCGAGGCGCTGGGTGTAGCGCACCGCCCGATACTGCACTCCGCGGTCGCTGTGATGCACGAGCCCGGCCAGGTCGGCCCCGGCGGCCTGGCGGCGCCAGAGCGCCATCTGCAGCGCGTCCAGCGCCAGATCGGTGTAGAGGCTGGTGGCGACCTGCCAGCCCACGATCAGACGGGAGTAGACATCGAGCACGAACGCCGCGTAGACCCAGCCGGCGGCGCTGCGCACGTAGGTGATGTCCGCAACCCACAGCTCGTTGACACGGGTCGCGGTGAAGTCACGTTCCACCAGGTCAGCGGGCCTGCTTGTCTCCGCAGCGGGCCGCGTGGTGCGTGGAGACTTGTCACGCGGCAGGCCACGCAGCCCGCTCTCGCGCATGAGCCGCTCGACCGTGCAGCGGGCCACGCCGACGCCCTCCCGGTGCAGCTGCCTCCATACCTTGCGCGCCCCGTACACGCCGTAGTTGTCCTGGTGCACCCGTTTGATCGTCGCGGTCAGTTCCCGGTCGCGTGCCGCACGGGCCGATTGCGGGCGGGATTTGGCCGCGTAGTACGTCGACGGTGCGATCTCGGCGGGCGTCTGAGCGAGCGCCGCCAGGACCGGCTGGACACCGTGTTCCTCCCGCTGGGAGTCGACGAACGCGACCTTCAGCGCGACGGACGGTCCAGCTCCGCCGCGAAGAAACTGGCCGCCGACCTCAAGATCTGATTCGCCCGCCGCAGCTCACGGTTCTCCCGCTCCAGCTGCGCGAGCCGCTCCGCATCGCTGGTCGTGGTGCCCGGCCGGTCACCGGCGTCGATCTCCGCACGCTTGACCCAGGTCCGCAGCGCCTCGGGGTGGATCCCGAGCTGCTCGGCGATCCGCTTGATCGCACCAGTCGCGGACGCCGGGTCCCGCCGGGCCTCCATGGCCATCCGGGTCGCCCGCTCACGCAGCTCGTCTGGGTACTTCTTCGGTGGGGCCATCGCTCCTCATCATCCAGGCTTGAATGTCTCCATCAAACCCGGTACGGAACA
>NZ_JBSGDT010000090.1:0-1533 GCF_053602515.1 Amycolatopsis sp. NPDC004368 | reverse complement strand
CGGAGAGCAACCACTCACCCGGAATCATCGTTGCCCCTAAGGGATCGGGTTGGCCACGGCCACGAGTTGCGTTCCGGTCCGGAACGTGGCTTCGACCTGGACAATGTTCACCATCTCCGGCACGCCGGGCAGCACGTCTTCGCGCGTGAGCACCTGCCTGCCGAGTTCGGTCACCTCGGCGACCGACATCCCGTCACGAGCTGCTTCGAGCAATGCCTCGGTGATCAGCGCGATCGACTCGGGGAAGTTCAGCTTGAGACCCCGGTCCTTCCGCCTGCGGGCGAGATCGGCCACCTGGTAGATGACCAGTTTCTCGATCTCCCGCGGGCTGAGCATCAACGAGGACACCCACGTCTCGATGCGGGGTCCGCCGGGATCGGTCTCCGCCGTCATCTCAGAACCCGGCGAGGCCCTGCGGGCTGTTGTACGGGATCTCCGCGCTGCCGACCTCGGCAAGCGAGCCGTCCGGCTGGACCGCATACGCCATGAGCTTCGAAGCGTTGGCGTAAATCTGATACAGGTGAGCACCGTCCGGGCTGAGCCAGCTGTCGCTCGGGCCACTGCTCACCGTACCGTTCAAAGCACGGAAGGTGCCATCACCCGGCACCTTCGGGCAAGCCGAGTCGTGCACCAGGGAAACAACATCGCCGTCAATACGGAAAGTACTGATGTTGCTGTACCCGAAGTTCGTGGCGAAGACCCACTGGTCATCCGGCGAGACCGCGAGCCAGCACAGCTCCGAGGGCAGCCCAGCACTCGTGTCGATCTTCACGACCGGGCCGGTACCGATCTGACCGCGGTCGTCGAGCGTGGCCAGCGCCACCCCGTCAGCCACCGCGTAGCCGATCACAAAGTGGTCCGGGCGGTGGTGCAGGAACGCCGGGTAGAACGGCGAACCGCCACCACCGTCCTGGAACATCCCCTCGCCCAGCGAACCGTCGTCCCGCACGGGGAAAACAATGATCCCGTCCGGGTCCGGCGCGTTGGACGCGACGGACTTCTTCGACCCGTCCCCCTGGTCCGCCCACAGGATCGGCGAACCGTCCGGGTTCGCCTCCGCCGGCTCGTCGAACGTGGTGCCCACCACGAGGAACCGCCCATCCGGCGACAGCACCACCATGGTCGACACCCGCAACGGCTTCTCCGGCGTGTTCACCGTGTAACCCTCGGGACGCGCGGAAAGCCGGCCCTCGGCGTCGACGCTCATCAGCCGCACATGCTCGGGGCCGAAGGAGTGCAGCACGTACAAAGTTCCGGTCGCCGACGAGAACGCGAGCGACTTCGCCGTGCCGCTGCGCCCGTCGACGATGTTCCCCGTCCGCTTCACGTCCAACAGCGTGAGCTTCCCGTCTTCAGCGACACCGAAGCTGGAAACGGAGTTGTCACCACCGTTCGTGGCGAACAGGAAACGGTTCCCGGCAGCGAGGATCACACTGCCCGCCGCCTCAAAAGCGTTCGGCGCGCTCTCCTGCCCACTGATCGGCTTGTACACCCCGGACCCGGCACCACCGGTGAGCACGCGCTCGACCTCTG
>NZ_JBSGDT010000089.1:0-1812 GCF_053602515.1 Amycolatopsis sp. NPDC004368 | reverse complement strand
AGCTGGGCACGGTCTCGACCTCACAAGCGTCCTCGGTGGTTTGCCTGAAGCGTCGCACCCGCGGCTGCCCGTGCCGAACCGATGTCCGGATCTGTTTGAACCCGGTCGGTTTTCGCTCTGCAGCACAGTCCACCACTCCCGGAAGACTGATCGAGTCCGCCCGGGATGTCTTGGTGGGACAACGCTTCCCACCCGTCGACGACAACGCGGCCCACGACATGACCACGCAGCTGCCCGCGCCACTGAGCCGCTGGCTCGCCGGTGTCGCGCTCGTCACCGTGACCGCCGTGCTCGCCTGTCTGCTCTCGGCAGTCCGGGGTTCGCTGCCCCACGTGCTTCCCGGCTACCAGGTGGTGCAACCCGGGTTCCTGCGCTGGTACCTCGGCGACATGACCGAAGCACAGTCGTTCACGACCGAGCTCGGCGGCCTCGGCCTGCTCGCCGGCGGCTGGATCGCCCACGCGGTGACGACCCGGCGGACCGGCTTCCCGATCGCCGGCGGCAGTGGGTTGTGGCCGTGGCTCACCGGGTCGGCACTGCTCGGCCTGCTGCTGTCGAACCTCGCCTGGGGCTGGACGATCCCCGCCACGGGCACGTGGCAGCCGACGTTCGTCGCGTTCGTGTCGGTCCCGCCCGCGCTCGTGCTGACCTACGGCCCGGGCCTCCGGGTGGCCCTCACCGGCGCGCTCCTCGGCGCCGCGCTGACGACGCCGCTCGCGATCGGCCTGGTCCAGCTCGTGTGTCGCCCCCTGGACCTGCCCACGTCGATCGGCACCGCCGGCGCGATGTGGCTCAGCGCGCTGGTCGCGTTCCCGCTGTGCCGCTTACTGCCCTGGTTCCCCCGGCGGCCTTTTCCCACACCCGCTCCGGTCAAGCGGTCGTTTCAGGGCCCCACGTGGGTCCTGCGCCGCGTTCTGGCCGACTTCACCGAAGCACCGTTCCACGGCAACGAACTCAGCTCCGCCGGCCTGCTGCTGGGCACGCTGCTCGCATACCTGCTCAACCCACTGGCCCCGGCGCACGGCACCGGGCTGCTCCCGGCGCTGCTCACCGCGCAGATCCTGACCTCCACGCTCGGCGTCCTGCTCTACCACCGCCAATGGTCCCGCCACGGCTGGTATCCGACGTTCGTTCCCCTGGTCTCCGTGGCGCCTGCCGTGGTGCTCACGTACGGCGCCACGGTCCAGGCCATCGCGAGTGGCGCGGTTCTGGGGGCGGTCTTCGCGCCTCCGCTGGCGGCGTACGTTTCACGACGGCTTCCGGAGACGGTGCATCCATTCGTGGGCAACGTGGTGTCGATGACGGCGTGTACGGCGGTGGTGGTTCCTGTGCTGGGGTTGGTTCCCGGATTCGTCCGCTGAGGACAGCCGGCGTCACCACATCTGCAGGTACGGCCGGTGCACTGTGCCGGTCCCACGCCGGTTTCCTCAGGCGCGGACCTCTCGTTCGACGCTCACGCCGAAGTCGCGGAGGCGGGAGACGGCGTGTTCGGCGTCCACCACGCGTTCCGGGAGGTGCAGGCCCGCGGGGAGGGGAGCGCTGCCGTCCAGGGTGAGGACGCGTTCGGCGCCGATGAGGACGCTCGTGGCGGTGAGGTGGGCTTGGCCGAGGGGATCGCTGACCGTCACGCGGGTGCGGTGAGGTGTGCCGTCGGTGGCGAGGCCGGTGAGGTCGGCGTAGATCTCGTGCGACGGCGCCATCCCGTTGGCCGTCCCGTGGGGGGTGTCCCTATGTCGTTGTCAAGCCGCAGCGGGTTCGGGATGGTGGTAGTGGGTGCCGTTGCGGAGCATGGCGTAGAGCACGTCGCAGCGG
>NZ_JBSGDT010000088.1:0-1990 GCF_053602515.1 Amycolatopsis sp. NPDC004368 | reverse complement strand
ACCCGCGACGGCGTGCTGTTCGGCTCAGAGCCCAAGGCGATCCTGGCCAACCCGCTCACGCCCCGCACCGTGGACACCGACGGGCTGCGCGAGCTGATGGCGTTCACCAAGCGGCCCGGGTGGTCGCTGTGGAAGGGCATGAGCGAGGTCGAGCCGGGTTCGATCGTCACGGTGTCGAAGGACGGCGTCCGCACCCGCACGTACTGGAAGCTCGACGCGAAGCAGCACACGGACGACCAGGAGACCACCGTCGCCCGCGTGCGCGAGCTGATGACCGACATCGTCCACCGGCAGCTCGTGGCCGACGTGCCGCGCTGCGTGCTGCTCTCCGGCGGGCTCGACTCCAGCGCCGTCACCGGGCTCGCGGCCGCGCGGCTGGCCGAGCAGGGTGAGCAGCTGCGCACGTTCTCGGTCGACTTCGCCGGCCAGGAGGAAAACTTCAAGCCGGACGAGATGCGCGACACCCCGGACTCGCCCTACATCCGCGACGTCGCGAAGCTCGTCGGCTCGGCACACCAGGACGTGGTGCTCAACCCGGCCGAGCTGAGCGACCCCGAGGTGCGCCGCAACGTGCTGCGGGCGCGTGACATCCCGGCCGGCCTGGGCGACATGGACACGTCGCTGTACCTGCTGTTCAAGGCGATCCGCGGGGAGTCCACCGTGGCGCTGTCAGGGGAGTCGGCCGACGAGGTGTTCGGCGGCTACCGCTGGTTCCACGACGAGACGGTGAAGGCGGACACGTTCCCGTGGCTGGCGTTCCGCTCGGGCCTGATGTCGAACCGGGAAGCGTTGCTGCGCCCCGAAGTCGCTGCACAGCTGAGCCTCGGCGACTACGTGGCTGACCAGTACCGCACGGCCGTGGCGAAGGTCGAGCACCTCGACGGCGAGTCGGAGCAGGAGGCGCGGATGCGCACCATCTGCAACCTCCACCTGAGCCGGTTCGTGCGGATGCTGCTCGACCGCAAGGATCGCGCATCGATGGCCGTGGGCCTCGAGGTGCGCGTCCCGTTCTGCGACCACCGGCTCGTGGAGTACGTCTACAACACCCCGTGGTCGCTCAAGACGTTCGACGGCCGCGAGAAGAGCCTCCTGCGCCACGCCACCAAGCACGTGCTGCCGGACTCGGTGCGCGACCGGGTGAAGAGCCCATACCCGTCCACTCAGGACCCCGGATACGCCACCGCGTTGCAGCAGCAGGTGAAGGAAGTGCTGGCCGAGCGCGACAACCCGGTGTTCCAGCTGGTGGACCGGGAGTGGCTGACCGGCGTGTCCGAAGTGGACCCGGGCGGGATCGAGATGACGCAGCGGGTGGCGATGGACCGGGTGCTGGACCTCTACCACTGGTTCGACATGTATTCGCCGGAGCTTCAGCTGGACTAGCTGTTGCGGGTCATGACGTTGGTGTCGGCTGAGAGGGCTTGAGACGAGGGACGGGTCTTTCGGCGGCAGGATGGAAGTGCGACCAACACATCCGCCGAGAGAAAGACCCGTCCGTGCATCACCGTAACTCCCCGCTGTCCGTGGAGGGCCGTCACCGACTCGTGCAGCGTTGCCCGACTCGTCCCATCGCGCACGAATCCTGGCCGAAGAGTTCCTCTACGCCCGCGCCTGGACCAGCGAACACCAACGAACGACCGGCTCAGCAATCTGGAACGAGCACCACAACTACCATCGACCACACACCACCGCCGGAGACCAGCCACCAGCATCCCGACTCCACACCGGCATCACCAACGTCTTGGCCTCATACAACCAGCTGCCCGTTCGCCCCTCGAATGGGGAGACCCTGCTCACATCGCGTAGTTGATCTCTGACGCACCGTACATTTCGGACGGTCGCTGATGCTACAACCATAACAAGGGGTTTATCGAAAATATTTCACGAGAGGCTCTTCGGATGTGCGGAATCGCGGGCTGGGTTTCCTACGACTCTGACCTGTCGCAACGGCAGGAAGTCGTCGACGCCATGACCGAGACGATGGCCTGCCGCG
>NZ_JBSGDT010000087.1:0-2432 GCF_053602515.1 Amycolatopsis sp. NPDC004368 | reverse complement strand
CGGAGCAGAGGCCGTGGCCGGAGACGGGGCGTCCGCGGCGGGCGGCGGTGTCCTCGTTCGGCATCAGCGGCACGAACGCACACGTGATCATCGAAGAGCCCCAGGTCTTCATCGGTGACCCGGCTCCGGTTCCGGCTGTGCCAGAGGACGAGCCGCTGGTGGATGGGGGTGTTGTGCCGTGGGTACTGTCGGGTCGTTCACCGGCGGCCGTGCGCGCTCAGGCCGCTCGTCTCGGCGAATGGATCCGTGCGCGGCCCGGGTTGGGGACGGCTGACGTCGGGTTGTCACTGGTCACGATCCGGGAGTTGTTCGACTGTCGCGCGGTGGTGACGGGGCGGTCGGTGAAGGAGTTGCTGACAGGTCTGGCTGCCGTAGCGGACGACGTGGAGTCCGCAGGAGTGGTGACGGGGTCTGCTGCCGGCGGTGAAGATCGCGAGGTGGCGTGGGCGTTTTCGGGTCAGGGCTCGCAGTGGGTCGGAATGGGCCGTGGCTTGTACAGGGCATTCCCGATCTTCGCTCGAGCGTGGGATCGCGTGATGGATCTACTGGACGGCCTGTCGAATCTCGATCATCGCTTGAGCGACGTAGTGTGGGCTGAGCCGGGTAGTCCGGCCGCCGTGCTGCTGGATCAGACGGGTTATGCGCAGCCTGCCCTGTTCGCTTTGCAGGTGGCTCTGGTGGAGCTGGTCCGGTCGTGGAGTATCCGGCCTAGCCACATGGTCGGCCATTCAGTGGGCGAAATCGCGGCGGCGTGGGCTTCAGGTGTTTTGTCGCTGGAGGACGCCTGCCGGTTGGTTGTCGTCCGCAGCGGGTTGATGCAGCAGCTGCCGCAGGGCGGCGCGATGGTTGCGGTCGAGGCCGGCGAAGAGGTCGTGGCCGAGGTCGTGGCCGCTGCCGGACCGGGGGTCTCGATCGCGGCCGTCAATGGCCCGTCTTCGGTCGTGGTGGCCGGCGATGCCGTAGCCGTCGAGCAGGTTGTCAGGGCGCTCGGCGTGCGCTCGAGGAAACTGCGGGTCAGTCATGCTTTCCACTCGCCGTTGATGGATCCGATGCTGGACGAGCTCGGCGCGGCGCTCCACGCGGCCGACCTGTCGTGGGGAACGCCTCAGGTGCCGTTGATCTCGGCGGTGACGGGTGAGCCGGTCGGTGACGACGTCGTAGGTTCGCCCGAGTACTGGGTACGGCATGCGCGTGACGCTGTGCGCTTCGCAGACGCGATGGCGCGACTGCGCGAAGACGGTGTCTCACGTGTGCTGGAGATCGGACCGGACACCACTTTGTCGGCGTTGATCTCGTCCGTACTGCCGGGCTGGTCCGTGCTTGACGATGCGGTTGCGGTGGGGATGCTCGGCCGGGACCGGGACGAGCTCACGACGAGTGTGACCGCGCTGGCCGCGCTGATGGTCTCGGGCGTCGAAGTCGACTGGGCGAGGATCTACGGCCGGGCAGAGACGGTGGCATTGCCTACTTATGCTTTCCAAGGGCGGCGGTACTGGCCCGAATCCGTGATCACGGCAGGTGGCGCCGATGCGCTTGTTCTCGACGAGAGCTCCGATGCCGATCCGGAACCCTCGGTCGCGGATTCGCTGCGTGGACGGCTGGCCGCGACACCCGAGGCGGAGCGAGCGGGTACGGTCTTGGACCTGGTGCGATCGCATATCGCCGCAGCTCTCGGACACGCGAGCTCGGCGGAGGTCGGAAGTGATCAGAAGTTCACCGAGCTGGGCTTCACTTCGCTGACGGCGGTTGAGCTCCGTAATCGTCTGGTGAAGGCTGTGGGCATGGCCTTGCCGGCCACGCTGGTCTTCGATCTGCCGACACCACGCGCGATCGCGAAGTACCTTCTCGCTGAGTTCGTCGATGGCGGAACCGTGGCCGAGGAGCCGACGGTCGTCACGGTGCAGCCCAGTGACGATCCGATCGTGATCGTCGGCATGGCGTGCCGCCTGCCGGGAGGCGTCGATTCACCCGACGAGTTCTGGGACCTGGTTCGGGACGGGGTCGACGTCGTGAGCGCTTTCCCCGACGATCGGGGATGGGATCTCGCGGACCTGGCGGATACCTCGGTAACCTCATCGGGAGGCTTCCTGCCTGGGCTCGCGAACTTCGACGCCGGATTCTTCGGAATTTCTCCGCGAGAAGCCTTGGCGATGGACCCCCAGCAGCGATTGCTGCTGGAAATCAGCTGGGAAGCCATCGAACGCGCAGGGATCGACGCGGACACTCTTCGCGGTTCACGTACCGGCGTATTCGCCGGAAGCAGCAGTGAGACTTATTCCCATCTACTCCTCGCTTCGGGCCATGAGCTTGACGGTCTGGTCAGCGTGAGCAATGCCACGAGTGTGTTGTCGGGTCGGGTGGCGTATTCGTTTGGTTTTGAGGGTCCTGCTGTGACGGTGGATACGGCGTGTTCGTCGTCGTTGGTGGCGTTG
>NZ_JBSGDT010000086.1:0-2958 GCF_053602515.1 Amycolatopsis sp. NPDC004368 | reverse complement strand
TATCGCTGCGTCAGCTCGTCGACGGCGTCGAGATTCATCGTCGGATCGTCGCGTACCGCCGTGTGGGGGCACGAGCCCGTCTCCACGCCCACCACGCGCTCCGGATCCAGCACTCCCGCCAGCGTCTTCCGCACGTGCTTCGCATCCTCGCTGGTGAAGATGTCGTTGGTGACCACCAGCGGTGTGTGCCCCGCCTCGATGAGCATCGGGACCAGCGCTTCGATCAGCGCCGTTTTGCCCGAGCCGACCGGCCCGCCGATGCCGATTCGGGCGACGCCGGGTGCTCGCAGAGCTGTGAACTCGGACAGATCATCATGGCCGTGGCCGTGGCCGTGGCCGTGGCCGTGGCCGTGTGAATGTGGCGCCATCGAGCTTGTTTCCTTCCTCAGCTGGCGAACAGCCGAACTTCGATTTCCTCGTGCTTCATCGCCATCACGTCCAACAGCGGCGTCGAGCTGCTGATGTCCGAGACTTGTTTGTCGACAGCCTCCAATGCGGCTTGGGCTATCACTGCACGAGCTCCGCTCAGCACCGCCTGAGCCGTCGTGTGATCGGTCACCGACAACCGAATCGCCGCGGCGACCCAGTTCGCCGAGAAGGCGAACAATTCGCCGGCCACCGCCTCGAGACGCGGTACCCCCAGGCAAGCGCTCTGGATCCCCAGAACTACCGCGTGGTTACCTGGTGTCTGTCCCTCTGCGACACACTTGGCGTAGCGCGCGAGCGCATCGCTGCCGAAGGCTGCGGTCGCCACTCTCAACAACGCCCGCCCGGTACGTGTGGAGGTTTCCCTCGCTTCCCGGGAAACCTTCACAGCGGTGAGCCTCTGGTCCGCCTGCGCGACGGCTTCGAGATCGATCGATTCCTCGGTAGCGGTGGCGCGGTGGGCGCAAGCCAACGCCACACCGTCCGATGGACCCACACCACCACGCAGGTGGTCATGCAGCAAACCGGACAGCACGGCCGGGGCTCGCACGGCCAGCGGCGAGCCGTTCTGCGCCAACGTCTCCAACCCGGACGACAAGGTGTAGCGGCCGCTCGGAAATGCGGAATCGCTCAGCTGGAGGACGGAGAGGAACCCCGACAACCACTCGGTGCCGGGCGCAGGCTGCCTGTACGAAGGCATCAGACGATGTAGTAGAGCTGGGACATGGAGACCTCGTCGGAGGCGGGCACGACGGCGGGCTGACCGTCCACTTTGACCTGGTAGGTCTCCGGGTCGACGGTGATTTCGGGGGTCAGGTCGTTGCGCACCATGTTCGCCTTGCCCACCGTGCGGCACCCGCGCACCGGTTCGGTCAACCGGTCGACCCCCAGTCGTTCCATGACCTTCGCGTCGGCCGCGGCCTGCGACACGAAGGTGACCGACGTGCGGCCCGCGGCCTTGCCGAGCGCGCCGAACATCGGTTGCAGCAGCACGGGTTCCGGGGTGGGGATCGACGCGTTCGCGTCCCCCATCACCGACCACGCCACGAAGCCGCCCTTGATGACGTACTTCGGTTTCACACCGAAAGTGTTGGTCGGCCACAAAACGATGTCGGCAAGTTTACCCGGCTCCAGTGAGCCGACGACGTGGTCGATCCCGTGCGTCACGGCCGGGTTGATCGTGAGCTTCGCCAGGTAACGCAGGATCCGCTGGTTGTCGTCGCCCGGGTTCTCCCCCGCCAGGCTCCCGGTGACCCGCTTCATCTTGTCCGCGGTCCGCCAGCAGGTCGACACCGTGTCCCCGACCCGGCCCATCGCCTGCGAGTCCGAAGAGTACATGCTCAGCACACCCATGTCGTGCAGAACGTCTTCGGCCGCCTCGGTCTCCGCGCGGATACGCGACTGCGCGAACGCGACGTCCTCGGGGTTGTCCGGATTCAAGTGGTGGGTCACGATCGTCATGTAGAACAGGTTGTCGGTCGTGTCCGTGGTGTAGGGCCGCGTCGGGTTCGTTGACGACGGCAGCACGTTCGGCAATGACGCGATGGCCATCATGTCCGGCGCGTGACCCCCGCCGGCACCTTCAGTGTGGTAGCTGTGGATCGTCCGCCCGTCGATCGCGTTCAGCGTGTCAGCCAGGTACCCGCTCTCGTTGAGCGTGTCGGCGTGCAGTGCGACCTGCACGTCGTATTCGTCGGCGACGCTGAGCGCGCAATCCAGGGCCGCGGGTGTGGCCCCCCAGTCCTCGTGCACCTTCAACCCGCAAGCCCCGGCTTCCACCTGCTCGCGCAGACCTTCCGGTCGGCTGCTGTTCCCCTTGCCCATCAGGCCGATGTTGACCGGCAACGTCGCGGTGGCCTCGAGCATTCTCGCCATGTTCCAGGGGCCGGAGGTGCAGGTCGTGCCTTTCGATCCGTCCGCCGGACCCGTGCCTCCACCGAGCAGCGTGGTGACCCCGCTCGACAACGCGTGCGGAACCTGAGCCGGCGTCAGGAAATGGATGTGGGTGTCGATGGCCCCCGCTGTGGCGATGAGGCCCTCGCCCGAGATCACTTCGGTCGCAGGGCCGATGATCAGGCCCGCCGAGACCCCATCCTGAACGAACGGGTTGCCCGCCTGGCCGACACCTACAATCCGGCCGTCCTTCACCCCGATGTCGGCCTTGAGAATCCCCAGCACCGCGTCCATCACGATCACCGAGGTGATCACGAGGTCGAGCACCCCATCGGTGCTGCGCAAGCCAGGCACTTGCGCCATCCCGTCGCGGATCGACTTCCCACCACCGTAGATCGCTTCCTCGCCCGGGAGGATCAGGCTCTTCTCCACCCGGGCGAGAAGCTCGGTGTCCGCCAGCCGGAACCGGTCACCGGTCGTCGGCCCGTACAGCGACGCGTACTGCATCCGCGAGACAGTGGTCATTCCTGCTCCCCCATTCCGGTGAACCCGCGCTCGGCGGCCCGCGCGATCGCGCGGGCCGCCGTCGCCGCGTTGTCGACATCACCTTCGACCGGCCCGCCTCGCTGGCGACGCTCA
>NZ_JBSGDT010000085.1:0-4297 GCF_053602515.1 Amycolatopsis sp. NPDC004368 | reverse complement strand
TCGGGCATACGCAGGCGGCTGCTGGTGTTGCCGGGATCATCAAGATGGTCATGGCGATGCGCCACGGTGTGCTGCCGCGGACACTGCACGTGGATTCACCGTCGTCCCGAGCGGACTGGGCTGCAGGCGGCGTGCGGCTGCTGACCGAAGCTGTGGACTGGCCGGAAACCGGCCGTCCCCGCCGGGCAGGAGTTTCGTCTTTCGGCATCAGCGGCACTAATGCTCACGTCGTCCTCGAGGAGGCACCGGCTTCCACCGGTGAGGACCACGAGGAAAGGATCGGCGAGGATAGGGCCGAGGCTGCGGACGAAGGCCCGGTTCTCTGGGTGGTGTCGGGCGGTTCTCCGTCGGGATTGCGGGGCCAGGCCGCCAGGCTGGCGGAATACGTTTCGTGCCGTCCCGAGATGGACCTTGCCGAGATCGCTTCCGCTCTGGCAACCTCGCGTTCGGCGTTGGGGTATCGAGGCGCGGTGCTGGGCCGCGACCGCGGCGATTTGGCGGCCGGTTTGGCGGCCCTGGCGCGGGACGAATTCGACGGACGGGTGGTGTCGGCCCACGCGCGCAAGCGAGGAAAAGTCGCTTTCGTCTTTCCCGGACAGGGCTCACAGCGGGTAGGGATGGGCCGGGAGCTGTACGCCAGGTTCCCGGTCTTCGCCCAGGCCTGGGATGAGATCTGCCGGCTGGTCGACGTCGGTTTGACGCATCCGTTGCGCGAAGTCGCTTTCGGCGACGGTTCTGGTGTTCCGGACGCGCTGAACCAGACCGAATTCGCCCAGCCGGCGTTGTTCGCGTTCGGTGTTTCCGTTTTTCGGCTTCTACAGTCGTGGGGTCTCCGGCCTGATTTCCTTGGGGGGCATTCGGTCGGTGAAATTGCGGCGGCACATGTTAGCGGAGCCCTTTCACTCACCGATGCGTGCCGGATGGTGACCGCTCGGGCTCGATTGATGCAGGCCTTGCCGCCGGGCGGCGTCATGGTGGCGATCCGGGCGCCCGAAACCGAAGTGGCTCAACTGCTGGGAAGAGGCGGCGACGAGGCCACGATGGCCGCGGTGAACGGACCGCGTGCAGTAGTAGTGGCAGGGCAGGACGATGCGGTCGCTGCGATCGAGTCCGATGCCGCGGCGCGGGGATTGAAGACGCGGCGATTGACGGTCTCCCACGCTTTTCACTCGCCACTGATGGACCCCATGCTGGCAGAGTATCGACAGGTCCTCGACAGCCTTTCCTTGGGTGCACCGGCAACCCCCGTGGTTTCGAGCGTGACGGGCAGGATCGTCGAGAACGTGAAAGGCCGCGCAGGAGTCCGGGGTGATGGAAGTTCCGGATCCGTGGGCGATCACGCTGGTCTGACGTGGGCGGATCCGGAATACTGGGTTCAGAATGTCCGGAGCACCGTGCGGTTTGCCGGAGCGATCGAGGAGCTGGTGCGACAGGGGGTCGACCAATTCGTGGAACTGGGGCCTGGTGCTGTCCTGTCCGCGATGATCGGCGAAATAGTCGTGGACCGGCGCGCGGAGAGTGACGACCACGTATTGACCGTTCCGGTGTCGCCGAAGAACCAGGATGAAGCGACCGGGATGATCAGCACGGCAGCGAAGCTTTATGTGCACGGCTCGACCCTCGACTGGACAAGCTTCTTCGCCTCGTTGGGAACTGCGAAGCGAGCCCGCCGTCCTGTGGAATTGCCTACCTACGCCTTCCAGCGCGATCGGTATTGGCTCGAGCCGGTGTCGGACGTCAGCGAGCCGATGGCATCGGAGCGCATGGCCGATGCCGAGTTCTGGGCAGCGATCGACAGTGGCGACGTCGATGTGCTGGCCACAATTCTCGGTGTTCCAAAAGATGCGTACGTTTCCACCTTGGGCCAAATGGCCCCGCTACTGGCGACGTGGAGGAAGCGCCGCGAGCTCGACGAGCTCGTGGCGGACTGCTGTTACGAGGTCTCGTGGAGATCACTGCCGGAGCCGGCTGGCGACACGCTTACCGGCCAGTGGCTGTTCGTTGTCCCGGCCGGTGACGAGCGCAGCAACGCTTGGGCCACAGCCGTTGCCGATCGGACCGGGAGGGTCGTCCGCATCGAGTTGCCGGTGGATGCCGGCCGAGCTGAAATGGCAAAGCTGATTTCTGCAGCGACGAACGCCGGTGGCAGTGAGCTTGCCGGGGTGTTGTCCTTCGTGGCCATGGCACCGGACAAGAATCGGGCGCATCCGGCCGTACCGGGTCCGCTCGCACTGACCGTCGGCTTGGTCCAGGCTTTGGGCGACGTGGAGCTCCGCGCACCACTGTGGTGTGTCACCGAAGGTGCTGTGAGCGTGGGCGGGCCTGCTGCAGGGGAGGCCGACCGGCATCCCGTCGATCCCGTACAGGCGGGAGTCTGGGGCTTCGGCCGTGTCGTCGGCCTGGAGCACTCCGAGCGCTGGGGTGGTCTCGTCGACGTGCCGGCGACCCCGGACGATGATGCTGTGTCACGCCTGGCGGGCGTAATCGACGCTCGTGACGGTGAGGACCAGAATGCTGTGCGCGCGGGTGGTCTCTTCGGGCGCCGGCTCGTGCGGCGAAAGTCCAGTTCTCGTCTTTCCGATTCAGGCAAAGAAAAGTCGGTGTTCTCAGCCAACGGTTCTGTGCTGATCACGGGAGGCACGGGGGGGCTAGGCGCTGGAGTCGCGCGCTGGCTGGTCGAGGCAGGAGTTCCACACGTGGTGCTGGTGAGCCGCCGGGGTGTGCAGGCCGACGGGGCGGAGAAGCTGCGGGACGAGCTGCTGGCGAGCGGCGCTCGTGTGACGATCGAAGAGTGTGATGTCACAGACTTTGAGGCGCTGGCCGGAGTACTGAAGCGCATTCCGGAGCACTTGCCGCTGACCGGTGTCGTCCATGCGGCCGGTGCATTGGGAATCGCCAGCGTAGCGGAGGTCCGGCCGGCTGACCTGGCGGATGTCCTCGCCGCAAAGGTGATCGGTGTGCAGAATCTCGAAGAGCTCTTGGACGGACGCCGGTTGGATTTCTTCGTGACATTCTCTTCAATTGCAGGCGTGTGGGGAAGCGCCGGTGAAGCGGCCTACTCCGCCGCGAACGCCATGCTCGACGCCATCATCGAACGCCGTCGGCACCAGGGGCTTACCGGCACTTCGATGGCTTGGGGGCCTTGGGCCGGAGCCGGCATGCTCGAGACTTCGGGCGACTTCGGGGCTTGGCTCGCGCAACGCGGTGTTCGGCCCTTTCCGCCAGCGCAAGCGCTCGCTGGACTGCGCAGGAGCATCGCTGGTGATGAAGCACTCGTCACGTTCGTGGACATCGACTGGGATCGTTTCGTCCCGTTGTTCCGACTCGCTGGCCGCGGGGCGCTCTTCGGTGATCTGGCGGAGGAAGAGCTGACCGCCGACGAAGCAGCGGGTTCCGTCGACGCACCGGTGAAGCTGCGGAAACGGCTGAGCTCGATGACGGAGGATGAGCAGCGGCGCGAGATCGTAGCCCTGGTGGGGGAGCAGGTGGCCGCCGTTCTCGGGCACTCCGCGGAGAGGGTTCTCGATCCGGCGAAGGCTTTCGGGGAGCTCGGGTTCGATTCGTTCACCGCGCTGGAACTTCGAAATCGGCTGAACGGCGCCACCGGGTTGCGCTTGGCTGCGACAGTCATCTTCGACCACCCTTCAGTTCGCCGTCTGGCGGAGTTCGTCATGTCGAAATACGTAGCCGCGGTGTCTTCCGGCGAGGTGGAATCGGTCCGTCGCATGCGCACGGTAGACGACCCTGCCGGCGAACCGATGGCAATTGTGGGGATGGCATGCCGATATCCCGGAGATGTTTCGTCGCCGGAAGATTTGTGGGATCTAGTGGCTAATGGGGATGAGAGCATAGGTGACCTTCCCGCGGACCGAGGGTGGAACTTGGGGGAATCGCCCGCCTCGGACAGTGCTCACGAAGAGGTCGATCGTTCTTTTCGCGGCGGGTTCTTGCATGGTGCTGCGGATTTCGATGCGGACTTCTTCGGTATTTCGCCGCGTGAGGCCTTGGCGATGGATCCCCAGCAGAGGTTGCTCCTCGAGACTTCGTGGGAAGCCCTTGAGAACGCGGGCATGAATCCTCGATCGATCGAGGGGAGCAAGAGCGCGGTTTTCATCGGCGGTTCGTACCTCGGGTATGATGTAGATCCGGTCGATGATCGCCTCGAGGGTTACCGCGCCATAGGCGTGGCAGGCAGCGTGTTGTCGGGTCGGGTGGCGTATTCGTTTGGTTTTGAGGGTCCTGCTGTGACGGTGGATACGGCGTGTTCGTCGTCGTTGGTGGCGTTGCATCAGGCGGG
>NZ_JBSGDT010000084.1:0-4409 GCF_053602515.1 Amycolatopsis sp. NPDC004368 | reverse complement strand
GCGGGCCGGTTGTACGCGCAGACCAAGGCTCACCGGGGTGAGGAGCTGCCGGAGAACCTGGCCCACCTCGCCGACCAGGGGCCTGCCGCGCAGGAAGCGAGCTCGCTGCTCGCGCGCTGACCCAGACGTGCCGCGAAGGGCCCGCTCACCACGAGCGGGCCCTTCGCCGTTTCCGCCCCTACGGGTCATCCCGGGAAACTCACCCAGGTCGAGCCGAACCCCGTGACCGATTCCAAAGAATCCGTAAAGTGACCTTGTGGCTTTGGTAACGGATCTTCTGAACTGGCTGCAAGGACTCCCCGAACCGGGCCTTGTCGCCGCGGCCGGTGGGCTCGTGTTCGCCGAGTGCACCATCGGCCTGGGGTTCATCGCCCCGGGCGAGTCGGCGCTGCTGATCGCGGCCACGACGGCGACCACAACACCCCGGTTCCTCGCGCTGTGGGCCGTGGTGACGGTGTGCGCGGCCCTCGGCGACTCCGTCGGTTACCTGCTCGGGCGGCGGTTCGGACCACGGCTGCGGGAGACGAAGCTGATCCGCAAATACGGCCTCGACGCGTGGGACAAGGCCGCCGGCGTGCTCGAGCGGCGCGGGGCGTGGGCGGTGTTCTTCGCGCGGTTCCTGCCGGTGCTGAGAACGCTGACGCCGGCCGCCGCGGGGACGTCGCGGTTGCCGTTCCGGAAGTTCCTGCCGGCGACGGCGGCGGGGGCGTTGTGCTGGTCGCTGGCGCACATCAGCCTCGGGGCGGCGCTCGGCGAGGTAGCGAAGCAGGTGGAAGGCGCGCTCAGCACGGGGTTCCTGGTGGCGGCGGCCGTGGTCGTCGGCGTGCTGCTGTTCTTCCTGGTGCGGTTGAAGAAGCGCAAAACTCTGCAACCCGAACCGCCGGAACCGGAGCCCGTGCGCGCCAAGGAGTGATCTCCCCGGCGTCGAGCGTCCGTGAACGCTCCCGCGAATTACCGTGGACGCCATGATCCCCCTCGATCTTCCCGGGCCGGTGGCGTTCGTGCTCGGCGGCGGCGGGAGCCTGGGCGCGCTGCAGATCGGGATGCTGCGCGCGCTCGACGAAGCCGGCGTGACGCCCGACCTCGTGGTGGGCACGTCGGTGGGTTCGCTCAACGCGGCCGTGCTCGCGCTGCCCGGCGAGGACCGGCTCGGTCGGCTGCACGAGATCTGGAAGCACATGACCAAGCACGAAGCCTTCCCCGGCGGCGTGTTCAGCCAGGTGCGGACCCTGCGCCACAGCAAGACGAACCTGTTCCCCAACACGGGGCTGGAGAAGATCATCGACGATCACCTCGGTCCCGGCCGGCGGTTCGAAGAACTGGAGCTGCCGCTCGGTGTGGTGACCACGGACGTCGAGACGGCCGAGCCGGTGCTGTTCCGGACCGGACCGGTACGGGAGCCGCTGCTCGCGAGTTGCGCGATCCCGGGGATCTACCCGCCGGTGGAGCACGACGGGCGGCTGCTCTACGACGGTGGTCTGGTGGCCAACGTGCCGATGCGCCAGGCGCTCGCGATGGGCGCGAAGTCGTTGGTGGTGCTGGACTGCGCGTTCCCCGGCAAAATGCCCGGCGCGCCGCGCACGTTCGCCGAGGTGATGATGTTCACGGCGTTGATCAGCATGCGCAACCAGGCGGCGCTGGAGGCCCCCGCGGCGGCGCGGCGCGCACCGGTGGTCTACCTGCCCGGTCCGGCTCCCGTGCGGGTCAGCCCGCTCGACTTCACCCGGACGGACCAGCTCGCCGACGAGGCCTACCGGTCGGCCCGCGACCACCTGAAGGAACTCGTCGTGGACGGCCCCGGTCTGTACGGCGCACCAGGCCTCGTCACGGCGTGATCCACGCCACTGCGATGCACCTATCCGCTGCGTGAGGCGTCTTCTCGATCGCGTAGTTTTGGAATGGAAGAAGCCTGCCGGCCCGCGATACCCCGCAAAAGAGACAAAATGTTCCCGAAGAAGACTTTCCTTTCGGTTGCCGGAATTCTCGCGGCGACCCTGCTGGTTTCGGCGTGCTCCTCCGGTGGGGACACCGGCGGTAGCGCCGCGCCGGTCACCACCGGTGGCACGAGCGCGGCCACCGCGGCCACGCCGGCGACGGTCTCGATCGAACCGGCCGACGCCACCGGCATCAGCCCGACCACCCCGATCGTCGTGAAGGCCGCCAACGGCAAGCTGACCGACGTCACGGTGACCAACTCCAAGGGGAAGGCGGTCGCCGGCAAGCTCGCGACCGACGGCTCCAGCTGGACCAATTCCGAGGTGCTCGGCTACGGCGGCACCTACAAGGTCGTCGCGCACGCCCAGGGCACCGACGGCAAGCAGGTGGAGAAGGACGGCAACGTCACCACGGTCTCGCCGTCGAAGCAGGCCAACGCCAACCTGATCCCGGCGCCCTCGGCCGTGAAGTCGACCGGTGTGGGCGTGGGGCAGCCGATCGTGTTCAGCTTCGGTGTCGCGGTGAAGAACAAGGCCGCGGTGGAGAAGGCCCTGTCGGTGCAGTCGTCGCCGAAGCAGGAGGGCAGCTGGTACTGGATGGACGACAAGAACGTCCACTACCGGCCGAAGGAGTACTGGCAGCCGAACACCACGCTGACCGTCACGGCGAAGATCTACGGCGTGGACTTCGGCAACGGCGTGTTCGGCGCCGAGGACCGCACCGAGACCTACAAGGTGCACGACTCGTGGATCGCCAAGGCGGACGGCAACACCGAGCAGATGCAGATCTTCCACAACGGCTCGATGGTGAAGACCATGCCGATCTCCATGGGCAAGGACGCCACGCCCACGCACCTCGGTCCGCACGTGATCTCGTTCAAGCAGGAGAACTACACGATGGACTCCTGCACCTACGGTGTCTGCCCGCCGGACCCGAAGGCCTACCGCTCCAACGAAAAGTTCTCCGAACGCATCTCCAACGACGGTGAGTTCGTGCACGAGAACCCGAACAGCGTCGGCCAGCAGGGCAGCTCCAACGTGTCGCACGGCTGCATCAACCTCAACGCCGCCAACGCTTCCTGGTTCTTCCAGAACTTCGGCCTCGGCGACGTCGTGGAGGTCACCAACTCCGGCGGCCCGCAGCTGCCGGTCTGGGACCTGTACGGCGACTGGTCGAAGTCGTGGGCCGACTGGCAGAAGGGCTCGGCTCTGTGAGGCGGCTCCCGGGCTCCAGGTGAGCCCGGGACCTTCTCGGGGTTCGTTCCAGGTTTCGGGTTTGGGTTCGCGTTCGGTTTCGGATCGGCCAGGTTGAAAGGCGTCGGAGCACTTCGCTCCGGCGCCTTTCTCATTGCCCTGATAACTTCCGCACATGGCGCTCTTCGACGACACCGACCGCGGCGTGCTCCTGTTCGGCATCACCCCGCCCCGCCTGAGCACCCCGCCCGAGCGGATCCGCGAGATCACCGCCGCCACCCTGGCGCGCCTGGCCGCCCTCGACGTCGACGGTCTGGCCCTCTACGACATCGACGACGAGAGTGACCGCAACCCCGCGCAACGCCCGTTCCCCTACCTGCCGACCCTGGACCCCGCCACGTACCACGCGGACTACCTCGGCTCGTGGACGCGTCCGTCGGTCATCTACCGCTGCGTCGGCAAGTACACGCCGGCGCAACTGCGCACCTGGCTGCGGACCACAGACCCGTCCCGCACCCTCTCCGTCTTCGTCGGCGCGTCCTCCCGTGACAAGGCCGTGCGCACCGGCCTCCCCGAAGCCCACCGCCTGCGCCACGAGGAACGCCCCGACCTCCCCCTGGGCGGCGTCGCCATCACCGAACGCCCCGACGAGTACCAACGCCTGATCACCAAGCAACAGGCCGGCTGCTCGTACTTCATCTCGCAGGTGATCTACAGCGCCGACGCGGCGAAGAGCATGGTGTCGGACTACTTCTACGCCTGCCGCGCCCAGGGGCTCTCGCCTCGTCCCGTGCTGTTCACGCTCTCGGTGTGCGGCTCGCTCAAGACGCTCGAGTTCCTGAAGTGGCTCGGCGTCCACGTGCCCCGCTGGCTGGAGAACTCACTGCGCCACGCGGACGACACGCTGGCCGAGTCTTTCGAGCAGTGCCTGACGAACGCCCGGGACCTGGCGGCGTTCTGCCGGAAGCTGGGGATGCCGTTCGGGTTCTTGGTGGAGAGCGTCTCGATCCGCAAGGTGGAGATCGAAGCCACGGTCGCGCTGGCCGGCGAGCTGAGCTCCCTGCTGGGGCGGGGCGGTTCCGAGGTTTGACGTCTGGCCGGGCCGGGGCGTAGCTCCCGCCCGGCCGGAAAAGATCCGGAAAATGAGTCGGGCCCCGGGAGAACCGCTTTCGCGTTCTCGACCGGGGCGCGGTCCAGGCGGCCGGTGTCCACGACCAAGTCGGCCTCGGCGGGCCGCTGCCCCCAGCCGAGTTTCGTCCCCGAGCCCCGGACGACGACGGC
>NZ_JBSGDT010000083.1:0-4644 GCF_053602515.1 Amycolatopsis sp. NPDC004368 | reverse complement strand
CTTAGCGCACACGGTATTACCAACGCAGCACAAATTCCAAACGGCACGCGGAATTTTCCCTTGCCCGGGGAGTGGTTCCGCCTCCCGAGGGACCCGTCAGGGGCCGGGGGAGGTGCCGTTCGGCGTGGGTGAAGAGGCTGGCCCGAGGGGCACGGATTCCCTTTCCGAGCAGGGAATCCGTGCCCCGTCCGGGACTAGGAGGCCGCGATCGGGGTGGTCACGGGCTTCCAGGAGGGGCGGGTCGCTTCGAACTTGTCGATGTCTTCGGCGTGGCGCAGGGTCAGGCCGATGTCGTCGAGGCCTTCGAGCAGGCGCCAGCGCACGTAGTCGTCGATCTGGAACGGCGCGGTGAAGTCCTTGGCCCGCACGGTCTTGGTCTCGAGGTCGACCGTGACCTCCGTGCCGGGCTCGTTCTCGAGCAGCTTCCACAGAAGTTCGACGTCCGACTGTTCGCACTGAGCGGCGACCAGGCCGCCCTTGCCGGAGTTGCCGCGGAAGATGTCGGCGAAGCGGGAGGCGATCACGGCGCGGAAGCCGTAGTCCATGAGCGCCCACACGGCGTGCTCGCGCGACGAGCCGGTGCCGAAGTCGGGGCCGGCGACCAGGACGCTGCCGCGGTCGAAGGGCTCCTGGTTGAGGATGAAGTCGTCCTGGGTGCGCCAGGCGGCGAACAGGCCGTCCTCGAAGCCGGAGCGGGTCACGCGCTTGAGGTAGACGGCGGGGATGATCTGGTCAGTGTCCACGTTGGACCTGCGCAGCGGCACCCCGACGCCCGTGTGCTGGGTGAACGGTTCCATGGTGGGAGCTCCTGTCTCGGGGGAGGGGTCAGACGGTGGCCAGGTCGGCCGGGGACGAGAGCGTCCCCCGCACGGCCGTGGCGGCGGCCACGAGCGGCGACACCAGGTGCGTGCGCCCGCCCTTGCCCTGCCGGCCCTCGAAGTTGCGGTTGGACGTCGACGCGCTGCGCTCGCCGGGGGCGAGCTGGTCCGGGTTCATGCCCAGGCACATCGAGCAGCCCGCCTGCCGCCACTCGGCGCCGGCCTCGGTGAAGACCTTGTCGAGGCCCTCGTCGATGGCGGCCTGGCGCACGCGCATCGACCCGGGCACCACGAGCATCCGCACGGACTCGGCGACCTTTCGCCCGCGCAGCACCTCGGCGGCCGCGCGCAGGTCCTCGATGCGGCCGTTGGTGCACGAACCGAGGAAGACGGTGTCCACCGCGATCTCACGCAGGGGCGTGCCCGGCGTCAGGTCCATATAGGACAAGGCCTTCTCGGCCGAGGCGCGCTCGTTCTCGTCGACGATCTGGGCCGGGTCGGGCACCGAGGCGCCCAGCGGCAGGCCCTGGCCCGGGTTGGTGCCCCAGGTCACGAACGGGGTGAGCTCGTCGGCGTCGAGGTGCACCTCGGTGTCGAACTCCGCGCCCTCGTCGGTGCGCAGCTCGCGCCAGTTCGCGACGGCGGCGTCCCAGTCGGCGCCCTGCGGCGCGTGCGGACGGCCCTTCAGGTACTCGAACGTCGTCTCGTCCGGGGCGATCATGCCGGCGCGGGCACCCGCCTCGATCGACATGTTGCAGATCGTCATGCGTGCTTCCATCGACAGGTTCTCGATGGCCTTGCCGCGGTACTCGAGCACGTGGCCCTGCCCGCCGCCGGTGCCGATCTTGGCGATGACCGCGAGGATGATGTCCTTCGCCGTGACGCCGGGCTTCAGCTCGCCGTCGACGGTGATCGCCATCGTCTTGAACGGACGCAGCGGCAGCGTCTGCGTGGCGAGCACGTGCTCGACCTCCGACGTGCCGATGCCGAAGGCCATCGCGCCGAACGCGCCGTGGGTGGAGGTGTGACTGTCACCGCACACCACGGTCGTGCCGGGTTGCGTGAGCCCGAGCTGCGGGCCGATGACGTGGACGATGCCCTGCTCGGCGTCACCCATGGGGTGCAGCCGGACGCCGAACTCCTTGCAGTTGCGGCGAAGGGTGTCGACCTGCGTGCGCGAGACCGGGTCGGCGATCGGGAGGTCGATGTCGACGGTGGGGACGTTGTGGTCCTCGGTGGCGATGGTGAGGTCCGGGCGCCGCACCGGGCGTCCGGCCAGCCGGAGGCCGTCGAACGCCTGCGGGCTCGTGACTTCGTGCACCAGGTGGAGGTCGATGTAGAGCAGGTCCGGTTCGGCACCTTCGCCTCGGCGCACGAGGTGGCTGTCCCACACCTTCTCCGCCAGCGTGCGAGCCTTGCCGGTCGGGCTGGTCATCTCCGGCTCCTTCCAAGGGGTTGGCCGGGAGCAAGGAACTCGGGCGACGTCCTCAGGCGGGGCGAGCCACGTCACGTGCGCAGCTCGAGTTCGTTTTTCCCAGATTCTGGACTTCCCAAACTTCGGGAAGTTAGTATCGCGTCGTGGGACAGCATAGCGGTATCGGAGTACTGGACAAAGCCGTGGCGGTGCTGCAGGCCGTCGCCGAAGACCCCTGTGGGCTGGCGGAACTCTGCACACGCACGGGATTACCGAGGGCGACGGCGCACCGCCTCGCCGTCGGTCTCGAAGTGCATCGGTTGCTGCGCAGGGGACCGGACGGCCGCTGGCGTCCGGGCACCGCGCTCGCCGAGCTCGCGGGCGGCTCGACCGACCCGTTGCTCGACGCGGCGAGCTCGGTGCTGCCGAAGCTGCGTGACATCACGGGCGAAAGCGTGCAGCTGTACCGGAGGGACGGCGTGCAGCGCGTGTGCGTCTCCACGGCCGAGCCGCCGAGTGGCCTGCGCGACACCGTGCCCATCGGGTCGCGCCTGCCGATGACGGCCGGCTCCGGGGCGAAGGTTCTCGCCGCGTGGTCGGATCCGCACACGCAGCGGACGATTCTCGCCGAAGCCGTGTACGGCGAACGCACTCTGCTCGAGGTGCGCCGGCGCGGCTGGGCGCAGAGCGTCGCCGAGCGCGAACCCGGCGTGGCGAGCGTCTCGGCGCCGGTCCGGGATTCCTCCGGCGCGGTCGTCGCGGCGGTGTCGGTTTCCGGGCCCATCGAACGCATCGGCCGCAAACCGGGCGCGCGCTGGGCCGCCGATCTCCTGGCCGCCGCGGACGCTCTCCAGGAACGGCTTTGACGCTCCGCTCCCGCTGACTCCCACCACGTTCCGTCCCGGGCCGCCTTCCCTTCGGGGGAGGCGGCCTTTCTGTTGGGCGCCGAACGGTCGTTCACCGCCCGAACCTGTGCCGGACTTCTGAGCCGGCTGAGAATCGGCCCGCCGTCTTCACGACGGCGCCACGGCCGTCGATGGGACGCTGGCCGCACTTCACTGGCCGACCGGCCGTGACCCTCCCAGGTGGACGGAGCCCCCACGATGACCGACCTCACCGCCCTGATCCACGCCGCCCGCCGGGCCGGCGCCGCAGCGGACTCGGCCGCCGAGCTGGTGCGGCTGCAGCGGGAGGTCGCCGCGTCCGCCGCCGACGTGCTCGGCTGGCTGCCGGGCGCGGGCGTCGACGAGGAGGTGCTCCACACCGAGCCGACCCTGACGCTGTTGCGGGTCGAAATCCCGCCCCGCACGGAGTACCCGCCGCACGACCACCTCATCCCGGCGTGCGTCGCGGTCCTCGACGGGTGCGAGACCAACACCTTCTACCGCGCGGACGGTCCGCGGCTCGCGGTCGCCGGCGAGACCGACACGGCGGCGGGGGCCGTGCTGCCGATGGACGCGCGCGTGATCCACTCCGTCGCGAACCGGACGGCCGGGCGGTCGGTGGCGCTGCACGTCTACTTGGGTGACCTCTTCGGGTTGTCGCGGACGATCTGGGACCCGGCGACCGGGGAACCCGGGCCTTACAGCGACGAGCGGTATTTTGCGCTCACGCGTTCCTCGGCGTCGGCTTGAACGTCCTGAGTGGACGGTTTACGGCCGTCCTGACCTGCTGATCCATCGCAACGCCCCGGTCGGCTCATTGGTTCCGGTCGGGGCGTTGCGCTGTCCGGGATCCCGCGGTTTCCCTCACTCAACGGGCCTGGGTGCGTCCGGTCGCCGGGGCGGGATACCTGTCCCTGACAGGGCTTCGCGGGCCGAACCGGCATTCACCGCGGCGCCACTCGCTCGGCCTCTTGCCGCCTGTCGTTGCGTCACATGGAACCGCGGGCGGCGTCACACGCTTGGCCGAGTCGTCACGCGTCCGGCCCCCTTCGCGGGTGGGCCGTCGTGCGCACTCGTTGCTGCTCGAGGGTTGTGCTTTGTCGGGTTTCGCTGCCGGGGCGGGGCCGTCGGATGAGTTCGCTGCCGCCGCAACGGGCGTTGCGGCGGAGGGGGGCGAACCCCTTGGCGGCAGGGGTTCCGGGTGGCCCTCGCCGCCCCGCCGGGTGGCCCGGCGCCCGGATTTCCGGCGATCGGCGGGGGTGGTCTCGTCAGTCCGCAAAGGACACTCCGGGGGTTCGGGCAAGATCGCCTGCCGCCACTGGAGAAGCACGGTGTGGCGGAGTCGCCGGCATCAAAACCGCTGGTAGAGCCCCACTCTGGGCGAACAATCGAACACAAGAGCGAATAGTGCGACGCTTATTCCGACCGTTCCTGGGGTCTTCGAATGGGCGGACCGCAGACACGCCAACGAAAAAACCCAGGGTCCCGTTTGGACTTCTCCGCGTTATGGGTAATACTATTAAGGAGT
>NZ_JBSGDT010000082.1:0-4644 GCF_053602515.1 Amycolatopsis sp. NPDC004368 | reverse complement strand
TCGTCGCAAGTCGATTGGTCGGCGGGCGCCGTGCGTCTGGTGACGGAGCAGAGGCCGTGGCCGGAGACGGGGCGTCCGCGGCGGGCGGCGGTGTCCTCGTTCGGCATCAGCGGCACGAACGCACACGTGATCATCGAACAACCCTCCGCTCTCGAAAGTACCGCTGACGAACCTACGCTTTACGCAGGTCACGACTCGGACGCCGCGGGCGTGAGTGGGGAGTTCCCGGGTAGTGAGATGCTGCCGTGGGTGGTATCGGGCCGGTCGCCTGCCGCCGTGTCGGCGCAGGCCGCGCGGCTGCGGGAGTGGCTGCGCAGGAGCCCGGAGACCACGGCAGCTGAGGTGGGCCTGTCGTTGGCCTCGACCCGGGCGTTGTTCGATCACCGCGCCGTGGTAGTGGGTGCGTCGTCCGAGGAACTGCTCGCAGGGCTGGACGCGGTAGCCTCCGAAGCCGTTCGCTCCGGAGTCACGCGTGGCGTCGCGAAGGATGACGGCGGCGGTGTTGGTTTTGTCTTCTCCGGTCAGGGTTCGCAGTGGCCGGGAATGGGACGAGGTTTGTACGAAGCGTTCCCGGCCTATGCGCGTGCCTGGGATCACGTCACCGATACGCTGGAAGACCTGCTGGGCGTGAGTCCGAGTTTGCGCGAGGTGGTGTGGGCTGCGGCGGGCTCACCTGAGGCGGAACTACTCGACCAGACGGCGTACGCGCAGCCGGCTCTCTTCGCGGTCGAAGTCGCGCTCGTCAGGCTGCTGAAATCATGGGGTGTGCGGCCCAGTCACGTGCTGGGCCATTCGGTGGGGGAGATCGCTGCGGCCTGGGCCTCGGGCCTGTTGTCCTTGGAGGACGCCTGCCGTTTGGTGGTGGCGCGCAGCCGGCTGATGCAGCAGCTGCCCTTAGGCGGGGCGATGGTGTCGGTCGAGGCGTCGGAGGAGGAGATCGCCGGGACGTTGCCGGAGGGGGTCTCGATCGCGGCGGTCAACGGTCCGGCTGCGGCGGTGATCGCCGGGGACGAGGAAGCCGTGCTCCAAGTGGCCCGGTCCTGGGAAGAGCGGGATCGCCGGACGAAGCGGTTGATGGTCAGCCACGCGTTCCATTCATCTCGGATGGATCCGATGTTGGACGAGTTCATGGAACTGGCAGCGGAACTGACGTTCGCGGAACCGTCTGTTCCGATGATCTCGACGGTTTACGGACGCTTCACCGACGCCGAGGTGAGCACTGCGGAATACTGGGCTCGCAACGTTCGTGAGCCGGTACGGTTCGCTGATGGTGTCGCGGTGCTGCGTGAATCCGGTGTTTCCCGCGTGCTCGAGATCGGTCCGGACTCGACACTGACCGCGCTGATCGCTTCGGTGATCGGCAGCGTCGGCGAAGCGACGGTGGCGCCGATGCTTCGCAGGGACCGGGACGAGCCCGCGACGAGCATGCACGCATTGGCGGTATTGATCGCCTCAGGTGCGGAAGCGGACTGGCACGCGGTCTACGGCCCGGCTGCCACCCTTGCGCTGCCGACCTATGCTTTTCAGCGCCAGCGGTATTGGCCCGACTCGATCCGGGGTATTAGCGGGGTTTCCGCAGCGGGCTTGACCGAGGTATCGCATCCGCTGCTGGGAGCGGCCACCCCGCTACCCCGCTCCGGCGGAATCCTCTTCCTCGGAAAGCTCGCCAGGTCCACTCATCCGTGGCTCGCCGACCACGCTGTGCGGGATGCGGTCCTCCTGCCGGCCACCGCTTTCGTGGAGATGCTTTTCCACGCTGCGAACGAGGTCGGGTGCGATGTCGTCGACGAACTGACTCTGCACAGGCCGCTCGTCCTTCCCGAACACGGCGCCGTCACGGTGCAGGTGCTCGTGGATGGTCCGGAACCGGACGGCTCATGTTCGGCCACGGTGTATGCCGGCTCAGGCTCGGAATGGGCCGAGCATGCCACTGCGGTGCTGAGCACGTCCGAACACCCCGCTGTTGCGCCGATGGGCGACTCGTGGCCGCCGGTCGGTGGGATCGCAGTGGACCTGGCCGGCTTCTACGAGGAAGCCGAGAGGTCCGGCCTCACCTACGGACCGGTCTTTCGAGGGTTGCGAACCGCGTGGCGAAAGGGCTCCGAAGTCTTTGTGGAGGCGAGCCTTACGGAGGCAGCCGGCGGCACGCCAGGGGGATTCGGCCTGCACCCTGCCTTGTTCGATTCCATCCTCCAGGCGGGGATGTTGATCGCACCCGGCCGGGTGGCCTTGCCTTTTGCTTTCCAGGGACTTCGGCTGTATGCCACGGGAGCGAAGGCACTCAGGGCCAGGTTGACCGTCACGGGAGAGCACTCCATCGCCGTGACCGTCACAGACGACCAGGGCGGACTCGTCGCGAGCGCAGCCGAGCTCGTCATTCGTGACGTCGATGCCGGTGACCTCATCGCGCCGGTGCCTCGTGGCGAACCGAGTTTGTTCCGGCTTGCGTGGATCCGTGCTGATGATCCGGGAGCGCCCGGTGTGCTGCCGTCGGCCGTCTTGCTCGATGGGGCGGGGCTGGCCGACCCGGAACGGCTCTTGGCGGAGGCACGCGAGTACGACCGCGACGCCGACCTCGTGGTACTGCCCGTGCGGACGGATTCGGACGCCGGAATCGAGGACGTCCACCAGGTTCTGCACAGTGTGTTGAGGGTGGTCCAGGCGTGGACCCTCGATCCTCAGTGGGCTTCTTCCCGCCTGGTTTTCGCCACCCGATCGGCGATCAGCGCGGATCCGGCGGACGACACCGCCGTCGACGTCGTCGCCGGTGCGGTGTCCGGGCTTCTGCGGACGGCCATCCGTGAGTACCCAGGACAATTCGCCCTCGTGGACCTCGATCCGGAGGTGCCGTGGGCTGACGGACTGGCTGCGGTGCCGGTGTCGATCGTCCCCTGGTTGGAACTTGGCGAGGCGGAATTCGTCATTCGCGGTGGTGAGACGCACTATCCGAGGCTGGTCGAGCTTGCTGACGACACAGTCGCGCCGGCGACCGAGTGGAATGCCGAAGGGACTGTGCTGATCACCGGTGGCACCGGTGGCCTGGGCGCCCAGGTTGCACGGCACTTGGTGACCGAGCGTTCGGTACGCCGGCTGCTGCTGGCGAGCCGATCCGGTCTGGCCGCACCGGGAGCCGAACAGCTTCGCGAGGAACTGACCGCTCTCGGCGCGCGCGTCGACGTCAGGGCGTGCGACGTCTCCGATCGCGAAGCTCTGGCCGACTTGCTGGCGCAGGTAAATCCTGTTCATCCGTTGACCGCCGTGATCCACACGGCAGGTGTGCTGGACGATGCGACCATCGGCGCGCTAGGCCCCGATCAGCTCGACCACGTGCTGGGAGCGAAAGCTGACGGAGCCTGGTATCTCCATGAGCTGACTCTCGAACGGAACCTGGCCGCCTTCGTCGTCTTCTCATCGCTGTCCGGGGTTCTCGGCAATGCCGGCCAGGCCAATTACGCTGCCGCCAACACGTTCCTGGACGCACTCGTATGCAGCCGCCAGACTATGGGCTTGCCCGCACTCTCCCTGGCCTGGGGCCCGTGGACCCAAGAGGCCGGCGCGACCGGCGAGTTGACCGAACACGACATGAACCGGATGTCCCGGCGCGGTTTTCCAGCGATGTCGGTCGAGCAAGGCCTCGCGATGTTCAGTTCGGCGCTCGACGCGGACCAGCCGGTGGTGGTGGCGACGGCGTTCGACTTGGCGGCCGTGCGCGATTCTGGAGAACCGGCGCCCCCTGCCCTGCGCCTGCTGGCCAGGAGCGTCGTCCGCAGGACGGTCGGGTCGGCCTCGCCGGGCAGCAACCTGATCACGCGACTGCGTGCCGCCGAAGTAGACGATCGGCTGGATCTGCTGGTCGCTGCGGTACGTGAGCAGACCGCTGCGGTCCTGGGCTACGACACCGCCGTGAAAATTGGGGCTGATCGGAATTTCCAAGGACTGGGCTTCGATTCGCTGAGCGCGGTTGAGTTGCGAACCAGGCTGAGTGCGGAGCTTGGTATCCGGCTCTCGCCCACATTGATCTTCGATCACCCGACGCCGACTGCGCTGGCCCGGTTCTTGCAGGCGGAGACGTTCGGTCAGGAGGTTGAGACACACCCAGGACCAGACGACGTACCGGAGCCCGTTGCCGACGATCCGATCGCGATCGTGGGCATGGCTTGTCGTCTGCCCGGCGGTATCGCTTCTCCCGATCAACTGTGGGAGCTGGTTCGCGACGAAGTCGATGCCGTCGGCGAGTTCCCCAGTGACCGTGGCTGGGACTTGAACGCCTTGGCCGCGGCTTCGGCCACGTCGTCGGGGGGATTCATCGAAGACCCTGCGACATTCGACGCGGCATTCTTCGAGGTCTCCCCGCGGGAGGCCCTGAGCATGGATCCTCAGCACCGGCTGCTGCTGGAATCCTCCTGGGAGGCGCTGGAAGACGCCGGAATTACCCCGGGGACGCTCAGGGGAAGCCGGACCGGGGTTTTCACGGGCCTCATGTACCACGATTACGCGAGCATTCTTCCGGCCACCGCTGAATTGATGGGCCTGCGGGGGAACGGCAGCACCGGCAGTATGGCTTCGGGTCGGGTGGCGTATTCGTTTGGTTTTGAGGGTCCTGCTGTGACGGTGGATACGGCGTGTTCGTCGTCGTTGGTGGCG
>NZ_JBSGDT010000081.1:0-4688 GCF_053602515.1 Amycolatopsis sp. NPDC004368 | reverse complement strand
GGAGCCACTCCGCGAGCGAGTGGCCGTCGCCGGACTTGCCCTCGAAGCCGGAGTAGGCGGCGGTGTACTCGCCCTTCGAGAACCCCCGGAGGCCACGATCAGCGACGCGAAACGGGCTTGGCCGGAGTGGCGATCACACCGGCGGGCACAGCCGGAACGGCGGTGCGCGCCGGGATGGCCGGCGTGAAGCTCGGGCGAGCCGGACGGATGCGGGAGGTCGGCTGGAACTTCGCCATGGTCTTGCCTCTTTCTCTTGGGGGATCATCGCCGCCGGTGTGGCGGTGACAGGTCCGAACGTTACGAAGGAGGGTGTTTCAAGGCCGTCTCGGAAAGACGATATGCGGATGAAACATCTGTCGTGCCAGAGTGAGAACCGACGATCATGGAGGTCACTCGTGCGCGTACTCGTGGTCGAGGACGAACCCGTGCTGGCAGCGTTCATCGCCGACGGGCTGAGCAGGTATGCGATGGCAGTCGACGTCGCCGAGGATGGGGTGATCGCCATGGAGAAGCTGATTGCCGATGAATATGACGTCGTGGTGCTGGATCGGGACCTGCCGGGCAAGCACGGCGACGAAGTGTGCCGCGAGCTGGCCGCCGAAAGGCTGCGAGCGAGGATCCTGATGCTCACCGCAATGGGTGACGTCCGCGAACGCGTGGCGGGGCTGCGGCTCGGCGCGGATGACTACCTGGCCAAGCCATTCGACTTCGACGAGCTCGTCGCCCGTATCGACGCGCTGGGCCGCCGCACCGGGTCCGCGGCGCCGCCGGTTCTCCGGCACGAGGACCTCGAACTCGACACGGCGCTGCGTCAAGCCGCCCAGGGCGGCCGCCACCTCTCTTTGTCTCGCAAGGAGTTCGGCGTGCTGCAAGCGCTCATGACCGCCGGTGGTGCAGTGGTCAGCGCCGAAGAACTGCTGAGCGGTGTCTGGGACGAGAACGCCGACCCGTTCACGAACGCCGTCCGCATCACGATGTCGCGTCTGAGGGCCAAGCTCGACGACCCGCAGGTCATCGAGACGGTCGCCGGTGCCGGGTACCGCTTGCGCGGACCGGCCTCGTGAGCCGCACGACCTTGCGCGCCCGGCTCACACTCATCCACACCGGATTGTTCCTCGTGGCGAGTCTGGTCGTCGTCGGCATCATCTACCTGGTGAACCGCGACAACTTCATGCGGGCGCAGAGCGCGCTTTTCGCGACATCCCGGACTCCTGATTCGGCCGATCCGGCCATCCCCGCCGTGGAGACGCCGTCGAAGCACAGCCTTCCCGGGGAAGACGCGTTGAGCGATCTCCTCTCGAGTCAACTGGTGCTGTCCGCGTTGACCTTCTTGACACTGGGTGTGGTCGCAGGCGTCCTCGGGTGGTGGCTGAGCGGGCGATTGCTCCACCGCGTGCACGTGATGACGGAGCAGGCTCGTCGCATTTCCACCGCCAACTTGCACGAACGGATCGCCTTGACCGGGCCGCGCGACGAGTTGAAGGAACTGGCCGACACGTTCGATGATCTGCTGCGCCGCCTCGATGACGCCTTCAAGGTGCAGGGCCGGTTCATCGCCAACGCGTCACATGAGCTGCGAACCCCGCTCGCCGTCACCCGTACGGTCATCCAAGTGGGCCTGTCCTCTCCGGAGCCCGATCGCGTGCGCCGCGTCCGGGAAGAGCTGCTGAAGATCAACGATCGGTCGATCGCGTTGATCGGTGGTCTGCTTCAGCTGGCCCGGGGTGAGCAGGAACTGCAGCACCGCGAACGGGTGCGGGTCGACGAACTGGTCGAGAACGTGGTGGGTGATCCGGTCGCGCACGGAGTCGCGGTCGAGCTGCGTACCCAGCCTTGTGCCGTGTCCGGTGACGAGGTGTTGCTGGGCCAGCTCTTCACCAACCTGCTCGAAAACGCTCTGCGGTACAACGTCGACGGTGGCGCGGTCTGGGTCGGAGTGACCGGCATCGGAGAATCGGTGCACTTGGAGGTGGCCAATACGGGGGCGCCTATCGAGCGCGGCAACGTCGAGCGGCTGTTCGAACCGTTCCAGCGAGGCGTCCCGCGAACTGGCGGAGGCGCCGGGCTGGGGCTGTCGATCGTGCGTGCTGTCGCCACCGCTCACGGAGGGCGAGTCGAAGCACTGCCACGGGCGGCCGGCGGCCTCACCGTCACGGTCGTACTCCCCGCGTGCCCTTGACGGAGCAGGCGTCGAGACCGCCGAAGCTCCGGCCGGCGGCGTCAGCCACAGGGAGCCGGTGGTGGTCGACAAGCGGTCCCGCTCGGGTTCTCCCGAGCGGGACCGCAATGGACAGGTGCGCGTCTAGATTTTCGGCAGCGCCACGTCGGTCACCGTGGCCGCGCCCGCCTTCACCTTCACCTGCCGGAACTGCGGCTGGTAGCCGGTGGCCGCGACGGTGACCACCAGTGGGTTGTACCCCTTGTCCAGCCACAGCCGGTAATGGCCCTGCGCGTCGGTCTTCAGGGTGTACGACACCTCGCCGCACACTCCGTTGTGGACCATCGTGCAGACCTGCACCGTGGCGTCGGCGATCCCGGCGCCCGTCGCGGTGTCGGTGACCGTGCCCGAGAGCTCGCCCCACGCCTTGGGTGCGCTGGCCTGCAGCGAAACGGGCAGGGCCGCCACGGCGTACGGGGTGTCCGTGTCGAACCCGACCGTGGCCGTGTACGTGCCGGGCTGGCTGACCTTCCCGGAATCGAACGTCACCATGACCTTTGCGCTCGCCCCGGGGGCGAGATCCAGCTCCGTAGTGCTTTCCGACAGCCAGGCGACGTCGTCGTCACCGCACTGGTCGTAGCCCGGCAGCGCCGCCGTGCTCAGCAGGTCGGAGGCCTGTGAGCCGATCTGGTAGAGCGCGCATGCCCCACGGCCACCACCGTAGGAGGCCACAGGCAGGTCCGGCAGGGCTGACCACGAATCGGTCACCGGGTCGTACTCGATTGCCTTGGCTGTTTCGGTTGCTGGAGCTTTTCCGGTCTGCGCGAGGCCTCCTGCGATCTGAAGTCGGCCGTTGGCGCCGCTGTAAGCCATGAGTGTGTCGTCGTAGGGCAGATCGGACAGCTGGGTCCACGTCCCGTTCGCGGGATGGAACGCGTACGTGGTGTGGAGGATCGACCCGATCGTGCCGTATCCGCCGGCACAGACGAGCTCGTCGTGCACTCCCGCGCAAGCTCCTTCGCCTTGGGCTTCGGGGTAGTCGGCGACCGCTGCCCAGGTGTTGTGCCCCGGGTCGTAAGACAGGACCGTCTTGACTGGGTCGGCACCGCATTTCGAGGTACAACCGCCCACGAGGTAGAGCTTCCCCCCGAGAGTGGCCGCAGTGGCTTCGTACACCGGGGCTGGGAGATCCGCGGCGCGTGACCAGCTGTCCGTCTCCGGGTGGTAGGCATACACAGTGGACACGGTGCCGTTCGCGCTCAGCCCACCCGCGACGTACAGCGTGCCGTCGAGAAAGGCGCCGGCTGCGCCCGACAAGGCCTGAGGAAGTGGCGCGATCGGTGACCACGCGGCGGTCACCGGGTCATGGACGTAGCCACGGGCGATCGGACCGGTCGCAGCCGACCAGATGCCACCCACGCTGTAGACCTTGCCCTGGTACCCGGCGATGACGTTTTGCCGGACGAATTCAGGCAGCCCGGCCATTGACTGCCAGCCTGTGGCGGCGGTCGTGGCGTCGACGCCTCTGAAACCGGTCGCGTGCTCGTTGAGCGACACGTGGAGGGGCGCTGTGCCGGTGTTGGTGAGATTGACCGGCTCGGTCGCGACCTGCCCCAGTGTTCTGCCGACGTCCAGGGAAGCCGAACCGAGTCCGAGCCGTCCCGCCTGGAGTTCGACGTTCAAGTGGGTCACCGAGTTCGGCCCGACGGTTGTCGCGAGCATGGGAGAGGTGTAGCGCGACGCCGTTGCGGTGTACCGGTGGGCGCCGGTCGTGTCGAAGAATTCGTAGAAGCCGTGGGGCAGGGCAGGGTCGTCGGGCCCCGGTGTGCTCAAACCGGAGTGGACGGCGGAGGCGGAGTCGGCCACCGTCACGTCGTCGAGGGGCTGGGCGGTGTTGGCGTCGGTGACCACGCCGGCGACCAACCCTCCGTCGTGAGCCGAGCACGAACCGATCGTGATGTCGTCGAGCTCCGCGAACGACTCGTCCTCGCCGTGGTAGCGGAACCTCAGACGCACCGACTGCTGCCCTGCAGCTTGTGGCACTGCGACGGATACCGGGCCCCGCAAGGCGTCCGCGGTCTGATGCCAGATCGTGTTCCACGTGGTGCCGCCGTCGATCGACAGATCGGCGTCGAACCCGCTTCCCTCCGACGGCAAGTACAACGCGCCGAATGAGACGACGGGAGCCGCGTCATCGCGCAGATCGGCGATCGGCGAGACGAGCGTGGTGTCCTCTGGCTGACCGCTCTGGTTGTACGGTGCTGCGAGCGCGTAGTTCCCCGTGCCGGCCAAGTTGTAGCCCGCCGTGACGCCGTCGTCGAAGGTCCAGCCGATGGTGGTGGGATCGGCGTTGGTGATCGTCCACCCGTCCTTCGGGGTGGTGCCGAGCCAGCCGTCGAAGTGCGTCAGCGCGGCGTGGCCGTAGCCGAGCGCGGTGCACGCTGTCGGGTCGACCTTGGCGCTGAAGTTCTTGCGCACGGCCGAAGTACCGACCGCCAGCGTCTGGTCGATCGGCTGGTAACCGGGCTGG
>NZ_JBSGDT010000080.1:0-2500 GCF_053602515.1 Amycolatopsis sp. NPDC004368 | reverse complement strand
GCCTGCGAGTTAGTGCTGCGTGGCGAGGTTAACCCGTGTGGGGTAGCCGTAGCGAAAGCGAGTCTGAATAGGGCGTTTGAGTCGCGTGGTCTAGACCCGAAGCGGAGTGATCTACCCATGGCCAGGGTGAAGCGTCGGTAAGACGTCGTGGAGGCCCGAACCCACCAGGGTTGAAAACCTGGGGGATGAGCTGTGGGTAGGGGTGAAAGGCCAATCAAACTCCGTGATAGCTGGTTCTCCCCGAAATGCATTTAGGTGCAGCGTCACGTGTTTCTTGTTGGGGGTAGAGCTACTGGATGGTCTAGGGGCCTTACCGGGTTACCGAAATCAACCAAACTCCGAATACCAATAAGTGAGAGCGTGGCAGTGAGACGGCGGGGGATAAGCTTCGTCGTCGAGAGGGAAACAGCCCAGAACACCAGCTAAGGCCCCTAAGTGTGTGCTCAGTGGGAAAGGATGTGGGATTGCCCAGACAACCAGGAGGTTGGCTTAGAAGCAGCCACCCTTGAAAGAGTGCGTAATAGCTCACTGGTCAAGTGGTCCTGCGCCGACAATGTAGCGGGGCTTAAGCACACCGCCGAAGCTGTGTCATTCATGCGTTACATCGGCTTGAACTTTCGGGTTCTTGTCTAGTGGTATGGATGGGTAGGGGAGCGTCCTGCATCCAGGGAAGCCACGGCGGAAGCTAGTGGTGGAGGGTGTGGGAGTGAGAATGCAGGCATGAGTAGCGAATGCAGAGTGAGAAACTCTGCCGCCGGATGACCAAGGGTTCCTGGGCCAGGCTAATCCGCCCAGGGTAAGTCGGGACCTAAGGCGAGGCCGACAGGCGTAGTCGATGGACAACGGGTTGATATTCCCGTACCCGAGCATGTGCGCCCATGATGAGGCAGTTGATACTAACCACCCAAAGCCGGCATGGAAGTCTTCGGATGGAAGTGTTGTGTGGAGCGTGGGATCTGATTCTGTAGTAGTCAAGCGATGGGGTGACGCAGGAAGGTAGCTCCGCCAGGCGATGGTTGTCCTGGTGTAAGCGTGTAGGCCGGAACATAGGTAAATCCGTGTTCCATGTGGCTGAGACGTGATGCGTAGCCGTTTGAGGCGAAGAGGGTGATCCTATGCTGCCGAGAAAAGCCTCTAGTGAGTGCATGCACGGCCCGTACCCCAAACCAACACAGGTGGTCAGGTAGAGAATACCAAGGCGATCGGGTGAACTGTGGTTAAGGAACTCGGCAAAATGCCCCCGTAACTTCGGGAGAAGGGGGGCCAAACACCTTGAAGTCCTTTACGGACTAGGGGTGGGTGGCCGCAGAGACCAGCGGAAAGCGACTGTTTACTAAAAACACAGGTCCATGCGAAGTCGCAAGACGATGTATATGGACTGACGCCTGCCCGGTGCTGGAACGTTAAGAGGACCGGTTAACTCCTTCGGGGGTGAAGCTGAGAATTTAAGCGCCAGTAAACGGCGGTGGTAACTATAACCATCCTAAGGTAGCGAAATTCCTTGTCGGGTAAGTTCCGACCTGCACGAATGGCGTAACGACTTTCCGGCTGTCTCAACCACAGGCCCGGCGAAATTGCACTACGAGTAAAGATGCTCGTTACGCGCGGCAGGACGGAAAGACCCCGGGACCTTTACTATAGTTTGGTATTGGTTTTCGGTTCGGCTTGTGTAGGATAGGTGGGAGACTGTGAAGCTGCAACGCTAGTTGTGGTGGAGTCGTTGTTGAAATACCACTCTGGTCGAATTGGGAATCTGAACCTCGGGCCATGATCTGGTTCAGGGACAGTGCCTGATGGGTAGTTTAACTGGGGCGGTTGCCTCCTAAAGAGTAACGGAGGCGCCCAAAGGTTCCCTCAGCCTGGTTGGCAATCAGGTGTTGAGTGCAAGTGCACAAGGGAGCTTGACTGTGAGACAGACATGTCGAGCAGGGACGAAAGTCGGGACTAGTGATCCGGCACCACCTGGTGGAAGGGGTGTCGCTCAACGGATAAAAGGTACCCCGGGGATAACAGGCTGATCTTGCCCAAGAGTCCATATCGACGGCATGGTTTGGCACCTCGATGTCGGCTCGTCGCATCCTGGGGCCGGAGTAGGTCCCAAGGGTTGGGCTGTTCGCCCATTAAAGCGGCACGCGAGCTGGGTTTAGAACGTCGTGAGACAGTTCGGTCCCTATCCGCCGCGCGCGTAGGATACTTGAGGAAGGCTGTCCCTAGTACGAGAGGACCGGGACGGACGAACCTCTGGTGTGCCAGTTGTCCTGCCAGGGGCATGGCTGGTTGGCCACGTTCGGAAGGGATAACCGCTGAAGGCATCTAAGCGGGAAGCCTGTTCCAAGATGAGGTATCCCACCCCTTTGTGGGTTAAGGCCCCCAAGAGACGATTGGGTTGATAGGCCAGAAATGGAAGCACAGTAATGTGTTGTTGAGTTGACTGGTACTAATAGGCCGAGGACTTGTCCACAAAGATGTTACGCATCCACTCTACGGTTCTGAAACACCA
>NZ_JBSGDT010000079.1:0-5696 GCF_053602515.1 Amycolatopsis sp. NPDC004368 | reverse complement strand
CCACGCCAAACCAGAACCAATCTTCTGTGACTGGTGTTAAGACGTGTGATCTTCCTATCTTGGTTCGAGCGGTCGGATCGGCCTGGCGGCCGATCGCACCGCTCGAACCAAACACCGGCGCGATCTCGCTCTGTGGTTACCTCGGAGGCTTGGCCGGCCGGTGTGAGTGCGCTCCGCGTTTGCCCGGTGATCCGAGGGGCGCGAGGGTTGTGCGGGTCTGGAAGTTCCCGATGAGTGGGAGCGAGCACCCCGGCCGCGAGGTTGGTCCAGGGGAGCGTGTTTGGGTGGAAAGCAAGCAACCCGGGCCGTGAGACCCGGGTTGCTTGAGACAGATGAGCCTGACTGAACCTCAGTCGCCCGTGGGTTTGCCGGCCTGGCGGGAGGCAGGCTGGGGCTGGGGTGTCTGGGGCTGGGGCGTCGGGGGCTTGGGTGTCGGGGGTTTGGGGACGTCGCTGGTGCGCAGGCGGACCGTCTTTTCGACCTGGTCTTCGGCGGAAGCGGCGGCAACCGGAGCCGGGGTCTTCTTCGGTTCCACTGCGGCCTTGATGTCCGCCGGAACCACCGTGTCCGTCTCACCCAGGACGTGGTGGGCCTCGGCGAGCACGGTGCGCGCCTGGCGGACCTGCTCGGCCAGGCTGGTGCGCACGTTGCGCAGCGCCTCGACGCGCTCGTTGGCCTGAGTGATGCGCCGGTTGGACTCGTCGGTGGCCGTGCGGACGCGGCGGCGCGCCTCGTCGGCGGCTTCGGCGAGGCGGGCGTTGGCCTCGGTGATCGAGTCCTGCTTGCGCTTGTTCGCGTCGGCCACGGATTCGCGCTGGCGGCGTTCGATCTCGGCGCGGGCCGCTGTTTCCTCTTCGAGCACCTTGGCGCGGATGGCGGCTGCGTCCTCGGCGGCCTCGCGCACGCGGCGCTCGGCTTCGGCCTTCGACGCGGCCTCCTGCTCGGCCAGCACGCGCATCGCCTCGGTGCGGCGGGCGGCCATGGCGATCTCGAAGTCCTCTTCGACCTGCGTGCGGCGGGCCTCGGACTCCGCGTCGAGTTTGTTGCGCTCGGCTTCGGCCTTGTCGGTGATGGACTTGGCCTCGGCGCGCGCGTCCTCGAGGACCTTGCGGTGCTCGGCTTCCATCTCCTTGCGCCGCAGGTCGAGCTCGGTGAGCAGCTGCTCGTACCGGGCGCGCATGGCGCTGGCGTCGGTCTCGGCCTTCGCGCGGATGTGACCGGCCTCGGCCTCGGCGCGCGCCCGCGTGTCGGCCGACTCGTCCTGCGCCAGGCGCAGCATGCGCTGCAGCCGCTCGGACAGGCCTTCGACGCTCGTCGGCGGCTGGGCGAGCCGGTCGACCTGCCCGCGCAGATCGGCGATCTCACCGCGGGCGATCTCCAGCTGCCGGGCCAGATCGCCCGCCTGAGCAATGGCGGCGTCGCGGTCGCCGGTCAGCATCTTCAGGTCGGAGTCCAGCCGTTCCAGGTGCTCGTCGACCTGCGCTCGGCTGTACCCGCGCTTCGCCACGTCGAAGCCGGCTCCCAGCGGCACAAGCTCCCGTTCCTCGCCAAGGCTCATGGCACCTACCGTAGCCGCTACGGGGTCACGGACGGGTGAGCACCCACGCTGTCCCCCCGGCCCTGCGCCGAGCGGCCCAACACAGTAGCCCGGCGGCGTGCGAGCCACCTCCACGCAACTGTGACGAACCAATCTTGACCGGCTGGCCAACCAAGGCGCATGATCGACGCAGGGAAACTTTTCAACCAGCAGGTTCTCCGGCGGAGGTGAGCACGAATGAGTGAAGTCTCGACGCGCGCCTGGACGCGGCCCCACGACTGGGCCGAGGTCGTCATCGGTGTTGTCGCCGCTCTTTCACCCCTTTGGCTGAGCACGGACACGATGACGATGTGGACGATGGTGATCCTCGGTGCGCTGATCGCCATCGACGGCCTGGTGTCGCTCGCGGCGCCCGGTGCCGTCTACGGCGAGGGCATCCAGATCGTCCTCGGGGTGTTGCTCTTCATCGCCCCGTGGGTGATGGGGTACACCGAGTTCAACGGGGCGTCCTGGACGTCCTGGGTCGCCGGTGCGCTCACGATCATCGCCGGCGCCGCCGCGATGCCGATGGCCAACGCCGCCCACCGGACGGCGATGCCGCACTGAAGGAGCTGACATGACGGACGACTCGGCGAAGGAGCGGATCCTGGGTGCCGCGGAGGCGCTCTTCGCCGAGTCCGGCTTCGACGCCACCCCGACGTCCCGCATCGCGGAGCGCGCCGGGGTGCCGAAGGGTCTGGTCCACTACTACTTCCGCCGCAAGTCCGACCTGCTCGCGGCCCTGGTCGACCGGCTGCCCGACGAGCACATCGAGCCCGCCGCCGTGGTGGTGCCCGGTGATCTCGCCGGGTCGCTGCGCCGCCTGGTCTCGGAGCTCGACCGCCGCTTCACCGGCTCCCTCGGCCTCTCCCACCTGCTCTGGCGCGAGGCCGACACCCACTACGTCGTCCGCGACGCCCTCGGCGAACGCTTCCAGCAGCTCGTGAGCCTCGTGCGCTCCGTGATCGCCTCCGCCACCGGCGGCCGCCTGCCCAACGCCGACCTCGACAGCGCGTCCGGCCTCCTCGCCCGCGCCGTCAGCCACCGCCACGCCACCGCCCGCCACTCGGGCGACGACCGCCCCGCCGAGTTCGACGGCGAGCTCACCTTCCTGGCCAACGCTCTTTCGGCGAAGGCGAAGGCCGACAAGCCTTAGTGCCCGGCCCGGCTCAGTGCCCGGTCTTGCTCCCGGCCGGTTCCACCAGCTCCACCAGCACCCCGCCGGCGTCCTTCGGGTGCACGAAGTTCACCCGGCTGTCCGACGTCCCGCGCTTGGCGTTGTCGTACAGCAGCCGCAGCCCCTGCTCGCGCAGCGCCGCGGCCGCGGCGTCCACATCGGACACCCGGAAGGCGAGCTGCTGCAGGCCGGGACCGCTGCGCCCGAGGAACTTCGCGATCGTCGAGTCCTCGCGCAGCGGGGCGAGGAGCTGGATCATCGTCTCGGTACCCGCGGTACCGGGCGCGCGCAGCATCGCCTCGCGGACGCCCTGCTCCTCGTTCACCTCCTCGTGCGCGACCTCCAGGCCGAAGTGCTCCTGGTGGAACGCGATGGCCTCGTCGAGGTTCGGCACCGCGATCCCGACGTGGTCGATCGCGGTCACGAACGGCTTGAGCACGGCCCGCGCGTCAGTGTTCATGGGGGCAGGATAGGCGCCGGGGGAAACCCCCGGAGGTGACGTGCGTCCCCTCACACTGGCTCCATCAAGAAGCCGCGGGCGCGGGTACAGTCGTGAGACTGTAGGTGTACAGACTTCTTGGGAGGACGACGTGTCCGGTTCCGTGATCCTGGGCGCTGCCCGTACCCCCATCGGGCGGCTGCTCGGCTCGCTGAAGGACTTCACCGGTGCCCAGCTCGGCGGCATCGCGATCAAGGCAGCGCTCGAGCAGGCCGGGGTCTCGCCGTCCGAGGTCGAGTACACGATCATGGGCCAGGTCCTCACCGCCGGCGCGGGCCAGATCCCGGCGCGGCAGGCCGCCGTCGCCGCGGGCATCTCGATGGACGTCCCGGCGCTCACGATCAACAAGGTGTGCCTCTCGGGCCTCGACGCCATCGCGCTCGCCGACCAGCTGATCCGCGCCGGCGAGTTCGACCTCGTCGTGGCCGGCGGCCAGGAGTCGATGACGCAGGCGCCGCACCTGCTGCCGAAATCACGCGGCGGCTTCAAGTACGGCGACGTGACCATGCTCGACCACATGGCCTACGACGGTCTGTTCTGCGCCTTCGACCAGGTCGCCATGGGCGCGTCGACGGAGAAGCACAACACCCGCTACGGCATCACGCGCGAGCAGCAGGACGAGTTCTCCGCGCGCTCGCACCAGCGCGCCGCCGCCGCCATCGAGGCCGGCTTCTTCCGCGAGGAGATCGCGCCCGTCACGATCCCGCAGCGCAAGGGTGACCCCGTCGTCTTCGACACCGACGAGGGCGTCCGCGCCGACACCACGGTCGACGGCCTGGCCAAGCTGCGCCCCGCCTTCGCCTCCGACGGCACCATCACGGCCGGCTCCTCCTCCCAGATCTCCGACGGCGCCGCCGCGGTGATCGTGGCCAGCCCGGAGAAGGCCGCGCAGCTGGGCCTCACGCCGCTCGCCGAGATCGGCGCCCACGGCGTCGTCGCCGGCCCCGACGCGTCGCTGCACGAGCAGCCGTCCAACGCCATCCGGAAGGCCCTCGCGAAGGCCAAGCTCGACGTGAGCGACCTCGACCTGGTGGAGATCAACGAAGCGTTCGCCGCGGTCGGCGTCGTGGCCGGCGAGAAGCTCGGCCTGGACCCGTCGATCGTCAACGTCAACGGCGGCGCCATCGCCCTGGGCCACCCGATCGGCGCCTCGGGCGCCCGGCTGGCCGTGCACCTCATCCACGAACTCCGCCGCCGCGGCGGCGGCCTGGGCGCCGCGGCCCTGTGCGGCGGCGGCGGTCAGGGTGACGCGCTGCTGCTGCGGGTTCCGTCCGCGAAGTAGTGATTTCTCGACAAAGGCCGGGCAGGGCTGCCCGGCCTTTGTCGTACCTGATCAGGCGTGCTGAGCCGCTTCGAACAACGGCTTCGTGATCGCCTTGCTGAACTGCGGTCCCACGAGATAACGCTGACAACCCGCGTCACGCTCGCACGCCTTGCCCGTGGCGTCGAAGAAGCCGCCCTGGGTGTTGTGGCCGACGACCGTGCCGAGGCCGGTCGTCGGGTTGAAGTCGGCGAGGCGCGGACCGCCGCTGGAGCCGCCGCCCATCACGCAGGCGGTGCCCCACAGGTTCGGGCCCGCGGGGAAGTCCGCGGTGCCCGGCCACTGCAGCGTCCGGCCCGTGCAGAATGCCAGGCGTGAGCCGATGTACTCCGGCAGGCCCGCGCGCGCGGGGTCCGTCGAGGCACGCGGGTAACCGAACTGCACCACATCGGCGCTGCCCGGCCGGTCGAAGCCGATCTTCTGCGCCGCGCCGACCTCGTCCTGCACGAATGAGCCGTGAGCGCCGCGGTTGAGGACGACGAAGGACTGGTCGTAGGGATCGAACTTCTCGGAGTTGATCGCGTCGTTCTCGAGCCATGTGCGGTCCGCGACGCCGAAGCGGCCGACGAACTTCCCGTACGGCGCCTGCCCGTCGTGGTAGCCCGGAACGAACATCGAGTGGGTGTTCCACTGGTTGTCCTCACCGAGGAGGTTGGTGTTGTTCACGCAGTGCCCCGCCGTGACGACGGTGCTGCGGTTGGCGCTGTTCACCACCGTCGCCGTGCAGCTCGCGTCCTCACCGTGGTCGGTAAAGAACAGCCGGCCGACGGTTTTCGCGGCGGCGTTCGAGGCGGTCCAGGGCGCTCCGTCGGGACCGCTCGTCGGCGGGGTGGTCCGACGACGGCTGCGTGAGCGCGTCCATGCGGTCGGGGGTCCAGTAGTCGAGCACGGCCTGCTGTTCGGCCGCGGAGACGGCCAGGGGCTGCACGAGGGGTCCGGTCGCGGCCGACGCGACGGCCGGCACCGCGAACGCGACACCGGCGGCCGCCGCGGCCGTGAGAATGAGGCGAGTGATCATGGGCCGAAACGCTAGTGTCCTGAGTCGTTAATTCGTTGGCAGTATGCGGCGAGGGTGTCGAGGATCTGGTCGGCGGTTTTGGTCCAGACGAAGGGTTTGGGGTCG
>NZ_JBSGDT010000078.1:0-5998 GCF_053602515.1 Amycolatopsis sp. NPDC004368 | reverse complement strand
CACCGAGTACGAAGCACTACACGCGATGACCCACCCGGTCACCGCAACCCTGGAAACCAACTAATCCACTCTCCACCAAACCCGGTACTTGACACTGGGCTGGGTGTTGCTGACCGTGTAGGTGTAGGTGGTTTTGGCCGGGGCGTTCGCGGCCTTGCTGTGCCCCGGTGGCCAGAGCGCGGTCAGCCGGCCCAGGGCGTCGTAGGTCGCGTCGGTGCGCAGCCCGCTGTTGTCGACCTCGGCGGTGGTGGCACCGGTGATCGGGTCGAGGAATCGGGTCGAGGTGAACTTGGTGGTGTCGGTCCCGCTGACCTGGGGTGTGGTGGTCGCGACCTGGGTGAGGGGGCCACCGGTGGCCGGGGTGAAGGCGGTGGTGATGGTCAGGCCTAGCGCATCGGTCGCCGACACCGCGCGGCCGTAGTTGTCGAAGGTGGTGAGGGTGGCCGGGGACAGGAAGTGCTCCGCGCCGCCGGTGGGCCAGGAGTCGATCGTGTCGGTCTGGGTGACGTCGCCGACTGTGGGCGCGGCGCCGAACGGTTGGTGGTCGAAGTAGGAGCGGGTGTCGGAGACGATGGTGGCGCTGCTCGCGGGCGTGGCGCAGGTGCCGGCGCTGGTCTGGACCTGGCTGACGTAGTTGATCAGGAACGCCGTGGTGTTCGGTTGGTAGGTGGTGCGGGCGCAAGTGGCCTGGCTCGGGTCGGCGATGTCGCCGTCGTCTTCGACCTGGGTGACCAGCCCGTAGCTACCGAAGGTGTTGATCGTGCGGGTGGTGCGCCAACTGTTGGTGGCGGCGATCCACGTGCGGGTCCGGGTGGTCCCGGTGCCGGTGTAGAAGGCCTGTGTGCCGTTGGTGTTGGTCGCGTTCGGCGCGGAGATCCACGGGTCGTTGATCGTATCGGTGATGACCTTGCCGTCGAGGTAGGTCAGGGATTCCCGCGTGAAGCTGGGCAACGCCGTGCTGTCGGGAATGGTTTCGCCGATGCTGTCGGTGACCGGCACGCTCCGTTTGCCGCCGCCGGGCAGGGTGTCCCCGTCCATGCCGCGCAGGTACATCGTCTGGGTGACCGTCGGCGGTCCTGAGGGATCGCTGGTGGCCTGTCCGACGGTGGTCTTCACCGTGCCGTAGCCACGCCACATCGACCAGGTGCGGTTCTTCGGGTCTGAGAGGTAGTTCTCGTCGTAGTGCCAAGCACCGCCGCCGAGGTAGTCGTAGTGGGTCACGGTCTGCTGCGACAAAGCCGAGCCGGCGCCGCTGCTCCCGGCGATGCGGCCATCGTCGATGACGTCGGTGACCAGGTACTTGTTGAACCAGTCCAGCACCGGATCGGTCGCGCCGCCCGGTGTCCAGTAGACCGGATAACACGCCAGCGTGTTCGCTTCCGGGGCCGGCATGGTCATGCCGGGGGTGCACTGCGGGTCGGCGTACTTGACCGTGGTGACGCCGCCCTCCTCGTTGGTGACGGAATCGATCCGGTTGCGGGTCAGCGCGGTGTAGTTGGTGCTCGGGTTGACCCGGTTCGCCAGGGCCTTCGGGTGGAAGGTCACCGGCGGCAGGCTGATCGAGCCGCCGGCCTTCCCGGTCTGGGTGATCGAGTCCAGCCACATCGCCGGGCTGGACCCGTCGCCGCTGGCGGGGAAGGACTGGGCCAGCGCCCACTGGCTCACGGTCTTCCAGCCGGTGCCACCATCGGTGACCTGCGTGCTGACCCCGGTGATCCGACGGCGGGAGAAGAACGCCGGCGACACGTTGGGGCACGCCGCGCCCTGCGTGCACAGCTGGTCGGCAGGCACGTCCGGCCACGACGCTGCGTTGGTGGTGGTGAGCTGGGCCGGGTCACACGTGACGGCGCCGCCGGGCACACACCGTTCGGCCGTGTCGAAGACGATCTGATCGGGTGCGTGCGTGTACACGCTCGCGACCCGGGTGTTGAAGCCGTATTCGATGCGCTGCAGGTAGCCGCCGCGCACGTAGGGGGTGCCGGCGCTGGTGGTGTTCAGGTTGAGCCCGTAGTAGTTGGTCTCGGGCTGGTAGTAGAGGGTCGTGGCGTTGCCGTGCGGGTCGAGGACGTAGTCGAGGTTCCAGCGCCAGGCCTGCTGGCACCACGACGCGGCGAACGTGGCCGCGTTGCAGGGTTCACCGGCGTTGTTGCCGAAGACCGGCTCCGTCCACGTGGACTGGGTTTCGGGGTTGCCGGCCTGCCAGCCCGGCAGGTGGTTGAGCCCGAAGAAGTACTGGGTGCCGTCCACAGTGGTCAGCTTCCAGTGCTCGCCACCCTGCGCACCGTTGCTCGCGCCGGTCAGCTTCTCCACGCGGGAACCGTCGTCGGCCCGCAGGTGCCAGGTGCCGGTGGCGGTGTCCTTGATCAGTTCGCTGGTCCGGCCCGCCAACGACAGCGTCGCGTTGTCGGTCGCCCAGCACAGGTCGCCGGTTTTGGTCTGCCCGTTGTTGCCGCCCAGGTCGTCGCCGCAGGACTTGTACGAGCGCTCGATGTATCCGCCGCCGCCCAGGGACCAGCCGTCGCCGATTTCCGAAGCCTGGTTGTTCGTTGCCGACGTCAGCCCGTCGACGGCGCCGGAGGAGTACTGCAGCGTCACCGAAGGCGCCGGCCCGCCCAGACCAACCGGGGCCGAAAGCGGGTAGGAGTAGTCGAATTCGCCCGAGGAACTCCCTGCGGTCCACGACCCGGCCGGCGACAGTTTCGTCGCCTTGAAGTCGCCGCCGCCGCTGGAGGTGTCCGGCGTGGCAGCGAGCACCGTCGGCGTGGCGGACGCCATGGGGGCGAGGGTGACTTCACCGGCGAGCTGGCCGGTCTTGGCGTCGTTGGCCGAGTCGACGGGCGTTCCCGTGCGGCACTCCGGCTTCTCGGGCGTGCTCACCACACAGGCCGGATACTGTTCGAACCGCAGTCGGCTGCCGAAGTCGGCACCGTAGGCGCCGGCGAACGACCGGTAGTCCATGACGACCTCGACCGGCCCGGACGTGTCGCCCGATACCGGAGCGACCTGCACTAGGGTGCCGCGGATACCGGCCTTGTCGGCCACCGCGTGATCCACCGTGGTGACCTCGACCTTGGCCGCCTCGTGCTTCTGCGGCGCTGTGGCCGCGGTCGCGCTGTAGGCGCCGGTCCGGCTGTCGCGGCCGTGGCCGCGGGTCACCGACACCTGCTTCCCCGCCGCCACCCGCTTCGGCGACACGCCACCCTGCGCGGTGGCCGGCAGATCCACCTGGGCCTTCCCCGCGGCAGGCCACTGCACCGCCGGAACAGGCGCCGACGCCGGAGCCGCCGGCGCAGCACCGGACAACGCCTTCACATCCTTGCCCGTCACCGAGCGCTCGGCTTGCAGTGCGGGCAGATCCCAGCCCAACCCGTGCCAGCCGGTCGGCGCCGCGACCGCGTCCTGGCTCGACGCCAGCATGATCGCGGCGACCGCGACCGCCGTCGTGCGCACCCATCTCCTGATCCGAAAACTCCGTCTCGAGACGGTCATGATGGTCATCACCCTTGTCTGCACAGGTGGAACACAGAAATGGAAGAGCCCGCTGCTCGATTACAGGTTCAGGCGACCGAACGTCGCGCCAGGATCGTCCGTTCGGGCATCGTTGCCGATGTCATTGGCAGTACGAAGACCCTGATACACACGGACACCGGCCACACCGCCATACCACTGGTCGGAACGTTGGCCGTTCCACACACCACGGCCGATGAACAGATCACCGGTACTGGCCCGGCTGGTGACACCCTGGCCACTGGCCGTTCCCAGGTAAGAGTTCTGCTTCACACCGTTGACGTAGAAGGCCATCGTGCCGGTGGAGGCGTCGTAGGTGGCCGACAGATGAACCCAGGTGTTGTCGACGGCGTCGGCGTCACTGACCGCCCACCACGCTCCAGGATCGGTCGGCGACGAGCTGATGAGCATCGTCCACTTGGGATGCGCGACACCATTCGCATCCGGCAGAGGGTGATACCCGAGCAGCTCGGCGGAGAACTGCGGATCGTCCATCCCCACGACCGCTCGCCCGTTCGGGTCGATCGCGCCGTGCGCGGCCACGTCATCAGCAGTCCAGGAGTGATACACCCACGCCTCGACGGTGTAGGACTTTTCCGTGCGCAGGTTCGCCGGCCGTCCCGCATCGACCTGTCCCGTCCCGGACCCATCAAACCGCGCGGCACACGCATTGTTCTCCGCAGCGAGGCTCACACCGCCAGAACCCGCCCCGGTCGCCTTGCTGACCGTGTCGAAATAGCGGTCGCCATACAGACCCGCGACCTGGTCGTCGGTGAGGACCTGACCCCACGCCTGAACCTGGTCGACCGAGCCCTTGAAGAAGTTCCCGACACCGATGTTCGACCCGACGATGAAGCCGTTCTCGGCGCTCCACACGGTGGGCACGGTGTTCTGGCCCTCGAGCTTCCCGTTAACGTACAACCGGACGCGCATCGACTTCTGGTCGAAGACCCCGGTCAGCATGGTCCAGGCGCCGACCTGCGGTGGCTCGGTCCCCAGCGCCCAGTGGTAGTTGTCGACTGTGTCGTCATCAGCGGTGGTCATCCCGAACACCCACCGGTTGACGTCGGGCGAATAGCGCAGCTGGAACGCCGCCGTGTGCTGACCGTCCTGGGTGAACAGCGTGTAGTAGCCGTTCGCGTCGTCCAGCTTCGCCCACGCGGACACGGTGAACGACTGCGTCGTGTCCACCGCCGGAGCCGCGGTGGCGTAGCCGGTGGAGCCGTCGAAGTGGACAGCTCCCGCGGCCTGGCCCGTGGTCCAGCCGTAGCCGCCGTTGAGGGTCATGGTGTTGCCGAACGCGCTCGCGTCATTGGCGCTGCTGCCCGTGCCGTCGTCCAAAGCCCAGTTGCTCTGCAGCGACGGGATCGTCGTGTTGAGGACGTCGGTGCAGCCTTCGGCCAGGCCGTACTTCGCCAGCGGTACCGCGGCGTTGGCCAGGTCGTGCGCGTCCTGAGCGGACAGCACCCGCTGCCACACCTGCACGTCGTCCACCTGACCGGCCAGGAAGTCAGCCCGGGCCCCGTTGTACTTGCCCGCCCCGATCACCAGGTTCCCCGCTGCAGCCCAACCCGTTCTGACATTGGTGGACTGCTTGGCGCCATCGACGTAGAGCGTCATCGTCCCTGTCGACGCGTCGTACGTACCGGCCACATGAGTCCAGACCCCCAACACCGGCGGCTTCGCCGACTTCGCCCGCACCACACCGGCATTGGCCTGGTCGGCGGACAACATGCTGAACGCCCACGCGTTGTCGTCCTTGGAGTACTGCAGGTAAAAGCCGCTCCCCTGGTTCCCGTCCTGCGAGATCACGGTCTGGAACCCATTGGTGTTGGCCAGCTTCACCCACGCACCCACGCTGAACGACTTCGTCGTGTCCAACACCGGACCGCTGGTGGTGACGTACCCGCTGAATCCGTCCAGGGTCAGCGCACCCTTGGTGCCTTCGCTGTAGCCGGCGGTGTCCGGGTGAGTCCAGGCGTTGCCGTGGTCATAGCCGGCGACCCAGTCACCACCAGCGATCAGGCTCGCGGTGTGCACGGCCAGGCCATCATTGCCCGGCGTGGTGTTCGCGGTGTCGGCCAGGATCCGGCCACCCATCTCATCCAACGGCCATGCCCCCACCAGACCAACCGACGGGGTGTAGGGCAGCACGTGGAAGGAACAGGAGGCAGCATCGAGGTTGCCGCTGGTGACGCAGGTGGCGTCCGGGCCCGGCGTCCCTGCCTTGTTCACCGCCTTGACCTTGATGAAGTTCTGGTTGCCGTTGATCGCCAACGCAGACAGGTCAGCCGTGGCGACCAGGTTGCCGCTCGCGTCCGTGCCCTGGGTCGCGGTGACGCTGGGCGAGCCCTGCGGCTGCGGCTCCGAACCATCAGTGGTGTAGATGAAATGGTTGTCAAGTACCGGGTTTGGTGGAGAGTGGATTAGTTGGTTTCCAGGGTTGCGGTGACCGGGTGGGTCATCGCGTGTAGTGCTTCGTACTCGGTGG
>NZ_JBSGDT010000077.1:0-6457 GCF_053602515.1 Amycolatopsis sp. NPDC004368 | reverse complement strand
CGAAGAAGACCCCGGCCAAGCCGGCGGCCAAGCGCACCAGCGCCGCCAAAAAGAAATAACACCACCCCGGCCCACAGCCGGGAACACGCACCACATGCGGCAGGGCCCCCTCCCACCACGGGACGGGGCCCTGCCGCATATCCGGGGTGTTGTGCCCGCGACCGGTGGCTCCGAGCTCGAACCGCCTGTCCAGCACCAGACGCTGACTGATCTGAGTGCCGCCAGTTTCGCCGCGCCGGCCGCCCGAAGTGCACCTCCCGCACATCACCCTGCAATTGCTCGGAAACTCACTTAGCTTGGCTGCGTATTTCTCCCGCGCAAACCGCGCTATCAATCGATCCGACTCGCCTTCTGTCGCAATAGCTCGGTGCACCAGACAGTTCCACGACGATGAGGTATCGCCTTTGCCGTAAAGACGTGGACCATGACCTGTCCCCAGTTCACAAACCGACGCCGATCCCCATCGCCAATCACACTCCCGCCCCAACCGCACACAGAGCATTGCCCACACACGTCTTTCCCCAGCCTCACCGCTGCTACGGCAACGTCGTCCCCGACGAACACCGCAGCCCCATAGACACCTCATCCCCGACTCCAGAAGCCAAGCCCGTCCTGGATCGCACCACGCTCAATCCGAACCCCACTAACCCTCTCGACGCACGGCCTCGACCGCCAGCCACGTCCTCGCCGACCAAGCTTGCGTCGGCCGTCCTCAGGCCCGCGAGCTCTCGACAACGACCTCGCCCTCGCCTCCCTGACCAGCCCCACGCCACCGGCAGACTACGAAGACGCCCCAACCCGATCGCCGACGACCGGCGGAGCTCAGCCGTCAGCCTTCGGCCCACAACGACGTCCCCACATGACGTTCTCTGGCTCTGGGGTCTGCCCAGGGTCTGGTTGACACCGGAGTTGGCTGTTTTCAGGCCGCTGTTGCGGTGGTGTAGATGGTCTCAAACTCGACTGGGGTGAGCTTGCCCAGGGCGCGTTGGCGGCGTTTGCGGTGGTACTTTGTCTCGATCCAGGACACGATCGCCAACCGGAGCTCCTCACGCGTGCGCCACCTCCGGGTGTCGAGAACATTCTTTTGCAGCAAAGAAAAGAACGATTCCATCGCAGCGTTGTCACCGCATGCGCCGACCCGCCCCATCGACCCGGTCAGCCCATGCGCGTGCAGGAGGCGCTGGTAGGGCGCCGATCGGAATTGGGCGCCGCGGTCGGAGTGGACCACGACACCGTGCGGGTCGCGCAGGGCGATGGCGTTGCGCAGCGCACTGACGGCGAGTGAGGCCCGCACGTGCGAGGCGATGGAGTATCCGACGATCTTGTTGGAGTAGCAGTCCTTGACCGCACACAGATACAGCTTGCCCTCGCCGGTGGGGTGCTCGGTGATATCGGTCAGCCACTTGGTATTCGGCGCGGTGGCGGTGAAATCCCGGCGCACGAGGTCGTCGTGCACCGGCGGCCCCGCCATGCGGGAACGGCCCTTCTTCTTGGCATGCACGGAAAAGATCCGTTGCATCGAGCAGATCCGCCACACCCGGTTCTCCGAGGCGGTGAACCCGCGCCGGGCGAGCTCGTCGGCGATGAACCGGTAACCGTCGGCCGGGTCGTCGGCGTGGATCTCGAGCGCGGCGTCGATCAGGTGCGCGTCGTCCCAGTCCCGCTGGCAGACCGGGGACGACTGCCACTGGTAGTAGGCCTGCCGGGAGATGCCCAGCACCCTGCACGTCACCGCGACCGGCACCCGCACACGGGCGCCGGCCGCGGCCAGGTCACGGACGAGCGGGAAGACTATTTTCCCGGCAGATTGCCCTGCGCCAGATAGGCCGCCGCCTTGCGCAGGACCTCGTTCTCCTGCTCCAGCAACCGGTTACGTTTACGCAGTTCCCGCAGCTCAGCGGACTCATCCCGGGTCACGCCGGGCCGGGTGCCGTCCTCGACATCGGCCGCGCGCAGCCAGTTCGCCAGACACGACTCGGAGATCCCGAAATCCTTGGCGACCTGCTTCAATGGGACCTCGCCGCGGCGGGCCACGGCCACGACGTCGTCACGGAACTCACGGGGATAGGGCTTGGGCACGGTGACATCCTTCCAGGCGAGGCCGAAGCCTCACAGGTGAGGTGTCAACCAGACCCTGGGCAGACCCCTGGCTCTGGCTCTGGCTCTGGCTCTGGCTCTGGCTCTGGCTCTGGCTCTGGCTCTGGCTCTGGCTCTGGCTCTGGCTCTGGCTCTGGCTCTGGACAAACCACCAGACATCCCCAGAACAACATCAACCCCAGAACCGTCTAACTCCCCTACCCCGGCACGGCGAAATCGCGAAGCCCACACACGACTGCCCCTCCGCCGGCCAACAACCGCACGCCAGGAGCCTCACCAACTAGCCACGCCCACCCCAGCGACATCAGCCTCCTCGCCCACCGGCCGCACCCGCCCCCGTGCGGCCTCCGAATTCGCTATCCGCGCCCGCCTTCAACCTCTGCCTTCGGCAGCCACCCCCATGCCCAGGGACAGCTCCACCCGCCCCGACGGGCTGCCCCCTCCCAACGAACTTGCCTTTCGCCCCCAACACCCGCGCCTATTTCCAGCGACGGCCGTGTCCACGCCCGCCTTCACGCGGCCGCCCCCAACACCAGCAGCTCTTCGCGAGGTGGGCCCGCGACCAGGTGCTGCCCGGCTCGAGCGTGCGATGGATGATCAGCTCGGCCAGCGCGTCGTGCACGACCTGGCGCAGCGGCGCGGCCCGCTCGGCCGTGCACTCTCACCGGCTCGCCCCCACCTCAAACAACACCGACCTCCGCACCCACCGGCCGCGCCCACCAACCGTCGAGCCGCCACACCCACCGGCCGCGTCCACCCCAACCGCCGAACCCCCGCACTGACCGGCTACGTCGCCCGAACCACGGAGCCTCCGCACCCACCGGCCGAGTCGCCCCAACCATCGAGCCCCGCACCCACCGGCCGCGCTCACCCCAACCACCGCGACTCCACACCGGGCGGCACGCACTTACCCCAACAGCGACTGCCTGCGCATCCACTGGCCCACGCGCCCACGCCCGCCGCAACGACCGCCGTCGCGCACTCCCACTTCGCGCCCGATCCCAGCGGCCGCATCAGCGCCGAAACCCACTTAAGGCGCCACCGCAACAGTCCCGTGTAGACACACCACGCCGCCCCACCAACCGAGCCACCCCACCCACACTCGGCCCAAAACACCCAACCCCAGAAATGCCAAAACCCAGGTCCGCAATCGCGGAACCTGGGCTGTGACTATCTGTACCCCCGATGGGATTCGAACCCACGCTACCGGCGTGAGAGGCCGGCGTCCTAGGCCGCTAGACGACGGGGGCTTAGGATCTTTCCCCGTTTCCGGGGAGCTATTCTGTTTTTCTTGCTGGAGAGAACTTACCAGAGGCGATTTCTCGCTCCGCAGGGGGGGTCACTCTCCGCAGCTGGGGTACCAGGACTCGAACCTAGACTAACTGGACCAGAACCAGTCGTGCTGCCAATTACACCATACCCCAGTGAGGCGCTTTCCCGGCTTGGCCGGTTCAGCACCGCACGAGGAGAAATACTAGAGCACGCTGCCACGCACCTGCGCAGCGGGGGTCCCTGCGACACGCTGGGCCGGGACGCCGACGGTCGCGTACTCGGAAACCAGCAGCTCAGGCAGCTCGTCGAGGCTTGTGACCGTGTGTACACCGGCCGGTGCGCGTTCGCCGGTGCGACCGGTCCCGTCGCGGTCGAGCCAGACGGCGCCGAGGCCGGCGGCGTGCGCGCCGATGGCGTCGGTGTCGAGCTTGTCGCCCACGTGCACCGTCTGCGCTGGGTCGCAGCCAAGTCCCCGGCACACCGAGTGGAACATCACAGGGTCGGGCTTCGCGACGCCGATCTCGCCGGCGATGGCCACGTGGTCGAAGAACGGCGCCAGCCCGAGGTCCGCGATCTTGCGACGCTGGTGGGCCCCCGACGCGTTCGTCACGGCCGCGAGCAGCAGCCCGGCCGCGCGCAGCCACTCCAGGCACGGCAGTACGTCGTCGAACAGTTGCCACGAGGTGGCAAGAATGTCCCGGCGGCGCGCCTCGAACGCGGTCACCTGCGCGGAATCGGCGGAGATACCGAGCTCGGCGAGGAAGCATTCGGTACGGCGGTGGTGCATCACGTCATAACCGAGTTTTCCCGCGACGACCAGCGCCACGTGCTCCTCGGTGATCAAGTCCCACAGGGGCCAGAGATCGCTGCGACCGGTGAGGGCGTGGAGGCTGTGGCGAATCGCGGCAGTGCAGTCGATCAGTGTGTCATCGATGTCGAGGCAGACCAGACGCAGTTCCGGAGGCGCCCACGGTTCGGGTTCGACCGGTTCCGGAGGGGCGGTTCGCGAAGGGGTCGGGGGTGCCACGGCGAAATCCACCCAGTGAGGCTAGGGCACGCGCCGCGTTCGCAACGCGGCCAAAAAGGTGATTGCAGCTCCCCTGATCCGGCGCACGGCGTCTACTCCCAGTGCGGGGAAAGTGTTGATCCCGTGACGACACCGGAATCCCGGCCAACCAGGTGGGTGAACCGCTTCGAGCGACACCGGTGAAACGGTTCAAGTGGCCACTTTGCCACGAAACCCCGCACGGAAGCGCAAACCACACGCGCAATGAGTCCCTTGTGGACAGTCACCGCTGTGACGCAGCAGCCACTTGACGTCAACCCTCCCCGGGTGCATCCTGAACTTATTCAACAGGTGATGAAAAGGGGGAGTTGAGTCGGATGACCGAGCACACGCGCTGTGTGGTCGTCGGCGGCGGGCCTGCGGGCATGGTCGCCGGCCTGATCCTGGCGAGGGCGGGCGTCGAGGTGACCGTGCTGGAGAAGCACGCCGATTTCTTGCGCGATTTCCGCGGCGACACGGTCCACCCGTCCACCCTCACGCTGCTCGACGAGCTCGGCCTCGGCGAAAAGTTTGACGCGATCCCGCACAGCGAGCTGACGAAAGCCGGCTTCCCCACCGAGGATGGCGGCCTCATGACACTCGCCGACCTGTCGCTGCTGAACGTTCCACACCCCTACATCGCGATGGTTCCGCAATGGGACCTGCTCAACCTGCTGGCCGAGACGGCACAGAAGGAACCGACGTTCACCCTTCGCCTCGAGACGGAGATGACCGGCCTGCTCCGCGCGAACGGCCGCGTCACCGGCGTGCGCTACCGCACACCCGACGGCACCGAAGGCGAGCTCCAGTCCGACCTCGTCATCGCCGCCGACGGGCGGTGGTCGCTCGCACGCCGGTCGGCCGGCCTCCAGCCGCGCGAGTTCGACTGTCCCTTCGACGCGTGGTGGTTCCGCATTTCCCGTCACGAGGGTGAAAACGGCTCCATGCTCATGCCGCGCATGAACCACCGGCGCTTCGCCGTGCCGTTGCCCCGCAACGGCTACTACCAGATCGCCTACCTGGCCCCAAAGGGTGAAGATCTGCGGGCCGCGGGCATCGAGCAGTTCCGCCGCAACGTCATCGACGTGTGCCCCGAGTTCGCCGACCGCGTCGGCGAGCTGAAGACCATGGACGACGTCAAGTTCCTCGACGTCCGCCTCAACCGCCTGCACCGCTGGCACACCGACGGCCTCCTCTGCATCGGCGACGCGGCGCACGCGATGTCACCGGTCGGCGGCGTCGGCATCAACCTCGCCGTCCAGGACGCGGTCGCCGCCGCAACCCTCCTGGCCGAATCCCTACGGCGCGGCCGCGTGTCCGAGGCCGACCTCGCGAAGGTCCGCAGCCGTCGCCTTGTGCCGACGATCGCCGTCCAGTCCCTGCAACGGCTCCTGCACCGCGCCGTCATGCGCCCCGTGATGGTCGGCCGCCGAGACGGTCCGCCGCCCCAGTTCATCGCGCTGTTCGCCCGCTTCCCGAAGTTCGCGTACGTGCCTGCGCGCCTGCTGGGCTTGGGTTTCCGTCCCGAACACGCCCCGGCGTTCGCCCGCCGCCCGATGGAACCGGCCGGCAAGAAATAGCCGCTGCGCGTCAACGCGGCCGTTAGCGCCCGCGCCGCCACCCGGTCCGCTTACCGTCCCGACCCGCATCGTGCTCGGCCACCGCGACGTCCTCATCCCACCGGCCTTACTCACGAACACCTCCCCAACCCGCGGCCTCCCTCCGCATCGACGTCCTCCAGACGGCGGGCCACCTCATCCCCCAACGACACACCCCACCGCGGTCATCGCGGCAGCCCACTTCTCGCCACCTGACGACAACCCACATCACCGCTCCCCCGGCTTGCCCAAAATCGCAGCTCACCAGGGTTTCTCTGGTATTCGCCACTGAACGGGAACGCCTCGCCCCACCCCGCGACCCGGCATCCGCGCCGGCCATCCCGCGTCGCCACCTAGCTGTTGCGGGTCGTGACGTTGGTGTCGGCTGGTGGGGCCTGAAGATGGGGACGGGTCTTTCGGCGGCAGGATGAGAAGTGCGACCCAC
>NZ_JBSGDT010000076.1:0-7332 GCF_053602515.1 Amycolatopsis sp. NPDC004368 | reverse complement strand
CGATCAGGCGGTCGGATCGGCCGGGGGCCGATCGCACCGCCTGATCGAGACGCCGGCGCGATCTCGCTGGTGGGTTGCGTTGAGGGCTTGGCTGAGGCTGGTGCGGGGACCGTGACTGACGCCGTCGGGGCGGGTCAGTTCTGCGGGTAAGCCTGCTGCTGTTGCTGCTGCTGGTATTGCTGCTGCGGGGCCTGCGGCTGCTGGTGCTGGCCCTGCTGCTGGTGCGGCTGCTGGGCGCCGTCCGGGACGACGTAGACGGCGGTGCCGTACGCGGCGATCTCGCTGGCCGTCTGGGCGATCTCGTTGCAGTCGAAGCGCAGCGCGAGCACGGCGTTGGCACCGTGCGCCATGGCCTCCTGCGAGAGGCGGCCCAGCGCCTCGTAGCGGGAGTCGGACAGCAGCTTCGACAGGCCCTTGAGCTCACCGCCCGCCATGGCTTTGAAGCCGGCACCGAGGTTCGAGAACATGTTGCGGCTGCGCACGGTGAGGCCGAAAACCTCGCCGAACACGCGAACCACGCGGTAACCGGGCAGATCGTTCATCGTGGACAGCATGATCGGGAACTGCATCGGAGGAGCGGGTTGAGTCATGCGCCGGATCGTAGCCAGCCGAGACGCCGTCCACTGGCGTTTCCGCGTGTGATTCAGCCGGTGATTCGCGCATTCCAGTCGATGTGGTGGTGGTACAGCCAGCCACGCTCCTCGCCGACGTCCTGGCCTGCGCTGGCGGCCACGAGCTTCTCGACCCGGCTGCGCCGCAGTCTCTCGTAGGCGGCGAACGCGGCGGGCGCGTCCGGCAGGTCGCGCAGGCACAACGCGAGCACCACGCTGTCCTCCAGCGCCATCGACGCGCCCTGCCCCGCGGCCGGGGACGCCGCGTGCGCCGCGTCGCCGACCAGCACCATCGTGTCCGTGGACCAGATGCGCGTGGTGGGCACGTCGTAGGAGTGGCCGCCGAAGACGTCGTCGCCGGTCGCGGCCACGATCTCCGCGCACGGCAGCGGGTCGCCGTCGAACGCCGCGTGGGCGAACTCGCGCCAGCCGTCCGGCGTGACGGCGCCGATGTCCTTGCGCTCGCGTTCGGCGTCGGGGATGCGGGCGAACCAGAAGGTGGCGCCGTCGGGCGCGGTGGTGAAGCCGAACGCCGCGCGGCTGCCACGGATCATGCGGTACACACCGGGCGCGGCGGGCAGGCCCTCGGCGCGGGTGTAGCCGTAGACCACGGTCAGACCGGTGAAGCGCGGCCGGTCGGCACCCGGGTCGATCAGGGTGCGGACCTCCGAGCGCACGCCGTCGGCGCCCACGAGCACGTCGCCGGTCGCGGTGGTGCCGTCGGCGAAGGTGGCGACGACGCCGGACGCACCGGTTTCGGCGGAGACGAGGCGGCGGCCGTGCTCGACGGTGATCCCGCGGCGTGCGGACTCCTCCTGCAGCGCCCGGTAGAACGCCGCGCGGGTCAGCGTGCGCGGCCCGGCGAGCTCACCGGTGTCGAACTCGCGCGTGCCCACCGTGGTGCCGTCCGGCCCGACCAGCTCCACGCCGAGCGCGGCGAACGACGCGTCGATCACGGGGCCGTCGGCGTCGATCGCCTTCAGCGCGTCCATGCCGTTGTGCATCACGGTGAGGAACGCGCCGGCGTCGGCTCCGCCGGAGGGGTAGGCCTCGAACACCACGGGTTCGTGGCCGGCGCGCTGCAGCGCCATCGCCGTGACCGTGCCCGCGACGCCGCCGCCGGCGATGAGAACGCGCATCGAAATCCCCCCGAAAACGACCCAGTGCCACCGTCGACCGTACCGGGCGGCGGTGGCACTGGGGTGCTCAGGAGCTCAGGAACTCACGCGGTCTGCGCGACAGCGAGGCGCAGGCACACGACGAGCGCACGCACGGCCTCTTCGACCTCTTCGAGCACCGGGAAGGTCGGGGCGATGCGGATCGTCGCGTCCTTCGGGTCGTCGCCGTAGGGATGCGTGGCCCCGGCCGGGGTCAGGGCGACGCCGGCCTCCTTGGCCAGGCGCACGATCTCCTTGGCGGTGCCCTCGGGCACGGTCAGCGAGACGAAGTACCCGCCGGTCGGCTTGGTCCACGAAGCCAGCCCCGAGTCGCCCAGCTCCTCGGTGAGGATGCGGTCGACGGCCTCGAACTTCGGCCCGATGATCTCCGCGTGCTTGCGCATGTGGGCGCGCACGCCCTCGGCGTCCTTGAGGAACATCGCGTGCCGCAGCTGGTTGACCTTGTCCGGGCCGATCGTGCGCTTGGAGAGCACACCCGTCCACCACGCGATATTCGCCGGCGAGGAGCCGAAGAACCCCACGCCCGAGCCGGCGAGCGTGATCTTCGAGGTCGAGCCGAACACGAACACGCGGTCGGCGTTGCCGGCCTCGGTGGCCAGCGCCAGCAGGTCGGCGACCTCGTCCTCGGTCTCGGTGAGGTGGTGCACGGCGTAAGCGTTGTCCCAGAAGACGCGGAAGTCCGGGGCGGCCGTGGTCATCGTCGCGAGCCGGCGGGCGACCTCGTCGGAGAACGTGACGCCGGTGGGGTTCGAGTACTTGGGCACGCACCAGATGCCCTTGATGCCGGCGTCCTCGGCCACGAGGCGCTCGACGACGTCCATGTCCGGGCCCTCGGCCGTCATCGGGACCTGGATCAGCTCGATGCCGAAGCGCTCGGCGAGCGCGAAGTGGCGGTCGTAGCCGGGCACCGGGCACAGCATCGCGACGCGCGGCTCGTCGGCCCAGCGGCGCTCGCCACCCGGCAGCGTGCTCAGCAGCGCCTGCGCCACGGTGTCGTGCATCAGCTCGAGGCTCGAGTTGCCGGCGGCGAGCAGCTGCGCGATCGGGACCTGCAGCGCGTCGGCGAAGATGCGGCGCAGCTCGGGCAGGCCGTTGAGGCCGCCGTAGTTGCGGGTGTCCGTGCCGTCTTCGGCCTTGTACTCGCCGTTGGGCAGCGTGAGCAGGTCCGCGGAGAGGTCGAGCTGCCGGGGGGACGGCTTGCCGCGGGTGATGTCCAGGGAGAGGCCGCGCTCGACGAGCGCCGCGTAGTCACGGCGGGCGGTGTCGACGTCGACGGGAGCAGTGGTCATGGGCTCAACGCTAAACCGCGCGTCGATACCATTTCGGGTGACCCCCTGTCCAGGGTCTACGGTGGGGTCTCGTGCGTCTCGTGGTCCATGCCGATCAGCGTCAGTTCTCGTTGCGGGACACCACCGCCTGGGTCCCCGGCGACGGTGGCTGGTCCGACGAAGCGGTGACTTCGCACCGGATCGCGGTCGAGCCGTCGTCGCTCGCCGTGGCGACCGCGCGCTCGGATCTGGTCGAGGTCGACGTCGCCGTGCACCCGGCCGCGCCCACGGAACTGCCCGAAGCCGAGCACGTGGTCGAGGCCGACCTGGTGGCGCCCAGCGGGAAGCTGACGATCGCCGGCCCGGCCGACTACCCGGGCCAGGAACACGTGCTGGAGGTCGCGCCCGGCCCGTACCGCGTACGGGTGTCCTATGTGGAGAGTGCGCCGCCGCGCACGACGTGGAACGAGCACGAGTTCGGCGAGCACTACCGCTACGTCGTGGACCTGTGGCCCGCGGCCGCGCCGGCACCGGTCGCCGTGGTGCGCCAGGGCGCCGCCGTCTGGGACGGCTGACCGGGACCCCTCCCGCGCGGTTCCTCCTACCGTCTCGTGCAGGAAAGCCGACGGCGAAGGGGCGAAACGGTGCGGGACACCCGGAAGGCTGAGATCGCGAAGACCTCCGAAGCGGTGGCGCGCTCGATGTTCACGCCGGCCGCAATGTACTGGGGCGTCGACCGCGAGGTGCACGCGCGCCTGCCCGAGACGATCCGCCACCACGCCGAGGGCCTGCTGCCCGCGCTCGCCCGCGCCGCGGTCGCCGAAGCGACGCCCGACCTGGCCGAGGTCCAGGCATCGGTGGAGCTCGCACTGCGTAACACCTGCGGGCGTCGGTCGACGACGTCGTGGAAACCGCGTCGGCCCGCCTGCTGTCCGAACTCGCTGCCCGTGCGGTGCGCGAAGCGGCGCCCGACGTCGAGAGTGTGCGCGCGAAACTGGTCTCGTCGGCCACGCCGGAGGTGACCGAGGCGGTGCGCGAGCAGACCGCGAAGACGGTGGCCGAGGCCGTGGCGCGGACCACGGGTGAGCTGCGGGCCACGCTCGCCGAGCAGCTCGAACGCACGGTGCTGCCCGAGCTGGCGCGAGCGGCCGTCGCGAAGGCCACCCCCGATCTCGCCGAGGCTCGCGAGCAGCTGGTCGCGAGACGACGGAGGCACTGGCGGGCACCGTCGAGAAGGCCGTGGCGGAGGTCGCGGCAGGCGAAACCCGATCTGGTCGAGCGGGTGTCCGCCGTGGCGCTGTCGCGGGTGCGCTCGGCCGTGCAGGCGGCCGCGGAGAAGGAGCTCGCGCGGTACTCGCCGACCGTGGTGTCGGTGGTGCTGCCGTCGGGCCGGCCGATCGAGCTGGCCGAGGACACCCACGCCGTGCTGCCGGAGGTGCTGGTGGCGCTGCACGCGCGGTGCCACGTGCTGCTGGTCGGCCCGGCCGGCACCGGCAAATCCATGCTCGCGAAGCACTGCGCGCAGGCGCTCGGCCTGCCGTTCCAGGCGCTGTCGCTCGGCCCGACCACCCCGATGAGCAAGGTCTTCGGCTACTACGACGCCGACGGCACCTACCACGACACACCGTTCCGCCGCGCGTTCGAGCACGGCGGCGTGCTGCTGCTCGACGAGCTCGACAACGGCCACCCCGGCCTGCTGGCCGAGCTCAACCAGGCGCTCGCGCTGGGCGTGTGCGCCTTCGCCGACCGCATGGTCACCGCGCACCCCGACTTCCGGCTCGTGGCCACCGGCAACACCCACGGCACCGGCGGCGACCGCCAGTACGTCGGCCGCCAGACGCTCGACTCGGCCACGCTGGACCGGTTCGTGGTCCTCGACGTGCCGATCGACGAGGGGCTCGAGGAACGCGTCGCCCTGTGTCACGCGCCTTCGCACCCCGGCGAGGTGGAAGAGCTGGTCGCGTCGATCCGACAGCTGCGCGCGACGGCGCTGGCCAAGAAGCTGCCGGTGATCCTCTCGCCGCGCGCCAGCATCGACGGCGCGAAGCTGCTGGAAGCCGGCGCCGGCGTGGAGCCGGTCATGCGGGGACGGGTGATCCGCGGCCTGTCCGACGCCCACCGCGCGGCCCTCGGGCTGGACTGACGCCGTGCTGCCCGTGACGCTGCCCCCGATGCTGTCGGGGCACGAGTTCGTCGAGACCGCCGCCGCGCCGCCCACGATCGAGCGCGCGGCCAGCCGCAAGAGCGACACCGTGTGGCCCGGCGCGTCGTGGGAGGAGGCGCTGCGGCCGGCGGCCGACGGCTGGCCCGTCGCGCTGGAGGAAGCCGATCTCACCGTCGAGGAACTGCGCGCCGGTGCCGGGCTGGGGCACCAGGTGACGGAGCTGGAGCCGTCGTGGGGCGTCACCGGCAGCGAGGTCGACATCGGCGCGTACCTCTCCGGGGTGCCCGAGTGCATGGTCGACGCCGTGCCCCGCCAGGTCTCCCGGCGCGGGAAGGTCGTCACCTTCCTCATCCCGGCCGCCTACTCCCACCGCATCGCGCACGAGGTGATCATCAACCGCGGTCTGGCGCTCGTCACGCTGTGCGCGGCGATCATCGACGCCGGCCACAGCGTCGAGATCTGGTCGGGTTTCACCGGGATGCTTTCGGTGCGCCGCACCGAAAGCATCCCGCGCGGTCGCCCGCGTGATCTCCGCGGGCGAGCCGCTCGACGTCGGCCGGGTGATCTTCGCCGTCGCCCACCCCGCCATGCTGCGCCGCCTGTGGTCCGGCGTCTGGGACCGGCAGCCGGCCGAGGTCGCCCAGGCCATGAAGAACGACGCCTACGCCTCGCCTTGCGAGTGCCGGGCCGACGACCTGCCCGACGACATCACCGATCCGTACGTGTTCCAGCACCTCACCGAGCAGGACCGCCAGTGGGACGACCTCCCGACGGCGCCGGACTGGGCGAAGGGGCTGTTCGGGGAGCTGGGGCTGATCCGGCGCTGAGATCGGGCACGGGGGCGGAAATCGGCGTGCGACCCGCTGCCCCGGCGGCCAGACTGGGGCGCGTGCACGTGATCGACTTGCCCGGCGTGATCCGCGGCGCCCTCGAACTGGAACGCACCGAGCGCGGCCTGGTGCCGCACCGGCTGCCGGCGTGGGCACGGGCGCGCGGCGACGCGCAGCTGGCCATGGTGGAGGCGCAGCCGTCCGGGGTGCGGCTCGCGTTCCGGACCGCGGCGACCGTGGTCGAGCTGGATGCGGTGCGCACCAAGGTTTCCTACGCCGGAGCGGCGCCGCGGCCCGACGGGCTCTACGAAGTGTTCGTGGACGGCAACCCGGTCGGCGCGGCGACGGTCGGTGGCGGCGACGAGCTGGTTGTCGACATGACGACCGGCACGAGAGAGCTGCGCCGCGGCGAGCCGGGCACGGTGCGGTTCGCCGGGTTGCCCGCGCGGACCAAGGACGTCGAGATCTGGTTGCCGCACAACGAACTCACCACACTCGTCGAGCTGCGGGCCGACGCGCCGGCGAGCGCGGCGAACCCGGCCGGTCGGCGCAGGTGGCTGCACCACGGCAGCTCCATCAGCCAGGGGTCGGGTGCGGCGAGCCCCACCACCACGTGGCCGGCGATCGCGGCCCGGCGCGCGGGTGTGGAGCTGACCAACCTCGGGTTCGGCGGCAGCGCGCTGCTGGACCCGTTCACCGCGCAGGTCCTGCGCGACACCCCGGCCGACGTGGTGAGCGTGAAGATCGGCATCAACATCGTCAACGCCGATCTCATGCGGTTGCGCGCGTTCGGCCCCGCCGTGCACGGCTTCCTCGACACGATCCGCGCCGGCCACCCCGACGCCCCGTTGCTCGTCGTTTCGCCGCTGCTGTGCCCGATCCACGAGGACACCCCCGGCCCCGGCGCCCCCGTCTTCGAGGACGACGGCGTGGTGCGGTTCCGCGCGACCGGCGAACCGGGCCCCGGCAAGCTGACGCTGAAGGTGATCCGCGATGAGCTCACCCGGGTCGTGGAACACCGGAAGGACGACCCGAACCTGCACCTGCTCGACGGCCTGTCCCTCTACGGCGAACAGGACTTCGCGGAACTGCCCCTGCCCGACGCCCTGCACCCCGACGCCGAGACCCACCACCGCGTCGGCGAACGCTTCGCGCGCCTCGCGTTCGGCGACGGCGGGCCGTTCGCCTAGAGCCTGTTTTGATGTGCTGACCAGGTAGATTGCTGAGCAACGTCGCCGGTCCGGCGTGTCGTAGATCAAACAGGTGAGGTCTCCGGTAAAT
>NZ_JBSGDT010000075.1:0-9407 GCF_053602515.1 Amycolatopsis sp. NPDC004368 | reverse complement strand
GACCCCAAACCCTTCGTCTGGACCAAAACCGCCGACCAGATCCTCGACACCCTCGCCGCATACTGCCAACGAATTAACGACTCAGGACACTAGCCGCTCCCGGCCACTTCACCGCCGCTGCCGGTTTGGCAACTGCGGCATCCACCGCGTTCACCGGCAACGGCCGCACCGGAACAGTCTCACCCGGAACAGACTTCTCCTCCTGCAACTCGGGCAGGTGGACGTAGCTCGGGTCCGCCGCGACAGCCGGCACCGCCTGCGTCGTTGTCGCAGTCATCACCGCAGCCATTACCAGCGCAATCGCGGGCACGAAGCGTCTTCTGGACATGCCGGACTCCCGGAAGTTCGAAATGGGGACGAGGAAAGCTGGTGGAGCGCTCAGTCCTGGATGGGGAGCTGCCTGATCTGGTTGTCGGTCAACGTGCCGGAGTACACGCGCACCCCGCGAACGGCCCCGTTGAACGGGTCGACGTTCCTGCCGACCCACACGCTTCCGCCGACCATGAGCTCACCGGTGCCGTTCCACCCGGCGACTCCGCCGAGGCGGCCGGCATAGCGGCCGTCCACGTAGATGCGCGCTTCCTTGGCCGCGTGGTCGTACACGCCCGTGAGGTGCACCCATTCCCCCGTCACGACGTCGGATTCGGCCGGGATCCACCAGCCGCCCTCCTGGTTCGCTCCGATCGAGACCAGGAAGGACCACTTCTTCAGTTCGGGGCGGTACTGCAGCATGAACGGCGAGTACTTGTCGTCACGCAGGCTCACTGCGGTGCGGGGAGCCTCGTCGGCCGCGTTCAGGTGGACGAACGCCGACACGGTGTAGCTGCGGTCGGTGCGCAGCTCCGGCCGAGGACCGATCACGGCGCCGTACCCACTGTCGGCGAGACCGGTGAAGTTTGCGGCCTTCTCGTCATCGGTTTCGGTCCACGACGCGGTGCCCGTAAAGGTGGCATCCTTCCCGGTCACTTCGTCCTTCGCAGTGGCGCCGGCTCCCTCGTCGAACGCATAGTGCGCACGCAGGACCGACTGGTTCGCAAGAGCGGCTGCTTCGCTGGGCACGAGAACTCTCTGGTATAGCCGCACGTCGTCGACCGCGCCGGGGAAGTAGTCCACCCTGGTGCCGTTCCAGAGCGCGTCGCCGATCTGGACGTCGCCAGTCGCGGTCCATGCGCCGGCGTGCGCCGCCTCGGCGGCGAGAGCACCGTTGACGTAGAGCCGGACCCGCCCAGCAGCCTGGTCGTAAGACGCCGTCAGATGCGTCCACGCGCCGGTCTGCACGGCTTCGGTCGAGATGGCGCGGGTGTGCACAGCGCCACCGCCGTCCACATCGGACGCGAACATCGCGAACGACCACTTGCCATCGGGCGAAGCCTGCAGCTGGAACCCGCTCGTCCGCGTCCCGTCCTCCGAGACGGCACACGGCCACGCGCCGATCTGGTCGAGACGCACCCACGCCGAGACCGAGAAACTCTGGGCGGTGTCCACGACCGGGCCAGACGTCGACAAGCGGTTGCCGGTACCCAGGCTCGCAGCCTGGCCCAGATACCCAGTGGCCGAAGTATCGATGGCGCCGGTCGAGGTCAAGGGGTGCCCTTGGCCGCTGGCGTCGGTCTGGTCACCGTCGAGTTTCCAGTACCCGTTGAGATTTCCGGTGAGCGGGTCGCCAGCGCGCACGTACACCTGGTAGCGCACGATCGGAGACAGGTTTCCGGCGCGGTCCGCTGACCGCACGAAAACCGTCTGCGGGCCCTCGGTCTCCGGCGTCCATCGAAACACCCCCGCGCCGCCGAGCCGGTCGGCGTTGACGCGGGTCTTCGGGTCGTCGTTCTGCTGATCGGTGACCGACCAGAGGAAGTACTGCACATCAGGGTTGCCGTTGGCGTCGACAGTGAACGCCCCGGTCTGGCCGATCCCACCCGCAGGCGTGTTGCCGCCGCCGGGGTAATCCGTCGAGGTCACCAACGGAGAGCCGGGCGCGGTCTTGTCCACTTCGAACTCGCAGTTGCCGACCCAGATCGAGTTCGCGCCGCCGTCCGAGGCGTACATCGACCAGTTGTAGACGCCCTCCGTCGTCACCAACCCGGACGGCACGGTGACCTCGGCGAACGAGCCGGACGGAATGTTGGCGGTGGTGGTCCACCAAATCTCACTGCTCGCACCGAGCTTGCCCTTATGCAGCGAGAACCTCGCGGTGAGCATGCCGCCGTCCGGATCCGACACGCGCCCGCGCAGACGTGGGGTCGGAGTGAAGACGAACGGCCGAGCGTCTCCGGACGCGCACGGAATCTGCCCGCCCTCCATGCCCAGGTCAGCCGGCAGCCCCGGCACGGAGTTGTAGTTGACCTCGAGCACAGGGTCGAGCGCCAGGCGGCGCCAGTCGTTCTGCTGGCTTTCATTGGCCGCCTTGACCATGAACGTCAAGCTCGTGCCGCCGCTGGCCGCTGCTCCGCGGACCATGTCTTCGATCGCATTGCCCGCAACCCCGGCTGCGCCATCCGTCGGGCAGTACTTGACGTTGTTCGATTTCGTGAAGGACCCGAGGTTCGCTTGCCAGCCGGGCTGGTGGTTCCACGTCGTGCCCCAGTCGATCGGCCCGGTGCGCCACAGTTCGGTCGGCCCGCCGTTGCACGAGTACGAATTCACGACCCGCATCCGCATGTCCGCGTGGTTGACGATCTTGCCACGCATCGCCGAGACGTCGAAGTCGAAGTACGAGCGGGAAACATACCCACCCTGGTAGCCGGCCTTGAGATCGCCGAGGTCACCGTCGGTGCGGTTGAAGTTGTGGTCGTCCGGCCAGGGCGCCTGGACGACGACGTGGTTGCGCTTGCCCCCGGCCCACCAGTACTCGGGGTCGATGACGACGGGGAACACGCGGTCCGGGTCGGTGAGGAACTCGGTGTCCGGTCGCACAATCGTCTCGGCCGGCGTCACCTCCACATCCATGGTCGACACCTGCCCAGGCGTGGAAGGAGGATCGCCGACCACCGCCGATCGTGCTTGCGGAGCCTGGGCCGACGAGTCCCACATCTTCGAGGCGTCGCCCCGAAACACGACCTCGCCATCCGGGTCGACGGCCTCAATGGTTCCCACGGTGGTCGTTCGCGGTGTCACGCCTCTGGCGTGGTTGCGGAACGTGATCTCACGCAGTGCCGGGTTTCTGGCCGCCTCGGCGTCCTTGACGACGAGGTGCTCGCTGAAGCCCTTCGTTGTCGCGGTCAGCCTGAGGTCGACCCCCGGCAGGACGTCGGTGTACGTCGCGACCGGCCCATCGAGGGCAGGTTTCGGCAACGTACCGTTCCACCCCAGCCCGATCTCGTGCTCGCCTTCCTTCGCCGCGACGAGGATCTCCCTGGTGCCACCGTCCGACAGCCGTACGTCGACGGGAGCCACCTTCGGCCCGATGGTCCCGTCGGGCCGCGCTGCCAACGTGAGGTCCACCGGATGCCACGTGCCACCCCGGCGGACCCGTTGTGGCTCAAAGGTTTCCGTCCGCGTCAACGTGCCGTCCGGGTTGGCGACGACGTCAGCAAACTCCGTCGTCTCGCTCGGGACGTCGACCTCCTCGCCTGTCTTCTTCGCCTGGGCGAGCGCCGCGGCGACCGCGGCAGTGTCGCCGGTAACGGCATCCGCTGCAGCCGGAACAGGGTTACCGGACAGCAGCAGCGCCACGAGCGCAGCAATCGGCACGGCACGGCACAGTGAACGCACGAAGTCTCCCCCAGCTACGGCCCGGTCGGCCAGAACCCGGGCACGATGTCGATCAGGAAATAGGTATTAACCACTCAAGCTCATGCCAAGACGAACTAAACGAGAAGTGGGTAATTAACCGATTTCATGTCAGCGAGCCTCGCTGGCGTCCGAGTGGCCACGCACCCCGTGAGCTGCCCGGTCCCGTTCAGCGAAAACCGCGCTACATCGGCGATTCACAATGTTACACAGCCACAGGGTGACGAGGACGACACTCTGGGCAGCAACGCGGGCGTGCCAGCCGGCCTTCGTGAGCGGTTGCAGCACACCACCTCAGGCTCGGCACCGAGATAGATCCGAGTCGTGCGCCGTGGCGACCTGCTTGACCGTAGCCCGCCCGTCAGCTGTCGCACGGTTCTGCTGTCCGAGTCGGCGCCGCGGCTCCGGGCCCAACGTGGCCAAACGGCAACCAAGCAGACCTCGCCGGCGACTCGCCCTCGCCCACCGTCTCGGGTACCTCACCGCCCCGCCGCGGCCATGGATCGCGCTTTGCTCTGACTCGCCCAGGCGAGAGGCCGGTGTTCAGAGACCATATTGATCAAGGTTGCGTAAAGCGTGACTAAGCTGTTTGTCATGACGACGGACCTGGGGTTCGACTGCTCCTGCTGCGGCCGGCACCACGACGATCTGCCCCCTTGGCCTACGGCACCTTCGCCCCGGCCTACTGGCACGACGGCCTCAACGGCCAGCCCGACAGCATCCTCGGCGACGAGCAGTGCGTGATCGACCGCGAGCACTTCTTCGTCAAGGCCCGCCTGGTCCTGCCCGTCCTGGACACCGGCGACGACTTCGAATGGGGCGTGTGGATCTCGCTCAGCAAAGCCAACTTCGGCCGCACCATCGAAATGTGGGACAAGCCCGAACGAGCCCAGGAACCACCCCAGTTCGGCTGGCTCTCCACCGAACTGCCCTCTTACCAGCCGACGACCCTGAACCTGAAAACCAACCTGCACACCCAGCCCGTCGGCGTCCGGCCCACCGTCGAACTCGAACCCACCGACCACCCACTGGCAGTCGAACAACGAACCGGCATCACCCGAGCCCGCGTCCAAGCCATCGCCGAACTACTCCTGCACCCCACCCAGTAAGCCCGCTGACCGACGACCACGATGTGCGTTTAGCGAGCGTATCGGAAGGGGACCTGAACCCCCACGCCCATGACCAGCGGATCCACAGAAGAACCAATAAGAAGCCTTGACAAAACAGCAGGTCAAAGAACCAATTATGTGTCCGAGGGGGGACTTGAACCCCTCCGCATGGGAGATCTCCCAAGTTTCGGGAGATCATGTCACCAGAGTAGCTGACGGGCACGTGATGCGCGCGCTCCCTCAGCACCCCGACTATCGATGTCGCCAGCGGTCGATCACGTTGCGGCAGTGCGCCTAATTACTGCGTCGCAGCCTGTGCGGCTTGTGCGACGTCGACCAGTAGACGCAACCAAATGCCCCACGTTCGAGGCCGGCGCGGCCCTCATATTCCGGCCCGTGGCCAGCACCGAGATCTTGCTCGTCGCGCTGGCAAGCTTCCGCCACACAGTTCGTCCGCCGGGCCGGCGACGAATGAGCCGCATTTGAAACTGCTTAGCTAGTCCCGTCCCGAGGAGTGAGTCCCGTCGTGGTCGGCGGGGCGCAGCGCACTATGTGGATGCTCGCCCACACCTGGCTCGCCGTCGCCTTGGTAGATCATCCCGGCAGTAGTCGATGCGGTGATGTATCAGCTGGATCGGGCCCGCATGAGCGGATCGCTGGCCGTCCGCCGATCTCGACGTCAACGGCTCCCGTCAGGCACTCCGCGCTCCCAACCGAAGTTCGATTCAGTTGATCGCCCTCACAGGAGAGAATGCGACAAGATCACTCGGAATTACGCATGCGATTCTATTTCAGAAATATGAACCGCTCATCAAATAGCACGTTTACTGCTTCTAATCTCTCCTCTCGCGTTGCTGCAATCCAAATTCATCTCCCCACACTCAGCGCCCCGAGGGCACCATCGACCGCGACGGCGCTGAAGATCGCCGGGACGAGTCCATGAAACAGGTCCCACACACCCGGCGTGACAACAATCGCAACGGGTACCCTCCCGCCGTGTTCCAGCAAGACGGCATCGGATCGTTCATGAAGTACATCGACCCTGGACACAACCGCGGCGCCGGCCAGTCCGCAACACATTCCTCACAGGCCACATTCCGCATCTCAGAAAAAATCCGTGCACATGCCCCCAAATTCAGTCGGTTTCCTCGTTAACTCGAATACAATTTCCACGCTTTCGCTATTGATCGAATTCGTCTAACCAGGATTGGAAATCATGTGCGTCATGCAAATACAATCCCGGCCCATGCTGAAGATCGGCGCCAGCCAATCTATCGAGAGCAGTCCAAAGAGTCACATCTGAGGAGTAGTTCGCGGATTCGTCTTTGATCAGCGCCAGGGCCCAGTCTGCGACTTCCTCCCGCGTCAATGTGCCCTGGATCAGGGCGACCATCTTGCCCCTGACCTGCTCACGCATCTGCACTACCAGCTCCCCGCATAGTTGCCATCAGTGTCAAACATGTAGTGAACCTTATCTCCTCCGGTTGCGCTAACATCAGGACGGACAATTCTAACATTCCCGCTATGATCTAACGTTTCGTGCCAGATGCGGGTAGCACCACTAGCAGGATTCCACTCCCGGACGAGGCGACGGCCAACCATCTCTCCAGGCGTTCGCGCCGTGGCTACTTCGCCATAGAAGCGGAATCGGCCATCAGGAAGTTCACGAACGCCACCCTTTCCATACTTTGCTGCTTGGTCCAGGAACTCCTGTGGGTAGGCTTTGAAATATGGAACACCGTCACCGGCTGTTGCAAGATCGTCGGCGCCTTTAGCGACGATACTTCGACCTTCCGTGGTAACCGCACCCTCGAGGAGGTGGCCACCGGCTTCGGCGGCGATTTCGGCTCCGTGGGCGGCGGCGCCGACGGGGATGAACCACGAGCCGACTTCGACGGCGCCCTTGGCGCATCCGAGGAGCTCGAAGTCGCTGATGCAGTTGTCCACGACGTCCTTGGCGCCGGAGTATTCGTAGATGTCCTCCCCGACGTCCTTGACGACGCCCCAGACCTTCCCCCAGAAGCCTCCGTCATCGTCACTGTCGTCGGACGAGCCTCGTGCTGCACCGCCCGATGAGCCGCGAGCCTTCTGTCCTGGCTGTTGCTTCCCGCCCGAGGGAGGAGTTCCGTGGTTGGCGTAAACGGATCTGTCCCTGCAGCCGCAGATGTTCGAGTCTTTCGTCGGACAGCTCCAGCCGCCGACACGGCAGGCGTCGCCGCCGCCGAGTTTGCCGTCGGGCTGGCGGCAGGCGCCGTCGGGCTGGAAGGGGCACAGCCCGGTCGGGTCGGACATCCCAATGGGGTTGTCGTTGGCGTAGGAGTAGCCGTTCAGCTGCTGCGGGCTGTCGGTGTTCAGCACCGGGTCGACGGTGGTGAAGCGGCCCGTCGTCGGGTCGTACTCACGCGCGCCGAGGTGGGTCAGGCCGGTCGTGGCCTGGTATCCGCCCAGGTAGCCGTGCTTGTCGGGCCAGGTCGAGGGGGCCGGGCCGCGGGCCACGCCGTAGGGGTCCTGCCGGCGTTGGGTGACGGCGAGGGTGTCCGCGTTGACAGTGGCGTAGGTGGTGTTCTGGGTGTCGGTCATCGACCACGACAGGCCGGTCTTGAAGTTGCGCTCGGCGACGGGTGCGCCGTTGAACGAGTAGAACCGCGTGCCCACCGTGCTGGAGGTTCCGGTCGCGCGGAACAGCTCCAGGTCGTTGAGGGTCAGGGTGGTGCCGGTCGGATCCTTGGTCAGGAGCAGGTTGCCGTCGGCGTCGTAGGTGTAACTGGAGACCGTACCGCTGGCATCTGTCGCCGTGGCGACGTGGCCCTCGGCGTCGTAGGTGAAGCTCTGGCGCGTGCCGCCGGTTCCCTGGGTGAGGGTGCGGCCGGCCGGGTCGTAGGTGTAGTCGGAGTGGGTGCTGCCGTTCGGGCCGGTGGTGTCCAGTGCCTGGATCGCGTGCGGCTGCGACTGCCCGGCCGCGGGGTAGGTCGACGTCGCGGTGGTGTCGCCGGTCGCGCCGTGCTGGGTTTGGGTGAGGCGGTTACCGGTCGAGTCGTAGGTCCACGACGTCCAGTACGGGGCGGCGCCGCCGATCCCGGTGATGCTGGGGGTGGTGGCGCAGTTGCCCGACGCTGGGGTGAAGGCCTGGGTCACGCGCTGGAGGTAGTCGTAGCTGAAGCATTGGGTGTCGGACGGGGCATCTTGGGGGGTGTCGGCGATGGAGGTGGTGTTGCCGGCCGCGTCGTAGTTGTAGAAGCGGTTGGCGATCATGAAGTTCGTCGACGTGGCCCGCTCGGCCAGGGTCGTGGCCAGCCGGTTCGTGCCGTCGGCGTAGGTGTGGGTGACCGCGATCTGGTTGGGCAGGGTCGGATCCTGGTAGTTGGTCCGCAGAACCTGCCCGTAGGGGTTGTAGTCGGTCTCGGAGACCAGCAGGGTGCCGACGCTTCCGGCGTCCTGGTAGGTAGTGGGGCTGTCCAGGGCGTCGTACCCGCTGAGCATGGTCTCGCCGGGCAAACCGCCCGTTTCAGGACTGCTGAAGGAACGCAGGACATCGCTGAGCGGGTCGTAGCGCCACGAGAACGAGTAGTTGCCACCGAACCCGGTTTCGGTGATCGGGACGGTGAACCGTGAGTTGGTGACCCGGCCCGCGGTGTCGTAACTGACGACGGTGTTGGTGTAGGTCTTGCCGCCGGCGAAGCGGCTGGAAGCGGTGGGCTTGTCCTTCAGCACCGTGTCGTAGGTCCACGACGCGAGCTTGGTTCCGCTGGTGGAGCCCTGGTATTCGGCGGTTTTGCGGCCGAGGTTGTCGTAGGTGTAGGCCAGCGTGCGGCCGCTGGCGTCGGTGCTGGTCAGCATCCGGCCGTCGTTGTCGTAGGTGAAGGAGCTGGCACCGGTGTCGGGGTCGGTGGCCGTGGCTTTCCGGCCGAGCAGGTCGTAGCCGGTGGTCCAGCTGTTATGGCCGGTGGTGTCGGTGGTCGAGGTGAGCTTTCCGTCGTGGGTGTAGGCGTAGCTGGTGGTGTCGGCCGGGTCGCCCGGATTGGTGTGGGCCGGATCTTTGTACTGCACCAGCTGGACTTTCTGGCCCAGGCCGTTGGTGACGACGCTGCTGGCGGTCCCGCCGTGGGGCGGGATGGTGGTGGTGCGATCACCGTCGTACACCGTGCTGCTGCGCCACTGTTCCACGCCGTAGAGCTGGTAGGCCGACGCCGTTGCGCGCCCGGCGCTGTCGAAGGTGGACACCGTCGTGCTCGGCACGGTGTTGTCCGCGACCGCCAGCAACGTCGTCGATGGCCCGGAGTCGCCGTTCCAGTAGGCGTCGTGGGTTTTCCACGCCCGGCCCTGCGAGTCGTAGAAGGAGTCCGTGACGACCCGGCCGCCTTGCGCGTACGAGGTGGGGGCTTGGGTTTGCACGGTGCGGCCGAGCCCGTCGACCAGCGCGTAGCTGGTCGCGTAGTGGCTGCTGGACAGCAGCGTGTTCGTCGCGACGACACTGTGTTCCGTACCGGGTTTGATGGAGACATTCAAGCCTGGATGATGAGGAGCGATGGCCCCACCGAAGAAGTACCCAGACGAGCTGCGTGAGCGGGC
>NZ_JBSGDT010000074.1:0-9945 GCF_053602515.1 Amycolatopsis sp. NPDC004368 | reverse complement strand
ACAGCCAACACCCGACGACCCTGCGCCACAGCATCAGACAACCGCTGCAACACAAGAACACCGACACCCTCAGACCACCCAGTACCATCCGCCGAGTCGGCGAAAGACTTGCACCGGCCGTCTTCAGACAATCCCCGTTGCCGACTGAACTCCACGAATGTCCTCGGTGTGGACATGACGGTGACGCCACTGACCAACGCGAGGTCGCAATCGCCCGAACGCAACGCCTGACCCGCCTGATGCAACGCCACCAACGACGACGAACACGCCGTATCCACCGTCACAGCAGGACCCTCAAAACCAAACGAATACGCCACCCGACCCGAAGCCATACTGCCGGAGTTGCCGGTTTCAAAATACCCCTCGACTCCCTCCGGGATCTCCGGGAATCGAGTGGCATAATCGTGGTACATCAGCCCGGTGAACACACCAGTTCGGCTTCCGCGCAGCTTGGCTGGATCGATGCCCGATCGCTCAAAAGCTTCCCAAGAAGTCTCCAGCAACAACCGCTGCTGCGGATCCATAGCCAACGCTTCACGAGGAGAAATACCAAAAAATTCCGCATCAAATTCGGCGGCGTCGTGGAGAAAGCCGCCTCGACGTGCGTAGGTCGTACCGTGGTGGCCGGGGTCGGGGTCGTACAACGCTTCGACATTCCAGCCCCGGTCGACCGGGAACTCGGAAATGCCCTCGCTGCCGGACTCGAGCAGCCGCCAGAGGTCTTCGGGGCTGTAGACGCCGCCGGGGTATCGGCAGCTCATGCCGACGATCACTATCGGGTCACCGGCCGTCGCGACAGGCGCCGCCTCGACGACGGCGGCCCGCCTTGCACCCAGAAGCTCGTCCTGCACGTACTGGGCGACGGCAAGCGGCGTCGGGTAGTCGAAGACCACCGTGCCCGGCAACCGCAATGCCGTGACGCCGTTGAGCCAGTTGCGGAATTCTACCGCAGCAAGCGAATCGAATCCCATGTCCCTGAAAGCCTGCTCAGCTCCGACCGATGCCGGGTGGGAGTGCCCGAGAACAGTGGCGGCCTGAGCGCGGATCAGATCCACGAGTAGTTGCAGCTGCTCGGGTGGGCGCAGGTTTGCAAGCCGGTCCCGCAGCGTGGCTCCTGTGGCGCTCCCCTTTTCGGCTGCCCGGCGTGCGACCGGCAGGAGACCGCGCAACAGCGGCGAAGGAACTGCAGCCGAGGAGTGCGCTCGGAAAGCTTCCAGATCCAGGCAAACCGGCACGAGTACGGCCTCGCCACTCGCCATCGCCGCATCGAAGAGCTGGAGGCCGGTCGTCTGCGAGAGCGGCCTGACTCCGCTGCGCCCGATGCGGTCACGCGCCGCCTCGCTCAGCAGGCCGATCATCCCACCGGAGGCAGCCCAAGGCCCCCATGCCAGCGACGTCGCACGCAGGCCACGCCCTCGGCGGTGTTCAGCAAGTGCATCGAGAAAAGCGTTGGCGGCAGCATAGTTAGCCTGCCCCGGAGTACCGAACACGCCTGCGGCAGAAGAGAACAGCACAAATGCCGAGAGGTCCATCGCCGCGGTCAGCTCGTGCAGATGCCAAGCCCCGTCGACCTTGGGTCCCATGACCGCATCAACCTGGTCGGAGGTCAGCCCCGAAATCACTCCGTCGTCGAGCACTCCCGCCGCGTGGATGACCGCAGTCAACCCGTGCTCCACCGGAATCGACGCCAGCAATTGCGCGACGGCCTCGCGGTCGCTCACGTCGCAGGCCACGAAACTGACTTCGGCGCCCGAAGAACCGAGCTCGGCTGCGAGCTCCGGCGCGCCTTCCGCAGCTGGTCCTCGCCGGCCGGCGAGGACCAGCCGTCGCACACCCCGCTCGAGCACCAGATGACGGGCTATCAGAGCACCGAGCTCACCGGTACCACCGGTGATCAGCACTGTCCCGTCCGCACTCCAGTGCGGCTCGGTCCTCTCCGCACCGCTTGCTCGTACAAGGCGGGGCACCAAGACCGCACCGGCGCGGAACGCGCTCTGGTCTTCGCCTGTGGCGACAGCCTGTCGTATGGCGGCGAGCGGGTTCTCCGTCTCGTCCAGATCCACGAGGATGAGGCGCTCGGGGTGCTCTGATTGGGCCGAACGAAGCAGGCCCCAGACCGGCGCCGTTCGAACGTCGATGTCGAACCCCGCGCCGGCGGGCATCGCACGCCTGGTCACCACCACAAGTCGCGTTTCGGCAAGCTGCTCGTCCGCCAGCCATAACCGGACCACATCGAGCACCCGCTGCGTCCCGTCGTGCGCGGCCGCCACCGTGTCGTCGCCGTCCGCGCGCGCATTGATCACGAGGTAAGCGGGGGCCGGCAGGCCGCTGGCGATAGCTTCCTGCACGGCCGTCAAGTCGGGAAAGGTCACCGCAGCACCGGGCTGCACCCCTTCGCCGAGCACCCACCACGACTCTTCGGCCGGTGCGTCACCAGACACCACCGGGTTCCACTCCACCCGGTAAACCGACTGCGTACCTCGGTAAGCGATGTCGAGCTGCTGCTCGACCACAGGCCGCAGCGTCAGCGACGAGGCCGTGAGCACGGCCTGACCGATCCCGTCGGCGATCTCCAGAGAGATCTTGTCGGCGCCGACGGGGGCAATGCGGATCCGAGCCGTAGTCGCACCCCTCGCGTGCAGTGACACGCCGGCCCAGACGAACGGTAGCCGCGGCTCCGGGAAGAAGCCGGCTTGCCACACCGTGTGCAAGGCAGCGTCGAAAAGTGCCGGATGCAGGCCGAACTGTCCTGCCTGCCGCTGCTCTTCCTCGGACAGTACAACGTCGGCCAGGACCTCGTCACCGCGACGCCACATCGCCCGCACGTTGCGAAACGCCGGGCCGTAGCCGAACCCGGCGCTGGCCAGCTCTTCATAGAGACCCGACACGTCTACCTGTTCAGCGTCCGCCGGCGGCCACTCAGGCCCCATCAGGCCAACGCTACGGACTTCCGAGACGGGGCAGAGGATTCCGCTCGCATGCCGCGTCCACCCTCCGTCGTACTCGTCTTCCCTTCGCCCGTGGATAGTGAGGGACCGGCGGCCGGTGTCATCGGCAGCCCCCACCACGACCTGCACGACTACCCCACCGTGATCCGGTAACGCCAGTGGGGACTCCAAGGTCAGATCTTCAATCAAGGTACATCCGACCTGATCACCGGCCCGCGTGGCAAGCTCGACAAAAGCCGTGCCCGGTAGCAGGACCACACCCGACACAGCGTGATCCACGAACCAAGGATGAGTTTCAATCGAAAGCCTGCCGGTGAACAGAACTCCATCGGCGTCGGCGAGAACAACAGCGGCGCCGAGTAGCGGATGCTCGGCTGAGCTCAGGCCGGCCGAGGAGAGGTCACCAACGCGAGTGACGCGCTGAGGCCAGTATCGTTGTCGCTGGAACGCGTACGTCGGCAAATCAACCCGGCACCCACCCCGGCCCGCAAAAAAGGCCTCCCAATCAACAACAACACCCCGCACCTGCAACCGCGCCAACGCAGAAACCAGCGACCGACCCTCGTCACCACCCCCGCGCAACACCGGAACAAACATCACTTCCTCAGCCGCCACATCCGCCTGCCCCACAGCGGACAACACACCACCTGGACCGACCTCAACAAACGTGCGCACACCCAGATCGCGCAACACCCGAACACCCTCGCCAAACAACACTGGCTCACGAACATTACGTACCCAATAATCCGGAGAACGAACATCCTCACCAGCAACACGCCCCAGCACCGTCGACACCAAAGGAATCAACGGCTCCTCAAAAGACAACCCTTCCACCACGCGACGAAACTCATCAATCATCGGATCCATATGATGCGAATGAAAAGCATGGCTCACCGTCAACTGCTTCGTACGACGACCACGCCCCTCCCACACGCGAGCCAGCCCCAGCACAGCTTCCTCGTCACCAGAAACCACCACAGACGAAGAACCATTCACAGCAGCAACCGAAACCCCGCCAACCAGCCCAGAGCCAACCTCCCCCTCCGAAGCCTCAATCGCCACCATCGCCCCACCCGCAGGCAACGCCCCCATCAACCGGCCCCGAGCCCCCACCAAAACACAAGCATCATCCAACGACAACACACCCGCCACATGCGCAGCCGCAACCTCACCAACAGAATGACCAACCACAAACCCGGGCCGAACACCCCACGATTCCAACAACCGAAACAAAGCAACCTCAACCGCAAACAAACCCGGCTGCGCAAACTCCGTCCGATCCAACACCCCCGAACCACCAGAAAAAACCACATCCCGCAACGAACAACCCACTACAGAATCCAAACGAGCACACACCGCATCAAAAGCACCAGCAAACACCGGAAACAAGTCATACAACCCCCGACCCATCCCCACAAACTGCGACCCCTGACCCGAAAAAACAAAAGCATGCGAGCCCTTGACCGGACTGCCTTCAACTACGTTTTCATTAGTCTCGCCGTCAGCGAGAGCAGACAATCCAGCCATCAACGCGGGGATATTTGTTCCGATGACGACGGCCCGTTTCTCCATCGCCGTCCTACCAGTGGCCAAAGAGAATGCCACATCCTCGGCGTCGAGATCCGCCTCGGACAAGTACGAAAGCAATTTTTCGGCTTGCGCCCTCAATGCCTTCTCCCCACGAGCGGAGAGAACCCACGGTCGGAATTCGTCGGCGCCGTCGGCTGGACCCGCGTTGGCACGATCCTCGTCAAACGGTGCTTGCTCCAGGATCACGTGCGCATTGGTGCCACTGATCCCAAACGAAGAGATGCCAGCGCGGCGGGGCGCCTCAGTCTCCGGCCACGGCGTCGACTCGGTCAGCAGCGAAACCGCGCCGCTCGCCCAATCCACGTGCCGGCTAGGCTCGTCGACGTGCAGCGTTCTCGGCAGCATTCCATGACGCATCGACAGCACCATCTTGATCACGCCTGCGACACCCGCCGCCGCCTGCGTGTGGGCGATGTTGGACTTGACGGAACCGAGCCACAACGGGCGATCGCGCTCTTTACCGTAGGTCGCCAGAAGTGCCTGTGCCTCGATCGGGTCGCCGAGCCGGGTTCCCGTCCCGTGTGCTTCTACAGCGTCTACATCAGACGCGTTCAGCCGCGCATTCGCCAGCGCTTGGAGGATCACCCTCTGCTGGGATGGGCCGTGCGGCGCGGTCAACCCATTGGAAGCGCCGTCCTGGTTGACCGCACTGCCGCGGACGACCGCGAGCACTCGGTGGCCGTTGCGCCGCGCGTCGGAGAGCCTCTCCAGTAGAAGCATGCCGACGCCCTCGCCCCACCCGGTGCCGTCGGCGGCCGTCGCGAAAGCCTTGCACCGGCCGTCCGCAGCAAGGCCACCTTGCCTGGCAAACTCGGCGAATGTACCGGGGGTGGCCATCACGGTTGCGCCACCGGCGAGCGCGAACGAGCACTCCTGCCGTCGCAGAGCCTGGGTTGCGAGGTGCAAGGCGACCAGCGAGGCCGAACACGCTGTGTCGATGGTGACTGCCGGGCCCTCCAGTCCGAACGTGTACGAGACGCGGCCCGACATGACGCTGGCAGTGTTGCCCGTTGCGACGTGCCCGGTGAGGTCTTCGGCCCCGTCGAGTAGCAACGTGCCGTAGTCCTGCCCGTTCGTCCCAATGAACACCCCGGTATGGCTGCCTCGCATCGACAGGGGCGCGATGCCCGCTCGTTCGAAAGCTTCCCATGAGGTTTCCAATAGCAGTCGCTGCTGGGGATCCATCGCCAGCGCCTCACGGGGCGAAATGCCGAAAACTGCGGGGTCGAACATGGCGGCATCGTCAATGAAAGCGCCACGTAGTTCCCCGGTGCCAGCTTGCCAGCCTCGGTCTTCGGGCTGGCCGGAAACCGTGTCCGCACCCGAGGAAAGTAAACTCCACAACTGTTCGGGTGTGGTCGCTCCCCCCGGGAAGCGACAGCTCATGGCGACGATAGCGATAGGTTCGTGTTCACGGCGCTCAGCACCGCGAACACGTTCCTGCGCCTCCTCCAGGTCGGCGGTGACCCGCTTCAAAAAGTACCGGAGCTTGTCCTCATTCGCCATTTCGAGCTTCCTCACGCGAGAAATTTGTTTCCGAGCGGAAATCAGGTCAGGAAATTCCGAACTTCTTACCGATTATGTCGAACATGTCGTCGTCGGAAAGGGATTCGAGTGTTTGCGCGACCCTGGTCTCGGCCGAGGTTTCGTCGGCAAGTGTCACGTTGGCGGCCATCGCCCGAATCCGAGCCGAGATGCGAGCACGTGCGTCTTCGTCGATCGATGGGCTGGAGAGCGTCTTTTCCACCCGAGCCAGCTCCGCGAGGACGGCCTCCACGAGCCCGTCTTCCGAGGGTAGCAGCTCCGCGATGAGGCTATCGGTCAGCAATTCCAGCGTCGGGTGGTCGAAAATCAATGTGGCCGGCAAGGAAATTCCGAGTTCTGCACCAATCCGGTTGCTGAGCTCTACGGCCGTCAAGGAGTCGAAACCCAAGCCCTGGAACGCCCGGTCCGGCTCGAGCTCCGTAGCAGAGCGGTATCCGAGGATGACGGCGGCGTGCGACCGCACAAGGTCGAGGACCACCTTTCGCCCCTCTGGTCCGGAGGCGTTTCGCAATCGCTCGAGCATCGAAGCCCCGCTGACGCCGACCGGCGGCAGCTCCTTGCGTAGTGCCTCCCTCGCCTCGGGCATGTCGACGACCAGAGAACTACTGGACCGCACGACCGCCAGCCCCTTGACGAACTGCGCCCAGTCGACATCGCCGATGACCCGGGTGGCCTCACCATCCGCCACGGCCTGGGCCAGGGCGGATACCGCGAGCTCGGGGTCCATACCGCGAAAACCCGAGCGTTGGAGCCGGCGCTCCACCCGATCATTCGAGGCCATACCGTCGGCAGCCCAAGGACCCCATGCGATCGAAGTCGCGGGCAAACCCTGAGCGCGGCGCCATTCGGCAAACGCGTCCAGCCCCGCATTGGCGGCGGCGTAGTTGGCCTGCCCGGCAGAACCCAAAGTCGCCGCGATGGACGAGAACAGCACGAAAGCCGAGATGTCGTGGGACAGAGTAGCCTCGTGCAACGCGAGGGCCGCATCCATCTTCGCCCGGATAACCTCATCGAAGCTCGCCAAGGTCATCGACTCCAGGACACCATCGTCGAGAACGCCGGCGGCATGGACGACCGTCGTCAGAGGCGCTTCGGCAGGAACGCTCGCCACGACCTGGTCTAGCGCTTTCCGATCCGATAGATCGCAAGCCCGCACAGTGACCCGCACGCCGAGCGAGGCGAGTTCCGACTCCAGCTCGGCCGCGCCAGCCGCTGCGGGACCGCGCCGGCTCACCAGCAGCAAGTGATCCGCCCCCGCGCGAGCTGCCCATCGAGCGACGTGCGCGCCAAGCCCGCCGGTGCCACCCGCGATTAGCACCGTACCGCGAGGCACCCATGTCGAACTGCCAGCCGATGACGCGCGCACAAGCCTTCGCGCATAAACACCGGATGGTCGGACCGCGACGTGGTCTTCGCCATCAGAGCCCAGTACTCCTGCGACCTGGGCCCACAGGTCGGCCGGTTGCCCCGGCTGCAAATCGATGAGGCCGCCCCACCTGCGCGGCTGTTCCAGGGCTATCACCCGACCGAGTCCCCAGACCTGAGCCAGCCCCGGATGAGGCGGATTGTCGGAGCTTCCCAATGACACCGCGTTCCGAGTCACGCACCACAACGGTGCGAGGACGCCGGCATCACCAATGGCCTGCACGAGCTCCAGCGTCGCGGCCAAACCGGAGGGCACGCAACGGTGGACAGGATGCGGTTGCTCGTCTTCGCCAAGCAGGAAGAGGACCCCCGAGACCTCGGAGCCCTGCACTGCCTGCCGAAGTAGCTCCGCCGTACGGAGTCGGCCAGGGCAGCCGCCCAACGCCACCTCGATCACTCGAGCACCAAGAGAGTGCAGCTCCGATGGCACGGTGCCGGCTTCCGACACTACGACCAGCCAGGTTCCCGACATTCGGCTCGACATGATTTTGATCTGCTGCCAGCTCACCCGGTATTGCCAGGAATCCAGTAGCGACCGCTCGCGTCGCGCCCTGCGCCAATCGGCCAGCGCTGGAAGCACCCTCCGCAAGGGCATGTCGGCACCCACCTTCAATACCGACCCTAGCGAATCGAAGTCCGCACCCTCCACCGATTTCCAAAACCATGCAGCGTCCGCATCCGCGTATTCACGATGGTCGCTCGGCGCAGTGACCTGCTGAGACCAGTATCGTTGTCGCTGGAACGCGTACGTCGGCAAATCAACCCGGCACCCACCCCGGCCCGCAAAAAAGGCCTCCCAATCAACAACAACACCCCGCACCTGCAACCGCGCCAACGCAGAAACCAGCGACCGACCCTCGTCACCACCCCCGCGCAACACCGGAACAAACATCACTTCCTCAGCCGCCACATCCGCCTGCCCCACAGCGGACAACACACCACCTGGACCGACCTCAACAAACGTGCGCACACCCAGATCGCGCAACACCCGAACACCCTCGCCAAACAACACTGGCTCACGAACATTACGTACCCAATAATCCGGAGAACGAACATCCTCACCAGCAACACGCCCCAGCACCGTCGACACCAAAGGAATCAACGGCTCCTCAAAAGACAACCCTTCCACCACGCGACGAAACTCATCAATCATCGGATCCATATGATGCGAATGAAAAGCATGGCTCACCGTCAACTGCTTCGTACGACGACCACGCCCCTCCCACACGCGAGCCAGCCCCAGCACAGCTTCCTCGTCACCAGAAACCACCACAGACGAAGAACCATTCACAGCAGCAACCGAAACCCCGCCAACCAGCCCAGAGCCAACCTCCCCCTCCGAAGCCTCAATCGCCACCATCGCCCCACCCGCAGGCAACGCCCCCATCAACCGGCCCCGAGCCCCCACCAAAACACAAGCATCATCCAACGACAACACACCCGCCACATGCGCAGCCGCAACCTCACCAACAGAATGACCAACCACAAACCCGGGCCGAACACCCCACGATTCCAACAACCGAAACAAAGCAACCTCAACCGCAAACAAACCCGGCTGCGCAAACTCCGTCCGATCCAACACCCCCGAACCACCAGAAAAAACCACATCCCGCAACGAACAACCCACTACAGAATCCAAACGAGCACACACCGCATCAAAAGCACCAGCAAACACCGGAAACAAGTCATACAACCCCCGACCCATCCCCACAAACTGCGACCCCTGACCCGAAAAGACAAAAGCGAATGATTCATTGTCACTTCGGACCACCCCGCGGTTGACCACCGCATCCACAGCACCACTCGAGACTGCTTCCAGACCGCGCACCAGCTCCTCGGGCGATTCCCCGACAATCGTCGCGCGGTGATCAAGCGAAGCCCGATCAGTGGCCAGCGACAGCCCCACCTCCAACGGCGAAATCTCTGGCTGAGCACGCGCCCATACGACCAGGCGAGCCGCCTGCGATCGCAAAGCCTCCTCGGAACGCCCTGAGACCAACCAAGGCACAGCCGAACCTCGAGCTACTTGTGCTCCGGGAACTGCCTCGGTCTCGTTGGCCGGGTCCGGGCCCTGCTCGATAATCACATGAGCATTCGTCCCACTCATCCCGAACGACGACACCGCCGCCCGCCGCGGACGCCCCGTCTCCGGCCACGGCCTCTGCTCCGTCAGCAAACGCACCGCACCCGCCGACCACTCCACATTCCCCGACGGCTCATCCACGTGCAGTGTCCGCGGCAGCACACCGTGGCGCATCGCCATGACCATCTTGATGATCCCGGCAACACCAGCAGCCGCCTGCGTATGCCCGATATTCGACTTCACCGAACCCAACAACAGCGGACGATCAACCGGACGATCCTGCCCATACGTCGCCAGCAACGCCTGAACCTCAATCGGATCACCCAACCGAGTCCCCGTCCCATGCCCCTCCAC
>NZ_JBSGDT010000073.1:0-11571 GCF_053602515.1 Amycolatopsis sp. NPDC004368 | reverse complement strand
GAATCACCCGCTGCTGCGCCAAACCACTCGGCGCCGTCAACCCATTCGACGCACCATCCTGATTCACCGCAGAACCACGAACAACAGCCAACACCGAATGCCCACACCGCCGAGCATCCGACAACCGCTCAACCACCAACACACCAACACCCTCGGCCAAGCCTGTGCCGTCTGCCGAGTCGGCGAAAGACCTGCAGCGGCCGTCCGAGGACAAGCCGCCCTGCCGCGCGAACTCCTCGAACGTCAGTGGCGTCGGCATCACGGTGACACCCCCGACGAGTGCGAGGTCGCAGTCACCCGAACGCAGTGCCTGACCCGCCTGATGCAACGCCACCAACGACGACGAACACGCCGTATCCACCGTCACAGCAGGACCCTCAAAACCGAAGACGTAGGCCACCCGGCCCGACATCACGCTGGCAGCGGCACCGGTGCTGCGGTACCCGTCGAGCTCGACAGCGTTGAGTCCAGGCCGTTCGCTGTAGCCCAGCTGATAGCCCCCGACGAAGACACCACTCTTGCTGCCCTTCAGCCCGGCTGGGTCCAGTCCGGCGTGTTCGAAGGCTTCCCAAGATGTCTCCAGTAACAACCGCTGCTGAGGATCCATCACCAACGCTTCACGTGGCGAAATCCCAAAGAAGTCCGCATCGAAATCGGCGGCATCGTGCAAAAAGCCACCACGCCTTGAATATTCGATGCTCGTAAAAGCTGGGTCCTCGGCACGCGGCGATCTTGCCTCCCAGCCACGGTCAGCCGGAAAATCGCCGATGCCCTCACCTTCCCCGGCCACCAAGGACCACAGGCCTTCCGGCGACCGGACCCCGCCGGGAAATCGGCACGCCATCCCGACGATCGCCAAAGGTTCACGTCCTCGCGACTCCGCTTCGCGCAGTCGCTCCCGAGCCGTGACTAGCTCACCTGTGGCCTTCTTGAGGTAGTCGAGGAGCTGCTGTTCAGTAGCCATGATCAATTCGTCCTGTCGGAATGCGGATGCCGAGCCGGTTCATCACTGTTCGTCGTCGAGAATCGCGAAGAGATCCTCGGCCGTAGCCGATTCCAGAGACGTCTCTCCATTGCCGATGCTGTCCGGATGAGAATTCAACTTTTCAAGCATATTCCTCAGGCGCCCGGCCAAATCCTGCCGCGCCGAATCATCGAGGTATGCCGCCGAGAAGACTGCCTCCAAACTGTCAAATTCCGCAAGCACGGACGTCGACGGAATTTCGCGAGGTGGATCCGATACGAGGTTCAGCAGAAGGTGCTCCGCGAGCGTGACAGGACTCGGATAGTCAAACACCAAAGTGGGCGGCAGCCGCAGTCCGGTCTCGGCGACGAGCCGATTGCGGAGCTCCACCGCAGTAAGCGAGTCGAAGCCCAGCTCCCTGAACGCCTCGCCAGGGTCCAGCGCCGCACTGCCGGTGTAGCCGAGCACTGCTCGGGCCTGCCCCACCACCAGGTCGACCAGGGTTTCTTTCCGAATGTTCTCAGGCAGCCGCGCGAGCTGGTCACGAAGCTCTGAGCTGTCGGTGGTCGTGGCCGCCAACGCCCTGGGTGCGCGGCTCGGGAGCACCCCCCTCAAAATCGGAGTTACTTCGTCGCCGCTCAGCCGTTTGGTATCCAAGCGCGCGGCCACGATCGCCGGAACGTGTTCTTCCAGTGCCCGGTCGAGCAGCGCGAGGCCTCGCTCATTGGACATCGGCACCATCCCCGAGCGGGCCATCCGCTCGAGGTCACGTGCTGCGAGCTCTGCAGCCATTCCCCCCGAGGGCTCCCAGGAACCCCACGCGAGCGACACGGCCGGCAAGCCGAGTTCGTGCCGGAGCTCCGCCAGCCCGTCCAGAGCCGCATTGGCTGCGGCATAGTTGCTCTGCCCCGGCCCTCCCAAAGTGCCGGAGGTCGAGGAGAACATTACGAAGGCGGCCAGTTCCCTGCCCTCGGTCAACTCGTGCAAGTGCCACGCCGCGTCAAGCTTCGGCCCCAGCACGGTGTCCAGGCGCGATGGGCTTATAGCTCCGATGACGCCGTCATCGACCACACCCGCGGTGTGCACGACTGCGGTGAGCGGGCACTCGGCCGGGATTGCCAGCAGCAGGGCTTCGACGGCGTTCCGATCAGCCACGTCGCAGGCGGCCACGGAGACCTGGGCACCCAGTTCGGTCAGTTCCGCGACGAGCTCCGATGCACCCGGAGCCTCGCTGCCTCGACGGCTTGCGAGCAGAAGGCGCCGAGCACCGTGCTCAGCCACCAGGTGCCGGGCCACAAGCTTGCCCAACCCACCTGTACCTCCCGTGATCAGGATGGTGCCGTTCGGGTCGGCCCCCCACACCGAAGAGCCGAGCTCGGACGAAGGCCGCTTGACCAATCGTGCCTTGAGAAGCTCTCCATCTCGGACGAGCAGCTGGGGTTCGTCCGAAAGGACGATCGCGTGCAGGGTGCTTTCCGGCAGCCATTCCGAAATCGGCTCTGCTCCGGATTCGGTGTCCCCACCCTTGCCCCGGCTTGTGGAGATGTCGACCAGCTTCAGCCGGCCGGGATTTTCCGACTGCGCGGAACGCAGCAGACCCCACACCGAGCGGGCCGCGACATCCGGTCCGGCATCGAGGGAGCCGCCCGTCAGGCCGGAGGTGAAGGCGTCGTTGGTGATGACCATGAGCAAGGAGTCAGCCCATCGTTGGTCAGACAGCCACAACTGCACCTCACCCAGCACCTCGGTGGCTGCTTCGCGGACGGCACGGGGGACATCGTGGTCGTAGCGACGTGCTACGGGCAGGACGATCACCTTCGGCGCGGGCTCATCGTCTCCGACGACGACACTCAATTCGTCCATCCCGGCCACGACTCGGGCACCTCGGAGCGCTCCGCGATCAGGCCTCTCGCCGGTAGATCGAGAATCCACAATCACCCACTCGTGAGCCTCTGGCAGCCCGGGCTGCCCGCTGCTCGGCAGGGGCACGGGAGAAGCTGCGCCTGCAGGGACCCAATCCGCCGAGAAGAGGTCACCTCGCCGATGATAGGCCGCCGCCGTCGCCCGGCTCGCATCGAATTCGCGGGTACTCGCCGCACCGATCGTGGCGACCAGCTGCCCGCGGACATCGGCCAGAGTAACGGCAAGACTTTGCTCGCCCTCTCCCGAGACCCGCACCCGGACCGTGCGTGCTCCGACTGCGTGCAGGGTGACTTCACTAAGGTTGAACAACAAACGCGTGCTGACATCCGGTTCGCCCGTGAACGAGCCCGCTTGAAGCGCAGCATCGAGTAGAGCCGGATGGAGGCCGAATGAAGCCGCCCGGTCGTGTTCGGTTTCCGGCAGCTCGATATCCGCGAAGACCTCGCTGCCGCGCCGCCATACCCGCGACAGACCCCGGAAAACCGGGCCGAGGCTGATCCCGGCTTGCACAAGGCGTTCGTAAAACCCGTCGACAACGATCGGCTGCGCGCCTTCCGGCGGCCATACGCGAGCGAACGCACTGTCCTGCACCGCCTTCGTGCCCTGTGCTACGGCAGTCAGGACAGCCGCGGCGTGCGAGGTCCACTCCGATGTCTCGCCCCCGGCTTCCTCCATCCGGGAATACACCCGCACCTGCCGGCGACCATCGGCCGCCGCTCCCTCGACCAGGACTTGCACCTGCAGAGCTCCGGGCTCGGGCAGGACCAGCGGGGCTTGCAGCGTCAGTTCTTCCACTCGGCCGCAGTCGACTTGTTCTCCTGCTCGGAGCACCATCTCCAGCACAGCCGTGCCCGGGACGATCACCTGACCTCCCACGACGTGGTCGGCCAGCCAAGGCTGCGCCGCAAGCGACATACGGCCGCTGAAGACAATGTCGTCCGAAGCCGGCAGCTCGATCATGGCGCTCAGCAACGAGTGGTCGATCGATCCCAGCCCTGCGGCGGACACATTGCCGGAGCGGCCGCTGGGCTGAGGCCAGTACCGCTCCCGCTGGAAGGCGTACGTCGGCAGTTCGACGAGCACGCCAGTCGGTGCGGGCAGCACTGCACGCCAGTCGAGACTCGTCCCGTGAACATGCAAATCAGCCGCAGAGTGAAGGAAACGGTCCATTCCCCCCTCCCCACGCCGTAGTGTGCCCGTCGCGTGGGCTTGAACGCCCGCGGATTCGAAGGTCTCCACCAGCGCAGTGATCAATACGGGGTGAGCACTGGCTTCCACGAACGCGCGGAACCCCGAATCCAGCGCACCGCGGACAGCCCGTTCGAACTGGACGGGTGTTCGCAGATTCGCGTACCAATACTCGGCGTCCATCGCACTGCCCTGGATCCCCCGGCCCGTGACCGAGGAGAAGATCGGCACCTCCGACGCCCGCGCCACCACTCCGGACAAGCCGGCGAGCAACTCCTCCCGCACAATCTCGACGTGCTCGTTGTGAGAGGCGTAATCCACCGGAATGAGGCGGGCCCGCAGGCCACTGTCCGTCATCCGTTCCACCAGAGCGGCCACCTCGTCCGGGTCGCCCGAGACCACCGTGGACGTCGGGCCGTTGACCGCCGCGACCGCGACGCGGCCTTGGCACTCCTCGAGCAGAAGAGCAGCCTCGGCCGCGCTGACCGGCAGCGACGCCATCGCGCCCCTCCCGCTCAGCGCCGTCAGCGCGCGCGATCGCAGCGCCACCACCCTGGCGCCGTCCTCGATGGACAGCGCACCCGCTACGCACGCTGCGGCGATCTCCCCCTGAGAGTGACCCACAACCGCTTGGGCGACGACGCCCGCGTCCTGCCACATCCTCGCCAGGCTGACCATCACCGCCCACAAGGCAGGCTGAACGATGTCGACCTTCTCCAGCGACGACGGATCCGTCAGCACCTCACGCAAGGACCAGGTCACCCATGGCGCCAGCGCGCCCTCGCACTCTCGCATCGAACGCGCGAAGACCTCCGAAGAATCCCAGAGCTCTTCGGCCATCCCCTGCCACTGAGAGCCTTGACCAGGGAAGACGAAAGCGATTTTGCCGCCCTTGCGCGCCACGCCCGAAACCACTCGCGCATCGGGCACACCTTGAGCGAGAGCCGACAGCCCCTCGATGAGCTCGTCACGCTCGCGGCCCACCACGACCGCGCGATGCTCGAAGACCGAGCGGGCACCGGCCAGGCCACTGCCGACCTCGGCCACACCCAGCTCAGGACGCTGCCCGACGTATCCGGCCAGCCGGACCGCCTGGTCGCGCAACCCGGCCTCCGAGCGAGCCGAAATGATCCAGGGAACCACCTGCCCGGCAGTCGGGCCGGGCTTGCGACCGGTCTCCTTCGCGACGATGTCAGGGGCTTGTTCGAGGATCACATGCGCGTTCGTCCCGCTCACCCCGAACGACGACACTCCCGCGCGGCGCGGATGTCCCGTCTCAGGCCACTCCGTCTTCGCCCCCACCACCTGCATTTCGCCCGCCGACCAATCGACGTGCCGCGAGGTCTCCCCGACGTGCAGACTCGCCGGGACAACCCCGTGTTGCATCGCCATCACCATTTTGATGACCCCTGCGACGCCCGCGGCGCCCTGAGTGTGGCCGATGTTCGACTTGACCGACCCCACCAGCACCGGCCGATCAGCCGGCCGGTCCTTCCCGTAAGTAGCCAGCAGCGCCTGAGCCTCGATCGGATCACCGAGAGTCGTACCGGTGCCGTGAGCCTCGATTACGTCGACGTCGGCCGCTGAAAGATCCGAGGCACTCAGTGCCGCACGAATCACCCGCTGCTGCGACGAGCCATTCGGCGCCGTCCATCCATTCGACGCACCGTCCTGGTTCACCGCAGTGCCCCGCACCACCGCCAGCACGCGCCGCCCTTGTGCCACGGCGTCGGACAACCGCTGCAGCACAAGAACACCGACGCCCTCGGCAAAGCCAGTACCGTCCGCCGCGTCGGAGAACGACTTACACCGGCCATCAGGCGCCAAACCACCCTGCCGGGAAAACTCCACGAACAGCTCCGGCGTCGCCAGAACAGTCACCCCGCCGGCCAGCACCAGATCGGACTCACCCGAACGCAACGACTGCGCACCCAAATGCAACGCCACCAACGACGACGAACACGCCGTATCCACCGTCACAGCAGGACCCTCAAAACCAAACGAATACGCCACCCGACCCGACAACACACTCGACAGGTTGCCCATGCCGACCCGGCCGTCCAGTTCGTGTCCCGAGTCAAGGAGCAACTGGCTGTAGGTCTGGCTCGTCGTCCCCGTGAATACACCGGTTCGAGTGCCGGCCAGCGTCTTCGGGTCGATATCAGCCCGCTCGAGGGCTTCCCAGCTGCTTTCCAGCAGCAACCGCTGCTGCGGGTCCATGCTCAGCGCTTCACGGGGGGAAATCCCGAAGAAGCCCGCGTCGAACTCCGCTACGTCGGACAGGAAACCTCCTGATCCCGTAGTCGACGACTCCGCCAGATCGGCGAGATCCCAACCACGATCACGCGGGAACCCACCGACGGCGTCGACCTCGTCACGGACGACGTCCCACAACTGATCGGGAGAGGCGACGCCACCCGGCAGACGGCAGGCCATGCCCACGATCACCACCGGATCACCGACAACCGGCCGCGATACCGAAGCATTCGTCGGAGCTGCCGGTTCCTCGTCTCCGAGCAACCTTGTCAAGATGTGCTGCGCGAGAGCTGCGGGAGTCGGAAAATCGAAGGTGGCCGTGGCGGGCAACCTCAAACCCGTCACCTCACTGAGGCGGTTGCGCAACTCGACTGAAGTCAACGAATCGAAGCCGAGGTCGCGGAACTTCCCGTCGGCGTCGACGTCCCCGCCCTGCGCGTGCCCGAGCACGGCAGCTGCCTGTTCACAAACCAGATCCGCCAGGAGCGCGAGCCGGTCCCCGGCAGCGGTGGCACGCAAGCGACCGAGTAGGCCTCCGGCCGCTTCTTCGGCCGTAACCGCACGCCGGGTAACGCCCTTCACCAGCACCCGCAGCAAAGGCGGCACGGTCCTGCCGTCTCGCCATGCCGACGGCTCAAGGCCGGTTGCCACGGCAACCGGATGGTCGGCCCTCAGCGCCGCGTCGAACAACGCGAGGCCCTCGTCCACCGTCAACGGCGGGAAACCCGACTGCTTCAACCGCTCCATGTCACGCGCGGACAGACCGCTCGTCAGCCCGACGTCCTGCGTCCAAGTTCCCCAGTCGACAGACACCGCGGGCAGGCCGGCGGACCGACGCAACTCGGCCAGTGCGTCGAGGAATGCGTTACCCGCCGCGTAGTTGCCTTGCCCGGCGCTGCCGATCACGCCCGACAGCGAAGAGAACATCACAAAAGCCGCGAGATCGATGCCGGCCGTCAGTTCGTGCAGGTGCCAGGCACCATCCGCCTTCGGCTCCAGGACGCGATCGACTTGAGCAGGTGTCAGCACCTCGATTGTGGCGTCATCCAGCAGGCCAGCTGCGTGCACCACGGCAGTCAGCGGATGATCTGCGTCGATACCCGCCAAGAGCTTCCGCACCGAGGTTCGATCGACGACATCGCACGCCACGAGCTCGACCTGGGCACCCAGCTCATTGAGCTCTTCCAGCAGTTCGGGAGCACCGGACGCGTCTGCGCCGGACCTGCTCGCCAGCACGAGCCTTCGCGCTCCGTGCTGCAGGACCAAGTGTCGCGCCAGCACGCCACCCAGTCCTCCAGTACCGCCGGTGATCAAGACCGTTCCGTCGGGGTCCAGGGAGCGCGGCATGGTCAGCACCACTTTGCCCACGTGCTTCGCCTGGCCTACATAGCGGAACGCGGCAGCCGCCCGGCTCACCGGCCAGGTGGTGACAGGAAGCGGCTTCAGTACACCTGCGCGCATGAAGTCCACCACCCTCCGCAGGATGTTGTCCAATCGGTCGACACCTGCTGTCATCAGGTCAAACGGCTGATACCGCAGTTGCGGGTGCTCGGCTTCGAAGAGATCCGCAGGCCGGATATCGGTCTTGCCCATCTCCAAGAACCGGCCACCGGGTTTGAGAAGCCGAGCCGAAGCATCCACGAACTCACCGGCCAGCGAATTGAGCACGACGTCGATGCCGCTCGCTCCTGCCACCCGGCCGAACTTCTCCTCGAACTCGAGCGTGCGGGAAGAGGCAAGGTGATCCTCTGCTACTCCAAGTGACCGCAGGACACCCCACTTCTGCGGGCTGGCGGTCGCGAACACTTCCGCTCCGAGATGGTGAGCCAGCTGGATGGCTGCCATACCGACCCCACCTGTGCCGGCGTGGATGAGTACAGTCTCACCGGGCTGCAGGCCCGCGAGGTCGACGAGGCCGTAGACGGCGGTGGAGAACACAACCGGTACCGAGGCCGCGGAGCCGAAGCTCCAGTCGCCGGGCAACGTGGTGAGCAACCGTTCGTCCGTGACCCCGATCGACGCCAACGCACCGGAGAACAAACCGCTCACGCGGTCTCCCGGCACGAACCGGCTGACGCCAGGGCCGGTTTCGAGAACAACACCTGCAGCCTCCGCGCCCAACAAGGAGTCCTGCCCGCCGATCATGCCGAGCGCATTGACGACGTCCCTGAAGTTCAAGCCTGCCGCCCGGATTTCGACGCGCACCTGGCCACGTTCGAGCGGTGTCATCAGTTCCGGTGCCGCGCGGCAGACCAACCCCGACACGCTGCCCTTGTCCGGAACCGTGAGCCGCCAGGACGGTTCGTCCGGTGAGATAAACGAGGGCGACGACGCCTCCTCGGCGCGTACGAGCCTCGCGTGGTACACCCGCCCGTCACGAACGGCCAGCTGCGTCTCGTCCGAACCGCGCAGGGATGAGAGGGTCTCGCCAAGTGCGCTCAGCCCGGTCTCCCACGACAGCCCCGGGTCGAGGTCGACCACCAGCAACCGGCCGGGGTTTTCACTCGCCGCGGACCGCAGCAAGCCCCAGACCGACGCCGCGATGATGTCCACCCGCCGGTCGCGCCCTGCTTCGACAAGGACAGCCGATCGCGTCGCCACGACAAGCCGGGACGTCTCACATCGCTCGTCCGCAAGCCATGTCTGAAGGAAAGCCAGTACACGCTTCAGGGTCTCGTGCGCCGCGTCGGCGGCCGAGCCGGCGCCTTCGGTACGCACCGGTAGCACGACCACGGCCGGCACTTCCGTGATATTCGTGAAGAATTCGGGACCCGAAGCATCCTCGGCGACGACGGCAAAGGAGACGTCGTCGCCTCGCTCAGGCAACCCTGTCGCCGGGATCCAGCCGACGCGCAGGAGCTGTCCGGCGGCAGCTCGGACATCCCGCGCCACGAGCTGGTGCTCGTCGATCGGACGCGAGACCAGGGCATCGACGACGGCCACGAGACCGCCTCGGGCGTCAAAAACCGTGACGGCGACAGAGCTTTCCGAGACAGGATGCAGCCGCGCACGTACGTCGAGCGCTCCGGTCGCCCGCAGGCGGACGCCCTGGATCTCGAACGGGAGGACACGCCTGCCCGGCGCCAGCAGCATGCCCGCCTGGAAGACCGAGTCGAGCAAAGCCGGATGCAATCCGAAGTTCATTTCGTCCGAAGCCGACGAATCCGGCAGACTCGCCTCGACGATGAGGTCACCCTCATCCCACCACGCGGACCGCAGGCCTCGGAACGCCGGACCGTATTCGAAACCTTGAGCCGCAGCCGCCGGGTAGAACTCCGAAAGATCGATCGGCGATGCCCCGGCAGGCGGCCACGCATCGGCGAGATCACCCGGCACGGCCTCCGCTGCTACGGAGCGCAGCAGGCCACTTGCGTGGCGGGTCCAGATACTCTCGTCGCCGTCGGGACAAGAGTAGACCGAGACGGCGCGGGTGCCATCCGGTGTCGGACCGTCGACCGTGATCTGGATCCTGACCGCGCCATCCTCAGGCAGGATCAGTGGCCGGTGCAGAGTCAGCTCCTCAACGGCTTCGCAGCCGACCGAGTCGCCGACCTGGAAGAGCATCTCCACGAAGCCGGCAGCGGGCAGCAAAACTACGCCCTGGACGGCGTGATCGGCGAGCCACTGGTGGGTCGAGCGCGACAACCTGCTGGTGAACACGAATCCGTCCGAAGCCGGGAGAGCTGTGACCGCGCCCAGGAGCGGATGGGACACCTCAGTCATTCCAAGTGCGCCGGCATCGCCGGCCCGACCGCCCTGGCTCGGCCAGAACCGCTGCCATTGGAAGGAATACGTCGGCAACGGCACAGGGCGAACCGGCCCGTACACCCGAGCCCAGTCGACAGCAGTGCCGGATGTGACCAGCGCTCCCAGCGCCCGGGTGAGAGCGATAATGCCCGTCTCGTTCCTTCGCAGGGTCGGCACCGCGTAAATATCAGCACCCAGCTCATCCGCTGTCTCCTCCACCGGAACCAGCAGTACCGGGTGCGCGCTGACTTCGAGGAACGTCCGGACGCCCCAGGTCACGAGCTCTTCGATCGCCGGCCCGAACTTCACCATCTCACGAAGGTTTCGGTACCAGTACTGCGCGTCGAGCACCGAGGTGTCGGAAATCCAGTCGCCCTGGACCGTCGAGAAGAACGGCAGACGGGCTGGCCTGGGGTGCACCGGAGCCAACGCGTCGAGCAGCTCGTCGCGCACCCGTTCCATCCCCGCGGTGTGGGATGCGTAATCCACGTTGATGCGACGCCCGTCGATCTCTTCTGTCTGGCAGTGAGCCACCAAGCGATCGAGTGCCGCGGTGTCTCCCGCCACCACGACCGAGTGGGCACTGTTCGTCGCCGCGATCGAGAGATTCCCCCCGACTGCCGACAGCAGTTGTTCAGCCTCCTCCGGCGACACAGCCACCGAGACCATGCCTCCGCTACCGGCGAGCATGGCCAAGGCCTTGCTCCGCAGCGCCACGACGCGCGCGCCATCCTCCACCGACAGCGCACCCGCCACGACCGCCGCAGCGACCTCACCCTGCGAGTGACCGACCACGGCACTCGGCTGAACACCCCAGGACTCCCAGACCGCTGCCAGCGAAACCATCACGGCCCACAGAACCGGCTGCACGACGTCCACCCGAGCCAGGGCAGCCTCGTCATCGAGCACCTCGAGCAAGGACCAGTCGGTGAAGCGAACCAGCGCCGACGCGCACTCTTCCATCCGAGAAGCGAAGACTGCCGACGATGCCAGCAGGTCACGCCCCATTCCGACCCATTGCGACCCTTGCCCCGGGAACACGAAAGCCAGACGACCGGCCTCGTCTCGGAACGAGCCGCGGATCACCGACGCCGACGCAGTCTTCTCATCGATGGAGTCCAGGCCTTGGAGCAATTCCGTTATCGAGCCACCCATCACCACCGCGCGGTGCTCGAACAGCATTCGAGTCGTCGCCAGCGAAATTCCGACCTCGGCAGCCGTCAGATCCGGCCGGGCGCGGACCCAGTCCGCGAGGCGATGGGCCTGAGCGCGCACCGCGGCCGGAGAACGACCCGACAGAACCCACGGCACGACACCGTCGACGGAAGGAGCCGCCTTCCCGGAGGTCCCGGTCGGCTCTCCATCGAAGTCAGACGCAACCTCGACCGGAACGACCGTCTCGGTCTCGTTGGCCGGGTCCGGGCCCTGCTCGATAATCACATGAGCATTCGTCCCACTCATCCCGAACGACGACACCGCCGCCCGCCGCGGAC
>NZ_JBSGDT010000072.1:0-11663 GCF_053602515.1 Amycolatopsis sp. NPDC004368 | reverse complement strand
TGTGGGCGATGATCCGCGACGGGAAGTGCTACCACGCTTCACCTCCCGTCACCGCAACCGCTTGACATCACGATTGGGAAGTCCTTTCCGGACTGGTGGGTTCAGGGACCCACGGGGACGGCGGGTTTTCCATTTGGTTCGACAGCCTGCGGCATGGGCGGCTTGGCCGCGGCCGCCTCGTGCGCGAGGAACGACCCGAGCTCGCCGATGGTGCTCATCAACGGCGCCGGAAACACGACCGTGCTGTTGTGATCGACCGCGATCTCGACCAAACTCTGCAAGTTGCGCAGCTGCAGCGAAAGCGGGTGCGCCATCATCGTGTCCGACGCCTCGCCGAGCTTCGTCGCCGCCAGCGCCTCACCCTCGGCGTTGATGATCTTCCCGCGCTTCTCCCGCTCGGCTTCGGCCTCCTTGGCCATCGCACGCTTCATCGCTTCCGGCAGCTGGATGTCCCTCAGCTCCACCAGCGTCACGTCGACACCCCACTCCGTGGTGGTGTCATCGAGGATCCGCCGGATGTCGGAGTTGATCGCGTCCGTTTCCGACGGGGTTTCGTCGAGTGTGTGCTGCCCGATCACCTTCCGCAGGGTCGTCTGCGCGATCTGATTGATCGCCGCGTGCACGTTCTCGATCGCCACGACCGACTTCACCGCGTCGACCACGCGGAAGTACGCGACCGCCGAGACGTCCACGCTCACGTTGTCCCGAGTGATGATGCCCTGCGACTGAATCGGCATGGTGACGATCCGCAGTGACACCCGGCGCAGCACGTCGACCACGGGGATGATGAGCCGCAATCCTGGCTCGCGTACACCGATCACTCGCCCGAGCCGAAACTGCACCCCCTTCTCGTACTGCTTGACGATCCTGATCGACAGGACCAGCAGAAGCAGGACCGCCGCCGCGATCCCGGTGATGATCCAGAGGTTCATGGCGTTACTCCGTTCGTCGTGGCTCGATCCGGGGGGACCGGCCTGTGGTCATCAGCTCGATGAGTGTCTCCTTGTCGACGTCGCCGGCTGGGTGTGCCACCGCCAGCCGGCCCCGTACAAGACCGCGACCCGGTCCGTGACGTGCGTGACCTCGTCCATGTTGCGAGAGATCGCGATCACCGCCGGTCCGCAGTCGGCCGGCAGGCCGATGGGCTGGTGCACCGAAGGCACCGTCGTCACACCGAGCTCGGCGAGCGTCTTGCGCGCCGAGAGCTGCATCGTGTCTTCGTCCAACAGGCCGTGGCGTACGAGTTCGCGGCCGACGCACCGGTCGTCGCTGCCACCGGAACTCACTGCTGTCCAGCGAGTGAATCCCCGCGATGCAACTGATCAGCACCGACTTCCCCGCCCCGTTGTCCCCGACGAGCCCGGTGACTTGCCCGGCTGGAACATCGAGATCGACCACCGCGCCGAACCACTTGCTAATGCCCCGCAGGCGCAGCAACGGCTCTCCTCGTCGGGTGACCAGGAGGCGCTCGGCAGTGACGCTCATCGTCCGTCCTCAGAGGCCTGGTGAGCGGTTCCGGCCGGCAGGCGCCCCACCGCACTGCCCGGCAACCGCGCCTGCGGAGGGATCACCACCACCGGACAGGGCGCGTGCCGTAGACAGGAACCTCTCACGGAGCCGGCCAGCAGGCCGCGCCACTTTCCCCAGCCGTGGCTGCCGATGACCAGCAACATCGCGTCACACGAGCACTCCACGAGCACATCGGCGGGATCGCCCTCGGCAGCCACGCACCGCGCCTCCATGCCTGGCCGGCCCGCGCAAGCCGAGTCCACGTACTCCTCGAGTTGCCGCAGGTGTTCTTCCCTCGCCGAAGCCGCGTTCCCGTTCACCGACTCGTCGTCGAGCATCGGGTCGTACACCCACGCCGTCACGGCTTGAACGTCGGCGCCGGTGTGATCGGCGAACGCGAGGCACCACGCCAGAGCGGCGTCGGCGGCATCCGATCCGTCGAGACCCACCACCAGCCGATCCTTGACTTCTGCCATTGCCGTACTTCCGTCGAGGCGCAGTTGCCGACTCAAGGACAGCGGTTCCCTCCAGCCGGGGAAACGGCCGGTGGACACTGGTGCCGAGGACCAAGGGCCCGGCACGGTGAACGCTCGCGACACTGACGTAAGACCCGGGCGAAAAGACATAGGACCCTATCCGCGGATTCCCCGGCCAACGCAAGCTGGACGTGAACATTGCGGAGTACCTGCAAGGAGACGCCCCGCTCGCGGACGCCCAGGACTGCCCGTGAGGAACCGGCTTCGCCTTCCCGATCCCCAGGAGACCCAACAGATTTCCGAGGTGTGCCGTGTTCGCTTGCGTCGCTTGGTGGTCGAAGATCTGCTTCACGGGTCTGGTGTGCGCGCTCGGTGTTGTGGTGGTGCCGGCCGCGGCGGTCATCGCCGTAGCCTCGACGGCACTGGCACTGGCCTCGCTCGTCTGGCTGTGCGCAGACGGGGTGCGTTGGGTGGAACGTGCGTTCGGCCTCCACCACGCGTCCCGGCGCGCAGCGATGGCGGCGCTGGGCCTGATGGTCGTGGGTGTCTTCGCCGCCACGATCGCAGTGATCGCCGGTCCGGGACCGGCTTTCACGATGACCGCTGTTCTGCTGTTCGCGGGAGCCTGGTCCGGATGGCGAACTGTCTTCGGAGCGCCGCAGCGAGGCAGCCGGAGCCGACAGACGACATCGGCGTCGCACACAGGCGCGCCCCGCCCGATGCCGGTCAGCGCCCTCTCGCTCGACGAGCTCTGCCTGGCGTGGCGGCGGAGCTTCGTGCAGCTGCAACACGCAGGTGACGAGCGCGGGCGGCCCATCGTCGTCTCCGCCTGGCAGGCCTACCTGGACGAACTGGAGCGGCGCAACCGGCACGGGTTCGCGAAATGGCTGGACAGCGGAGCGCGGGCCGCCGGTGACCCGAGCCGGTTCGTGCGCCCCGGCGAATGACCCGTCGGCACTCTTGCACCCGCCGCCCAGTGACGAATGCGCAGAACTCCCGACCTCGAAAGGAAAACCGATGACGACACAGTCCGATCCGCTCGCACCCGCCTATCAAACAGCCCGCCGCTGGCTGACCGCCATCGCCGAGCAGCTGGGTACCGAAGACCACGACTACGTCTACCGGGTGCTGCGAACGTGGTTGCACCTGGTCCGCGACCGGCTCACGGTCCAGAGCGCCGCGCATTTCGCGGCCCAACTGCCCGAGCTGCTGCGCGGCGTCTACTTCGACGGCTGGAAACCGAGCAGAGTCCCCGTGCGCTACGGCGCCGGCACGTTCACTGTCTTGTTCGCCGAAGGAGCGACTATCAGTCCGAACGACGTCCCGGCGGCCGCAAGCGCGGTTTCGGCGGCGCTGGACTCACTCTGCTCCCCAGGCCAGCTCGAGCACGTGTTCACGCTTCTGCCGGCGACCCTCCGCGGCGAGCTCGAGTTCGGGACCCCGGCCCGGCCGACGTCTGTTCGCCGCCGCTGAACGCGCGCATCCGGGACTCGCCGGGCCGAATGCCGCCCCGGCTGCGAACGTCGCTGTCAGCGGAGAGGCGTTCCACGCGCGACGACGACCGGGCAGAGCGCGTAGGAGATCAGGCCCTGGCTAGTCGAGCCGAGTGCCGAACCCGCTGCCCTGCTCCGGCCCCGGCCGAGTACGACCACCAGCTGTGCGCGGTCGGGGTAGTCGAGCAAGCCCTTCGATGGCCGTCCCGTTGCCACCACGCGGGTGACTTCGATGTCCGGGTACTTCTCCTGCAGGCCGGCCAGTCGCCGGGCCAGCAGGTCTCGCTTGTGTTCCTCGATCGCCTGCGTGTCCAGGGTCCAGCCTCCTTCGTCAAACACCGCGGGACAAGAACGCTTCCCGCTAGCAGTGCACCGCGACGAGCGGAGCCCAGCGACACGATGCCTCCTCGAAAGCGAGAACGATCGCCTACTCATCAACCGGCGTGGCGTCAACGCCGACCACCACCGGTTCGTCAACCGGCGGCGCGTCGTCGCCGGCGTGCGGCCGAACGAACGCGACCGGGCACTCGCCCTGCGCCGCGAGTGCGACCGACACCGATCCCAGCAGGATCCGGCCCAGACGACGAAGTCCGGGCGTACCGAGGATCAGCAGGCCGGCGTAAGCGGATTCGTCGCGCAACGCCACCGCCGGACGCTCCGGCCGGAACACGACTTTCACGGTCAACCCCGGAGCCACTTCAACCGCCGCCTCCTGCGCCTGCTGGAGCACGCCGCGCCCGCGCTCACGGGTGAGCCGCCCCACGTCGGCGTACATCGCCACAGCATGCGGGTAGGCCACCGGGACCTCGTCGACGGCGTACACGAGCCGGAGACTGCCGTGGCACTCCCCCGCCATCCGCGCGGCCCAATCAGCGCCGTGATTGGCGCCTCGGATCCGTCGACTCCGACAACCAGGTCGGTGGACAGGCTTGTCATTCTGCACCCCGAATTCGTCGCTGCGGGCCTTCCGCACGCGAACCGCCTCGATACTGGTGAAGCAGGGCCAGGATGATGCCCCGCGACTGGATCGGCATGGTGACGATGCTCAGCGAGGCTTTGCGGAGCACGTCAAGCACCGGGATGACGAACCGCAACCCGGGCTCGCGGACACCGGTCACGCGGCCGGGCCGGAACTTAACACCTTTCCCGAACTGCTTGCCGATCCTGGTCGACATGCCCAGCAGGAACAGGACCACAGCAGCGGTTCCGACGATCCCCGCCCCCAGGATCCATCGTCGGTTCCTTCATCGACAGAGCTGTTCGCCCGTCCAGCCGACCGGTTCCGCCTGTCATTGGAAACGGCCGCTCCGCCCCGGCCACGAGAACCGACGGCACCCGCCGTGGCCGCCGGAGCACCGCTGGGGGTGCGCACTCCGATGGGCGAGTCCGGCCGACTACCCGGAACGACGTACACCGCCCCTCGGCGATGCCTGAGTAGCCCACCCGCACCGCAGTCGAACCAAACCGAATCACCGTCGGCGCCCTCCCTCGGCGATCGACGCATCACCCTGTGGCTGCTTGGTGGCGCGGCCGAACTTCCCGGCGATCTACCCACGCCCACTGGCAATCAACTGCGGACTATCATGATGACTGCGGTGCGCCGTAGCCACCACCGCCCGGCGTTTCGACGATCAACACGTCACCAGGGCGGATCTGAGCCGAATCGGCTCCCGCGAGTTCGGTGACGGTGCCGTCGGCGTGCCGCACGTGGTTGCGACCTAGCGCTCCGGGGGATCCGCCGGCCATACCGTAGGGCGCAACCTTGCGGTGGCCGGACAAGGTGCTCACGGTCACGGCTTCGGTGAACTCGAGGCGGCGGGTAGCGCCGTCGCCTCCGTGCCATCGTCCGCCCCCGCCGCTGCCGCGGCGGATGGCGAATTCCCGCAATACGACGGGGAAGCGCCATTCGAGTACCTCGGGGTCGGTGAGCCGGGAGTTCGTCATGTGCGTCTGCACCGCGGACGCACCGTCGAACCCGTCCCCGGCACCGGAGCCGGACGCTAGGGTCTCGTAGTATTGGTGACGTTCGTTGCCGAAGGTAACGTTGTTCATCGTCCCCGAGCCCTCGGCCTGCACACGCAGAGCGGCCAACAACGCACCGGTGATCGCCTGAGAAGTTTCGACGTTGCCGGCGACGACAGCCGCGGGATAGGTGGGCGCGAGCATCGAGCCCTCGGGGATGATGACCTGCAAGGGGCGCATGCAGCCGTCGTTGAGCGGGATGTCGTCGGCGACCAGGGTCCGGAACACGTAGAGCACCGCGGCGTTGGCGACTGAGGACGGTGCGTTGAAATTCGTGTCCAGCTGGGGCGAGGTACCGGTGAAGTCGATGGTCGCACTGCGACTCGCGCGGTCCGCTGTGACCCGCACGGCGATGATCGCGCCGGAGTCCATGCGGTACCGGTATTGACCGTCGCCGAGCGTGTCGATCACGCGGCGGACAGCGTCCTCGGCGTTGTCCTGAACGTGCCGCATGTAGGCCTGGACGACATCGAGTCCGAAGTGGTCGATCATCTTGCCGACCTCGTCGACACCTTTCTGGTTGGCGGCGATCTGGGCACGCAGATCAGCGAGGTTCGTCTCCGGACTGCGAGACGGGTAAGGCGCGTCGGTCAGGAGGCGCAGCGTTTCACTCTCGCGGAACCGGCCGTTTTCGGCGAGCAGCCAATTGTCGAACAGCACGCCTTCTTCGTCGACCGCGCGGCTGTGGGCCGGCATGGAGCCAGGTGTGATACCGCCGATTTCGGCATGGTGCCCGCGGGAGGCGACGAAGAACAGGATGTGCTTGCCCACGGCGTCAAAGACAGGGGTGATGACGGTGATGTCCGGCAGGTGCGTACCGCCGTGGTAAGGGTCGTTTACCGCGTACACGTCGCCAGGTTTCATCTTCCCGGCGCGTCGGCTGACCACTTCCTTGACGCTGGTCCCCATCGAGCCCAGATGGACGGGAATGTGCGGCGCGTTGGCGACGAGGTTGCCGTCCGCGTCGAACAGCGCACACGAGAAGTCCAGCCGCTCGCGGATGTTCACCGACTGGGCCGTGGCTTCCAGCCGGGTGCCCATCTGTTCGGCGATCGACATGAAGAGGTTGTTGAAGATCTCCAACAGCACCGGATCCGACGCAGTCGCCGCGTCGGTCTCATCCGGCGCTGCCACCCGCTCGGCGATCAGGTGTCCGGACCTCGTCATCGTCGCCTGCCAGCCGTCGTCGACCACGGTGGTGGCGTTGGCCTCGGCAATGATCGCCGGCCCGGTCAGAATATCGCCGGGGCGCATCCGCTCCCGTTGCCGTAACGGCACCTCACGCCAGCTTCCCTGGGCGCAGAGGGAGGCGGTGTCGCCCGGATCGGCGGTGTCGGGTGTCTGCTCGCCCAGATGGGACAGATCCGGTTGTTCGGTCAGTCCGGTGGCCTCGACGGACATCGCTTCGGCGATCAGCGGACGGTCCATCAGAAACGAATACGTCGCTCGGTGACTGGTCTCGAAATCGGTGACCATGGTGTCGAGTTCGGCCAGTTCTACCGGCACCGCGGTGTCGGTGCCGTCGTAGCGCACCTGCACTCGACGGACCACTCGGATCTGCTCAGTCGGGATGCCCTCGTCGAGCAGCTCGAAACGCGCGGCCTCCTCGAGGGTGTCGGCGACCTGCGCCAGCTTCGGCAGAGCCGCGGCGTCGAGCCTGATCTCGACGGACTGTTCCCGCATCGCGGTAGTGTCGGCCAGCCCGATCCCGAGCGCGGAGAGCACGCCGGCCATCGGCGGCACAAGCACCGTGCGGATACCGAGTGCATCTGCCACCGCGCACGCGTGCTGCCCGCCCGCACCACCGAAAGTGGTCAGCACGTACCGGGTCACATCGTGTCCCTTTTGGACGGAGATCTTCTTGACCGCGTTCGACATGTTCGACACCGCGATCCGCAGGAAACCCTCGGCGACCTCTTCCGGTGAGCGCTCGTCACCCGTCTGTGCCCGTACCTCGCCGGCCAGTTCGGTGAAGCGGCGCCGCACAACCTCGCTGTCCAGCGGCTGGTCCCCGTCGGGGCCGAACACGGCTGGGAAGTGGGCGGGCTGTACTCGGCCGAGCATGACGTTGGCGTCGGTGATGGTCAACGGTCCGCCGCCACGATAGGAGGCCGGGCCAGGGTCCGCGCCGGCCGAGTCCGGGCCGACGCGATAGCGGCTGCCGTCGAAGTGCAGGATCGACCCGCCACCGGCGGCTACGGTGTGGATGTCCAGCATCGGGGCGCGCAGCCGGACCCCGGCGACCTGAGTGGTGAACACCCGCTCGTACTCGCCGGCGTAGTGCGACACGTCGGTCGATGTACCGCCCATGTCGAAGCCGATCACATGGTCGAATCCCGCCAGCGCCGACATCCGCACCATGCCGACGATGCCCCCTGCCGGGCCGGACAGGATCGCGTCCTTGCCACGGAAATGCCCGGCCTCGGCCAGCCCCCCGTTCGACTGCATGAACATCAACCGGACGCCGCGCATCTGAGCGGCCACCTGGTCGACGTAGCGACGCAACACCGGGGACAAGTAAGTGTCCACCACCGCGGTGTCTCCGCGTGGCACCAGCTTCATCAGCGGACTGACCTCGGACGACAGCGAGATCTGGGGAAAGCCGATCTGTTCGGCCAGGCTGCCAATCTCCTGTTCATGGGCCGGATACAAGTGGCTGTGCAGGCACACCACCGCGACGGCGTGAATCCCGTCGGCGTACGCCTGCCGCAGCAGGTGGCCCAGCTGGTCGAGATCGGGCGCGCACAGCACCGTGCCGTCGGCGGCGATTCGTTCGTCGACCTCGACGACGCGCTCGTACAGCATCTCCGGCAGCACGATGTGCCGGTCGAAGATCCTGGGACGATTCTGGTATGCGATGCGCAGCGCGTCGGCGAATCCCCGTGTGATCACCAGCAGCGTCCGCTCGCCCTTGCGTTCCAGCAGCGCGTTCGTCGCCACCGTAGTGCCCATCCGCACCGTCTCGACCCGCTCGACCGGCACCGGCGCATCCGCGCTCACCCCCAGCAGCACCTTGATCCCGGCCACCGCCGCGTCGCGATAGCGCGCCGGGTTCATCGACAGCAATTTGTGCGTCAGCAGCTGCCCGTCCGGCCGTCGCGCCACGATGTCGGTGAACGTGCCGCCCCGGTCGACCCAGAACTGCCACTCCGCATTCGCCACGCCGGCTCCCTTCACCGGTCACCTGGCCCCTCCCGCCGAGCCTACAATCGTCAGCGGTGGCGGACACGCCCGCGCGTGCCGCGCTGACAGCCGGTGACTCACGCCTTTCGAGTTGTCAACAGCGACCGGCGAGCGAGGTGATCCGAAGTGACAGCCCAGACGATCGGTGTCTACACCGAGGACACCCCTGGCGAACGGCGCGTCGCACTCGTGCCCGCGATCGTGAGACGAATCCGCGGGCTAGGCTTGGACGTCCTGATCGAGAGCGGCGCCGGGAGACGGACCGGAATCCCGGACGACAGCTATACCGCGATGGGCGCGCGCCTCGTACCGCGTCAGGACTTGTTCGATACCGCCACCATGCTTGCCGGCGTGCGGCTCCCGGTTAACCCGTTCGGGCACCGGTTCCGCCGCGGGCACGCACTGCTCTGCCTCATGCAGCCGCTGCGTATCCCGCTCCGGATCCGCGATTGGGCCGATCAGGGACTCACCGCGATCGCGCTAGACCTGCTTCCCCCGACCTTCAGCAGCATCCGACCGGCACACGCCGGATCGGAGGACTACGCGACGATCGTCGCGGACCTGCTCGAACACCTGGTCCGCGACGGGGTACTCACCATCGACCTGAGTGATCCCCTCCAATCCACCATCGTGGTAACTCATGACCGGCACGTCCTCAACAGCGCGGTGTGGCAGCGGATCCTCGCCGAGATCGCGATCGCCGGGCTGCCGTGAAACTCACGTCGTCGCTGTGTCCACGTCGAGCAGCACTGCGCGACGAGCGACCGCCATGGCATGCCAGGCGAAGCGTTCGTAGCAGCGCGCCACCAGGGTGAGATCGACTGCCGCATCCGCTTCGATCGAGCCACCCTCAGACAGCAGACCCCGGTACAGCGACCGCTGCGCGCGGTCCGCGGACACGTTGAACCCGGCTAGCTCCGCGATCCCGGCAGCCCCGCGCGACTCCACGGCATCGGCTGCCCCGACAGTCATACGGAGGCAGATCCCGCTTACCTCGCGCAGTGCCTCCAGCAGCGCCTCGGGGACGGATGCCCACGAACGCCGGGTCCGGGCGATGTCGGCGACCTCCCTGGCCAGCTGCCCCATGTCCTCGGCCTCGGCGTTGATGTGGACCGCCGCAATGGTCGCGGGCAACAGCTTCGACTCGGCCGACCGGCGACGGACCGCCAGGGTGTCAGTCGCATGGCTGTCAACCTCACGCCGCAGCGCATCGACCGCCCGGTAAGCGGTGCTCAGACTGTCGCCCAGCGAAGCATCCGGAGCTACCATGGCCTCGGTCGCTCGACTCATCGCGTCGCGCGCCAAACGGACCAACTCCACCAGCTCAGTGCTCGCCCGGTCCAATTCCCAGGCCGACGTTTCCTGCTTCACGAGCACCTCCCGCCATCGCGGTGAGCCACAATGGACGACGCTACTCCGCTCCGGCGAGGTCGCCAAAGACATGGCCCCCGACCAGGCGACAGCATCAACGCCAAGCAGGTAGACAAACTCCCGAGCAGCCGGGCTGGGGGTTCCCTGCACGAACGAGAGAATCTATTCCTGGCCTCCCAGTCCGCAGCGCTGACTGTTGCCAGCGTCCGAGACGTGGAACATTCGCCCGTTGATGGTTTCTATCGGGATCCGCAGGAAGTGTGAACGTTCTCCACCGGGCCACGGCCGGTGGCGGGGTTCGGCCAGCGCCACGAGTTCGTCGATTTCGGTGATCGGATTCGCCTTGCCGAGCACGACCACACTCCATCCCGTGCGGGTGGTGAGGTCGATGCTGTCGACCTCGAACGCGACCACTGCGTCGCGGAGGTTGGCGATCGACCCGGTTCGGCTGCTCCGGACGATGATGTTTCCCTCGTGCACGTGGAAGTTGACCGGCCGGATGGCGGGCAACGCGTTCTCGGAAAACACCAGCCTGCCCACCGGCTGGGTCGACAGCAGGTCGATGCATTCCTGTGCGGTCAAGGGGCGCAACTCGGTCATCGTTGATCCCGGTAGTCTCCGGAACAGTGGGTTCATCGTCGAGTGTGCTCGGCTGCAGGCAGCAGGTTCAGGGCAAGAAGTCCTTGGTTCTCGGGACAGTCGGCCGCCGCCGGGCCGCCGCCGCTGAGTACCTCGGCAAACGTGTCCTGGACGCGCGCGGCGGTTTCCGGCGACACGAGCGAGTGGAGGTAGAGGGGGCGGCGTCGGTGCCGACCGGACCGAGGCCCCACATCTCTCCCAGTCCGGGAGAACGAAGCCAGGCGCGAGCACGTCGTTCCAGTGCAGGTCGCCGTGCGCGGTTTCGTGGTGCAGCCGTAGGGAATCAGCGACCTTCGCGCCGAACATCTGTTGCACGCGGGCACGCCGGCTCCACGACGTTGGGCTCCGAACGGACGGACGCCATCGCCGGAAAACCATGTGTTTCGGGTCCGAATTCGAGTTGTCGCCGGACGCTTCGTCGAGGAGATCCGCAGCGGTCGGGAATGTCAGGTTCCGGGGATCGTGCACACCCGACGCCGCTAACGCGAGGTCTGTGATCAGCCAGCTCTTCGACTTCTGGCTCAGCGGCTCCATCAAGTTGAAGAGCGCGTCGTCGCGTCCATGCCGCCGCTCGAGGATCGTGTAGGTCTCCACCAGCTCGACCACGTTCTCGTTGAAGTCGGCGAGCACCCTGGCGCCTGCGAGACGGCGCGCATGTTCATCGATACCCGAACCGGATGCACGTGGCCAGACCGCCGTCCAGGTGCACCTCCTTCGTACAGCGTCCCACCGGCCCGCGTACTACCAGTCCGTTGTGCACGGCGTGGCAGCCAAACTCCGACCCGATCACACGCAACCCAGCCGTTGACCAGCACAAACCAAGCGCAACTGGGCCAAAAGGGTTACCGTCAGCAGGTCGCTGCGTGAGGGACCTAGGTGTCAAGCCCCGGGTTTGGTGGAGACTGGATTAGCTGGTTTCCAGGGTTGGGGTGACCGGGTGGGTCATTGCGTGTAGTGCCTCGTACTGGGC
>NZ_JBSGDT010000071.1:0-12167 GCF_053602515.1 Amycolatopsis sp. NPDC004368 | reverse complement strand
ACGCCCGGTCCCATTCCGAACCCGGAAGCTAAGCCTGGTAGCGCCGATGGTACTGCAACCGAAGGGTTGTGGGAGAGTAGGACGCCGCCGAACTTTACCTACGGTCGGGCCCCGGTCGAGAACGCGAAAGCGGTTCTCCCGGGGCCCGACTCATTTTCAGGCCCACGTCGAGAACCGCAATGGCTTCCTGAGGCATGGCGCTGGTTCTCGTCCTGATGCCAGGCGCCGACGTCGTGACGACGCAGCGGGTCGGCGATCACCAAGGCTGGGCCGCCGAGTTCCACAGACGGTCGTGTGCGCACCGCAACGAAGCGCTACCGCGGCCGCCGCAGCAAATACGTGTCCATGATCCACCCGTGCTTCTCCCGGGCCTCCGCCCGGACCGACTGGATGCGGGCGGCCAGCTCGGCGTCCAAGGGCCCCGACAGCAGGATCTCCTCGGCAGTCCCCACGTACGCGCCCCAGTAGATCACCAGTCCCTGGTCCGCGAACTGGGCGAACGTCGTGTGGGCGTCGAGCAGGACGAAGACGTCGTCGGCGTCCGCGGGCCAGCCGGTGGCCAGACGCCGGCCGGTGGTGAGCTGCACCGAGCGGCCGATCTGGTTCATCGTGGTGCGGTGGCGGGCGACCAGGGCGGAAATGCTGCTCACCCCGGGGATCACCTCGTAGTCGAACGACACGTTGCCGCGTGCGAGCACGGCGTCGATCAGGGCGATGGTGCTGTCGTAGAGCGCGGGGTCGCCCCAGACGAGGAAGGCGCCGGTGTCGTCGGGGCCCAGGGAATCGCGGATGAGGCGCTCGTAGACGTCCGTGCGGAGCTCGTGCCAGTCGGCGACGGCGGCGCGGTAATCGGTCGGCGTGCGGTCGCGCGAGGGGTCCGTGGCGGTGACCACGCGGTACGGCCGCGTGACGAAGCGCGACAGGATGTCCTGGCGCAGCCGCACGAGGTCGGACTTCGCGGAGCCCTTGTCGAGGACGAAGAAGACGTCGACGCGGTTGAGGCGGTCGATCGCCTGGACGGTGAGGTGTTCCGGGTCGCCGGCGCCGATCCCGATCGCGTAGAGCTTCCGCATCACCGCAGTCTGCCGGGCGGGGTAACCGGGCCCACAGGCGGCCCGCATGGTTGAACCCTACCCCCGAGGGGTATAAAGAAAACAAGGACGCCTCTGCACGAAGGAGCCGGTGATGACCGAAGCCACGTACACCGTCGAGGGCATGACCTGCCCGCACTGCGTCGGCGCGGTGCGGGAAGAGGTCGGGGAGCTCGACGGTGTCCGGGAAGTCGACGTGGACCTCGCGTCGGGCGCGGTGAAAGTCGTGAGCGAGCAGCCGCTGGCCGTGGACGCGGTCGCGGCGGCCGTCACCGAGGCCGGCTACCGGCTGGTGGCGTAGATGACCACCGCGACCCACGCGCCGCAGACCGTCGAGCTCGTGATCGGCGGCATGACGTGCGCTTCGTGCGCCGCCCGCGTCGAGCGGAAGCTGAACAAGGTCGACGGCGTCACGGCGAGCGTGAACTACGCCACCGAGAAGGCCCACGTCGAGTTCCCCGCCGGGGTCTCCGTCGACGACCTGGTGGGCGTCGTCGAAGCCACCGGCTACACCGCGCAACGCCCCGAGCCGGCGAAGCCCGAGAACCCCGAGGAGCCCGAGACCCCGGACGAGACGCGTCCGCTGCGCGACCGCCTGGTCTACTCGGCGCTGCTGACCGTGCCGGTGATCCTGCTCGCGATGATCCCCGCGCTGCAGTTCGACAACTGGCAGTGGCTCTCGCTCACCTTGGCTGCGCCGGTCGTGGTGTGGGGCGCGTTCCCGTTCCACCGCGCCGCGTGGACCAACCTGCGCCACGGCGCCGCGACCATGGACACGCTCATCTCTTTGGGCGTTTCGGCGGCGACGCTCTGGTCGCTGTACGCCCTCTTCTTCGGCAGCGCCGGCATGACGGGCCTGCGCGACAGCTTCACCCTCACCGTGACGCCGGGCATGGGCACGAGCAGCATCTACCTCGAGGTCGCCTCCGGCGTCACCACGTTCATCCTGGCCGGGCGCTACTTCGAAGCCCGCGCCAAGCGGCGTTCGGGAGCGGCGCTGCGGGCGTTGTTCGAGCTCGGCGCGAAAGACGTCACCGTGCTGCGCGACGGCCGGGAACGTCGTGTCCCTGTGAGCGAGCTGCGGGTCGGCGACCTGTTCGTGGTGCGGCCCGGCGAGAAGATCGCCACCGACGGGGTGGTCACCGAGGGCAGCTCCGCGGTCGACGTCAGCATGATCACCGGCGAGTCGGTGCCCGTCGAGGTCGCTTCCGGCGACGCGGTGACCGGCGCGACGGTGAACGTCGGCGGGCGCCTGGTCGTGCGGGCCACGCGCGTCGGCGACGACACGCGGCTCGCGCAGATGGCCCGGCTCGTGGAGGAAGCCCAGAACGGCAAGGCCGCCGTGCAGCGGCTGGCCGACCGGGTGTCCGCGGTCTTCGTCCCGATCGTCCTGGTGCTCGCGCTGGTCACGCTGGTGGCGTGGCTTGCGAGCGGCGGTGGCGTCGCCGAGGCATTCACGGCCGCGGTCGCCGTGCTGATCATCGCCTGCCCGTGCGCGCTGGGCCTGGCCACGCCGACGGCGCTGCTGGTCGGCACCGGCCGGGGCGCCCAGCTGGGAATCCTCATCAAGGGGCCGGAGGTGCTCGAGTCCACCCGGCGCGTGGACACGGTCGTGCTGGACAAGACCGGCACCGTGACCACCGGTCGCATGAGTCTCGTCGAGGTGCACGCCGAAGGTGTCACCGAGGACGAGGTCCTGCGCTACGCAGGCGCGGTCGAAGACGCGTCGGAGCACCCCATCGCGAAGGCGATCGTCGCCAGTGCGCGTGAGCGGATCGGGGAGCTGCCGGCCGTGCAGGAGTTCCGGGCGACCGAGGGCCTGGGCGTGACCGGGCTGGTCGAGGGCACGGCCGTGGTGGCCGGGCGCGCGGCGTTCCTGGCCGACTGGGGCATCCGCGTCGACGGACCGCTCGCCGAGGCCCAAGCCGCGGCCGAACAGCACGGTGCGACCGCGGTGTTCGTGGGCTGGGACGGGGTCGCGCGCGCGGTGCTGGTCGTCGCGGACACGATCAAGCCGACTTCGGCCCAGGCCGTGGCCGAGCTGCGGGCCCTGGGGCTCGCACCGGTGCTGCTGACCGGCGACAACGCCGGCGCCGCGCGAGCCATCGCCGGCGCGGCCGGCATCGAAGAGGTGATCGCCGAGGTGCTGCCCGAGGACAAGGTGGCCGTGGTCAAGCGGCTGCAGTCCGAGGGCCGCGTGGTCGCCATGGTCGGCGACGGCGTGAACGACGCCGCCGCCCTCGCCCAGGCCGACCTCGGCCTCTCGATGGGCACCGGCACCGACGCCGCCATCGAGGCCGGCGACCTCACCCTCGTCCGCGGCGACCTGCGCGCCGCCGTCGACGCCATCCGCCTGGCGCGGCGCACGCTCGGGACGATCAAGGGAAACCTGTTCTGGGCCTTCGCCTACAACGTCGCGGCGCTGCCGCTGGCGGCGTTCGGCCTGCTCAACCCGATGATCGCGGGTGCGGCGATGGCGTTCTCATCGGTGTTCGTGGTGTCGAACAGCCTGCGTCTGCGCGGATTCCGCACCGCACGTTGAAAAAGGGCGCCCCGCTGAGCCGGGGCGCCCTTTTTCGTGCCTGGAGTTTCGTGTCCGGAGTTACGAGCGGACCAGCCGCGCGATCGCGTCGGAGGCCTCGCGGACCTTCAGGTCGGCCTCCTCACCCCCGGCCGCCGCGGCCTGCACGACGCACGTGGCCAGGTGCTCGTCGAGCAGCTCCAGCGAGAACGACTGCAGCGCCTTCGTGGCCGCCGACACCTGCGTGAGGATGTCGATGCAGTACTTGTCCTCCTCGACCATGCGCTGCAAGCCGCGGATCTGCCCCTCGATGCGGCGCAGACGCTTCAGATAGGCATCCCGCTCGCTGCCGTACCCCGTCATCGCACCGTCCCCTTCGTTCGCACCTGTACGTCGTCGAGTATACCCACCCCACGTATCCGATACGGGGTATGCGTATTCACACCCGGACGGCCACCGCGATGACGAGTCCCCCGACGTTCGCCGCGAAGTGCACCAGCACCGACGCCAGCACGCCGCGGCCGAAGTGCCGCCACGCGTGCAGGAACACCCCCGCCGCGGCCGCCGCGACCATGGCCAGCACCTGCACCAGCTGCACCGGCACCGCGCCCAGCGCCGCGTGCACGGCCGCGTTCCGCCCGACCGCCAGCGCCGGCAGGAAGTGCCACAGCCCGAAGAACGCCGACGCCCCGAGGATCGGCCCCCACCGCCACCGATCATCGCGCGCCCCCAGCAACGCCGGCAGCACGCTCCGGAACGCGATCTCCTCGACGAGCACGGTGCCGAACGTGATCCGCCCGAGCGTGAGCCACAGCAGCTGAAGCGGGTCGGGATCCCCGACCCGTCCGTCGTCGTACACGGCCCGAAGCGACGGTACGACGGCCGCGATGCCGAAGACGACCAGGAAAAACGCCGCTCCGATCAGCCCCGTGACCGCTGCTCGCCCGAGGGTCGCGCGGCTGACCCCGAGGTCGGTCGCCGTGTAGCCGGCACCGAACGCGAGCGCGAGCAGCACGACCGCCGTCACGGCCCCACAGATCGGGTAGGCCCAGCCGGGCAGCACGCGATTGGCGAGCGTGGTCGCCGTGCCCAGCACCACCACGCAGACGACGACGAGCAGCAACCGGGTCGACGTCCTCGGCTCGGTGGTGGTCATCGAACCAATCTAGGGGCGCGTTGATCTCGGTGGGGACTTCCACGCCCGAATGAGGTCCGTGAACACCGGTATACCCGTGTTCGCGCGGACGAGACCACTGAAAAGCCGAGCGCTCGCAGAGGTGCAACAACGGTTGCCTGATCGAGATCTCCGCAGATCAGCCCGTCGCGGTGGCCTCCGTGAGCGCCGGTTTGCGGCGCTGCACCGGAACCGGCGTGTCCGTGTCCTCCGGCAGGGGGTCCAGCGCGGACGTCGCCGAGGCCAGCAGCTCACGCGTGCCGGTGAGGGCAGTTTTCAGGCGGTGGTGCACGGCCGCCAGTTCGGCGACGCGGGCTTCGGCCTGGGTGACGAGGTGGGTGGCGTGCTCGGTGGCGCGGTGGATGCGCGTTTCGGCGTCGGCCTGGGCCGCCGCGGTCTGGGCGGCGAGGGTGCGGTGGGTTTCGGCGCGCTGACGCTCGAGGTCGCGCAGCGTCGCCGTGCGCTGGTGGTCCAGCTCGCGGTGGGTTTCGGCGCGGGCGGCGTCCAGCTCGCGCTGGGTCGTGGTGCGCCGGCGGTCCAGGTCCTGCAACGTGGTCGTGCGCTGGGTTTCCAGGTCGCGCAGGGTTTTCGCGCGGACGGTGGCCAGCTCGTCCTCGGTTTCCGCGCGCAGGGTGTGCAGTTCGGCGAGCGTGGTGGTGCGCTGGTGGTCCAGTTCGGTGATCGTCGCGGTGCGGCGCTGGTGGAGGGCCTCGGTGAGGTCGGCTTCCATGCGGCGCCGGTGCTGGGCGGCGGCCTCGTCGGCCGCGGCGCGTTCGGCGGCCGCGCGGTGCATGAAGGCCTCGTGGGCCGCTTGCTGGCTGCGGCGATCTTCCTCGGTGGCGGCGACGAGCGCGCGTTCCTTCTCGGTGAGGCGCACGGCCTCGGCCACGGCCTCGAGTCGCGTCTGCTCGGCTTTTTCCTTCGCCCGCGCGATGATTTCCGAAGCTTCTTCGCGAGTCAGCTCGATCATGCGCCTCGAGCGCTGCTGGAGGGCGTCGGGTTCGATGGGGGTGCGGCTGATGCGGTCGACGGTCGCGTGCAGCTCGCGGTTGAGGTCCGCGAGCTGGGCCGCGTGGCGCATCGCGGCGTCGCGTTCGGCGGCCACGCGGCGGAGCTCTTCTCGGGCCCAGGCCACGAATTCCTTGACCTGGCCTCGGTGACAGCCGCGCCAAGCCGTGTCGAAACGGGGCTCGACGGACAGCAGGTCCTCGCCGGTTTCGGGGGCCATGGCCTCACCTCCGATTTGGATGGTTTCTCCTCGGGCGCGATGTTTCCTTTGCCGCACCGAGGTTTCCGTGTGCCGTCCAGTGTGCCCGAAGTCCGGGCCGCTGTGGGGGACGGGCACGCGATCAATCTTCGAGCGGATCTTCAACGCCCGTCGCGGTGCTCCGCACACCGGGGATTTCAGCGAGCTCCGCCGTCAGCTCGGCGAGATCACCGCGGCCGGCCAAACGCAGGGTGACGACCGCGATCCGTTGCCCTTCCTCGGAAACCGTCTCCCGGTCGACCGCCACCTGGTGGACGACCCAGCCGCGCTCGGTACAGCCCGCGAGGACGTTTCGCAAAACTCCGTGCCCGTCGGAGTAGCTCAACCGCAGGAGGGGTGGTTCACGGCGATGCCGTGCCACGAAGCGGGAAAGCGGCGGGAAACCACGTGTGATCACGATCAGCCCCACGGTCGTGCCCACTGCGAGCACCGGCAGCCCCGCCCCGCTCGCGACGCCGACGGCCGCCGCGATCCACACCGTCGCGGCCGTGGTGAGCCCGCGCACGGCGTCGCGGCGCACGAAGATCAGGCCGCCGCCGAGGAACCCGATGCCGGACACGATCTGGGCCGCGATCCGCGACGGGTCGAGCGCCACGTGGTCGGTGCCCAGCAGATCGGCGAACCCGTACTTCGACACGAGCATGAACACCGCCGACCCCACGCCCACCAGGGTGTGGGTGCGCAGGCCGGCCTGTTTGTTGCCGACCTCGCGTTCGATGCCGATCACCGTGCTCAGCACCAGCGCGAGCAGCACGGGAAGCAGCAGCGACCACTGCTCGTCGGTGGACCAGAGTGCGTTCACGCCGACACTGTGCCTCCCGGCCCGGCGGCGTGCCCGCCCGGCCCCCGGTGTCGATCACCCCTAAACTCTGCGCATGGCCCGCTACTTCGACATCCACCCCGAGAACCCGCAGCGGCGCTCGCTGACCCAGGTCGTGGACCTGCTTCGCGAAGACGGGCTCATCGCGTACCCCACCGACTCCTGCTTCGCGCTCGGCTGCCGGCTCGGCAACCAGGCGGGCATGGAGCGCATCCGGGCGATCCGCAAACTCGACCACCGCCACCACTTCACGCTGGTCTGCCAGGACTTCGCGCAGCTCGGGCAGTTCGTGATCGTGGACAACGCGGTGTTCCGCGCGATCAAGGCCACCACGCCCGGGCCGTACACCTTCATCCTCCCCGCGACCAAAGTGGTGCCGCGGCGGCTGCTGCACGCGAAGAAGAAGACCGTCGGCGTGCGCATCCCCGACCACGTGGTCACGCAGGCGCTGCTGGCCGAGCTGGGGGAGCCGATCCTCTCGAGCACGCTGCTGCTGCCCGGCTTGGACGAGCCGCTCACGCAGGGCTGGGAGATCAAGGAAGAGCTCGACCACCAGGTCGACGCCGTGCTCGACTCCGGCGACTGCGGCGTCGAGCCGACCACGGTGGTCGACTTCTCCTCCGGCGAGGCCGAGATCATCCGCTACGGCGCTGGGGACGCCACGCGCTTCGAGGTCGAGTGACCGAGGCGCCAAAAGATGCACACGCGGGGCATTTCGGACAGTGAGCCGGGGTGACGCCTCCGCCCGATAGCGCTCAAGCACTCACCGTCGCCGGGTGGCCCAGCACGCGGCCGCAAGCATCCGGCAGCGGAATGCCGGACGACGAATGCCAGGCGACCACCGCGTCCGGCCGCAGGAGCAGGGCGGCTTGGGGTGGCAGGGCGGCCGCCGCGAGCCAGGTCGGGTCGGAGACCTCGACGGTGCGGAGGCCGAGGGCCCGGGCCTGCCCGGTCCAGTGGGTTTCACCCGGCGGCGTGAGCAGCGTGAGACCCCGGTCGGCCAGGTCCACAGTGGACAGCTCCGGGGAGAGCCAGGCGTGGGGCACGCGGGTGCCCGGGCGGCCGGCGGGGGCGTAGTGGTCCGTGGGCGCCGGGCCGCGGCCGTCGGGGAGGAAGGCGCCGGTGTCGTACTGGAGGCCGAACAGCGCGGTGATGGGGTCGACCGGGGCTTCGTCGGTGGTGACGGACGCGAGCATGGTGCCGAGGTGACCGCTGATGCGGCTGGAGAACTCGGCGGTCGCGTAGCCCACGGGGTGGCGTTCGGCGTGGTAGGTGTCGAGCAGGGCCGGGGTGGCGGAACCGTCGAGGACGGCGGCGAGCTTCCACGCCAGGTTGTGGACGTCGCCGATCGCGGTGTTGGCGCCGGCGGCGGCCAGGGGTGGCATGGCGTGGGCGGCGTCGCCCGCGAGGAAGGCGCGGCCGGCGGCGTACTGGTCGGCGACGTACATGCCGGATTCCCACGGCATGAGGCTGAGGACCTCCACGTCGAGGTCCGCGACGCCGATCACGGTGCGCAGCAGGGTGCGCCACGCTTCGTCGTCGAGCGTGGTCGAGCTGGGGAAGTCGGAGGTCGAGAAGAGCCAGCGGTCGGTGCCGTTGACGGAGACGAAGGCGCCCGAAGCCACCGCGTTCTCGATGCGGCACAGGTTGAACCTTTTGTCCCGGACCCAGGTCCGTGAGGTCGGCGCGGAAGGTGATGTCGAGGTTGTCGGCGAGGTGGCCGTAGCCGCTGCGGGTGATGCCGAGCGCCTCGCGGATCGGGCTGCGGGAGCCGTCGGCGGCGATCAGGTAGTCGGCGGTGAGGTCGTAAGGGTCGCCGCTCTCAGGTCGGAGACACGCGGTGACGTCGGTGCCGGACTGCGTGAACGACACCAGCTCCGTCGAGAACCGCACTGAAACGCCGCGCTCCTCGGCCGCCCGGCGCAGCAGCGGCTCCAGCACGTCCTGCGGGCACAGCACGCTCGGCGCGGGACTGCAGTCGCTCATCCGCCGGTGCATCTCGATGCCCGCCTGCAGCCCGGGCGTGATCTCGGGCCACCGCGCCTCGGCCAGCGTCGGGCCGACGAGCATCCCCGTGAACGACGCCAGCGCGGCGCTCGCCTCCGTCACCGCGTCGGTCAGGCCGAGCGCGCGGAACACCTCGGTGCTGCGCGGGTTGAACCGCCGGGCCTTCGGCTGCGGCGAGGTGCTCGCGTGCTTCTCGACGAGCACCGTGCGCACGCCGTGTGACCGCAGCAGCAGTGCCGCGGTCAGTCCGGCGATCCCGCCACCGCTCACGAGGACCTGCGTTCGTTCGGTCAGCATGGCGAACCCCCAGCTCAACTGTGTGTACGTTGTACATTCTATGTACGTTGTACACGGCGAGTACGATGTACGCAAGGAGGCCGCGTGAGCGCTCAGGGAACACCGACCCCGCCGATCTGGCTGCTGCCCGAGCCGCCCGAACGGCGCTGGGGCCTCGGCCGCGCCGAGATCGTGAAAACGGCGATCGCGATCGCGGACGAGGGTGGCGCCGAAGCGCTCACCATGCGTGCCGTCGCGAAGGAGCTCGGGTCGGCCACGCCCATGTCGCTCTACCGGTACGTGCACAACAAGGACGGCCTCGTCGACCTCATGCTCGACGCCGCCAATGCCGAGATCACCACCCCCGCCGCGCCCGGCGGCGACTGGCGCGCGGAGCTCACGAGCGTCTCGCGCGATTCGTGGGAGATGATGAAACGCCACCGGTGGTTCGCCGAGCTGGTGCACCAGCGCCCGCCCGCCGGCCCGGAGGCCAGCCGGCGCCAGGAGTTCGTGCTGGCCACGTTCGTCGGCCTCGGCCAGGAGCTGTCCGCGGCGGTCGGGTACCACCGGCTCCTCGACGGGTACGTCGTCGGCCAGGCCCTGCAGCGGGCCGAGGAGATCAAGATGTGGCGCCGGAACCGGTTCGACGATCTCGCCGACGTGCAGGAGCTGGCCGGCAGCTGGTTCGGCGAGCTGGGCGACGACGTGGCTCCGCGGTACCCGCTGCTGGAGAAGGTGGTGAAGGAGTTCCTCGCCGCCGACTCGCAGGAGGTGCCGCCCTCGGAGGACGTCCAGTTCACACTCGGTCTCGAATGCCTCCTCGACGGCATCGCCGCGCGCCTCTGAACGCGCTCGCGTCCGCTAGGTTGGGGCTCCGGCGATCGTGGAGGACGACGTGAAGTTCCTGCTGAACATGCACATGAACCCCGAAGTCTGGGATGGGCTCTCCGAGGAGACCAAAGAGTCGGTCATGGCCGGGCACTCCGACTTCATCGCGAAGATCCGCGAGTCCGGGGAATTGATCAACACCCAGGCCCTCGGCGCGCCCGCGGACAGCGCCGTGGTGCGCGTGCGCGGTGGCGCGCCGGTGGTGACCGACGGGCCGTTCATCGAGTCGAAGGAGTTCCTCGCGGGCTTCTACCTCGTGGAGTGCGAAAGCCGCGACCGCGCGCTCGAGGTCGCCGCGATGATCCCGGACGCGGGCATCGAGGGCCTCGGCATCGAGGTCCGCCCGATCGCGTTCTACGCCGACGCAGAGAGCGAGCTCGGGGCCGGCTGATGGACGCCGAACTGCTTCGGCCGCTCGTGCCGCAGGTGCTCGGTGTGCTGGTGCGCCGGTACGGCCAGTTCGAGGCGTGCGAGGACGCCGTGCAGGAGGCGCTGCTCGCGGCGGTCGAGCAGTGGGCCGTCGGCGCTACGCCGGACAACCCGCGCGCGTGGCTGCTCACCGTCGCGACGCGGCGGCTCACCGACCTGTGGCGCAGCGAGAGCGCGCGCCGCCGGCGGGAGGAGCAGGTGTGGGAGGCGTCGCAGGCGGTGGCCGGGCCGGAGCTCGTGCCCGAGCACGACGACACGTTGACGCTGCTGTTCCTGTGCTGCCACCCGGCGGTGACGCCGAGCTCGCAGGTCGCGCTCACGTTGCGCGCAGTCGGTGGCCTGACCACGGCGGAGATCGCGACCGCGTTCCTCGTGCCCGAGGCCACGATGACCCGGCGGATCACGCGCGCGAAGGAGAGCATCGCGGCGGCGGGTTCGACCTTTGCCGAGCCCTCGGCGGCCGACTGCCCCGCGCGGCTGCAGGTCGTGCTCCACGTGCTGTACCTGATCTTCAACGAGGGCTACACCGCGACTTCGGGTGAGGCACTGCACCGCGTGGAGCTCACGGCGGAGGCGATCCGGCTGACCCGCGCCGTGCACACGCTGCTGCCCGACGACGGCGAGGTCGCGGGCCTGCTCGCCCTCATGCTGCTCACCGAAGCCCGCCTGCCCGCCCGAACCCGCGACGGCGCGCTGCTGCCGCTGTCCGACCAGGACCGTCGCTTGTGGACGGTGCCGCTCATCGTCGAAGGCGTGGAGCTCGTGACCCGCACCCTCGGGCGGGGACCGGTCGGCCCGTACCAGGTGCAGGCCGCGATCGCCGCGCTGCACGACCGCGCGGCCAGCACGGAGACCACCGACTGGCCGCAGATCCTGCAGCTCTACGACGTGCTGGCGCAGCTCGCGCCGAGCCCGGTGGTGACCCTGAACCGCGCGATCGCCGTCGCGATGGTCGACGGCCCGGCCGCTGCGCTGGCTCTGCTGGAGACCGTGGAGGACGACAGCCGGCTCAAGCAGGGACACCGGTTGGATGCCGTGCGTGGCCATTTGTTCGAGCTCGCGGGTGATTTAGGGGCGGCTCATGCGCATTACCTGCGGGCGGCGAAGAGGACCGCGAGTTTGCCTGAGCGGCGGTATTTGCAGTCGAGGGCGGAGAAGTTTTTTCCGGTGCGGTGATGGGGTTCGGGAGATCGCTGTAAGTTGGTAGTTCGGCTGATGCTTGGTGTTGCCGGGGTACCGGGTACCGGCGGAGTTGGCTGTGTTGGTGCAGTGGCTGCGCTGGCTGCGTTGGGACACTGGCTGCACGGCTGCACGGCTGCGCTGGTGCGCTGGGACGCTGGCTTGCGCGGGCGAGATGGCTGCGCTGGCCCATTCTCCGACAGGAAGGCCGGCGCGAGGGCAGGCTCGGCACCTTCGGTTGAACGGCTGTCCACAGGCCGGCCGAGTTGTGGATAACTTCGACCCTCTGCCGTGCGATCGGCGTTTTTGTCGGTGGGGCCCGGTAGAATGGACTTGGGGACGCCCCCCTCAGGGAGGGCAGGGTTCCGGCAAAGTCGTGTGGGCTGGTTGCAGGGCGGGCACGGTCTCTGTTGATCATGTGATTGTCGAAGTCCCATGATCGTGAGAGAGCCGTGCCCGCTGTTCAATCGTGCCTGATTCCTGTGGTGAATGATCGTCTGGCCCCGGTCGTCGAT
>NZ_JBSGDT010000070.1:0-12473 GCF_053602515.1 Amycolatopsis sp. NPDC004368 | reverse complement strand
TAGTGGATGATCGCGTTCTTGATCTCGTTGGTCTGGATGTAGAGGTGGCCGGAAGCCTGCATACCCGCTCCATGATCGCTGATCCAATTTCGGTCGGCTCAGACTTGTCGCCACGCAGTCGCACTCGCGTCAGGGAAATCCCCAGCGGGCGCCCCAGGATCGGCTGACTCTTCAACCCCTATGGCGTATTTCGGAAGAGTCGGACACAACGGTCCACTCAGGACTCGGTGGGCCTGCAGAAGTATTGCCCTCAAGATCCGGATAACCGGCACTTCCCACCATATCCTTGGTCTTGCGCCACTGCAAACCTTGCGGTATGAGCCGACGGTCACCGGCGAACTGGGGAGTTCTCGGACGCGAGATTCCGACACCGGAGGCAGGCTGCCCTGACAACCGACTGCGTACCCGGGAGGTCTTCTCATGGTGCACTGGGATCAAGTGGCCCGCGCCGATGTCATTCGGGCTTTGGATGAATACGACCAGCTCGGGCCGGACAGCTTCTTCGCCACCCACGGCTTCGCCCCTTCCACGACCTACGAGCTCGTCTGGAAGGGCCGGCGTTACCCACCGAAAGCCATCCTCGGCACCGCCTACGAGTTCGCAACCGGCGTGCGCCTCGCATCCACCGATTTCGAGGGCGGCAAGTCCGGTGCGGTCAGCGTCCTCGGGAAGCTCGACTTCACGATCGAACCCCGACAACGAGGATGAGGCGCCCCTTCCGGAAGGTGTGCAATCTTCCAGAGCAAGCCTTACGAATTCCTTGATTCGAGCAGTCCGGGGAATTTCCATGCTCGAGACAACCTCTCGAGACCGATCACACCCTGAGACTCTCGGGCAGAAAACTGATATTTGGCAACCTGGACGGATCATCGAGTGGCGGGCAAGCTGGTTTCCAGTGGAGCTCGGCGCTCCACCTGGGCGGCGGATCAGCAAAGCGTTCGGAGCCCGGCGGTGTCCTGCACCCCTCACGTGAAAGGTCCTTGTCATGCCAGAACTCGCTCGAATCGAACCGGCAGCCACGAACACCACCGAGGTCGCCGACCTCTACGCACGCTTGAAGAAGACCCACGGTGTGATCCCGAACATGGCGACGTACATGGCGAACAGCCCCGCCGTACTGAAGGCTTGGCTCGACTTGTCGGCGGCGCTCGGCGAAGGTCAGCTGCCGCCGGCCGTCCGCGAGCGGCTCGCCCTCAGCTCAGCGGAGCACAACGGCTGCACCTACTGCCTCTCGGCACACAGCTTCCTGGCGAGAAAAGTGGCGAAGATCGACGGTGACGAGATCGATCGCGCACGTCATGCCGCGTCGGAAGATCCCCACATCGACGCGATTCTGAAGCTGTCCGACGCCATCTCCCGCAACCGCGGGAACACCAGCAAAGAGGCCGTCGCGCAGGCGCGCGAGGCGGGCGTGACCGACGCCGAGATCGCTGAGATCATCGGGAACATCGCACTCAACACGCTCACCAACTACTTCAACGTGTTCACCGAGACGCCCAGCGAGTACCCGGAACTCGTCACTCCCCACAGCAAATCCTGACCACGACCCTCAGCCCATCAAGGAGGCCCCATGTCCAGCGTCCCAGCCGTCACCGACGCCACTTTTCGCGGCGAAGTCATCGAGTCGGCGAAGCCCGTTCTCGTCGATTTCTGGGCCGAGTGGTGCGGCCCCTGCCGTGCCGTCGCTCCGGTGCTGGAGCAACTCGCGGCCGAGCACCCCGATGAGATCAGTGTCGTGAAGGTGAACGTCGACGAGAATCCCGACGCGGTCGAGCGTTACGCCATCAGTTCCATCCCGACGCTGAAGGTGTACCGCGGGGGAGAAGTCCGCAAGACGCTCGTGGGAGCAATGCCCAAGGCCCGGCTGGAACAAGAGCTCTCGGAGTTCCTCGACGCCTGAGCAACGGATCGCCGCCACCTGGGAGGTGTGCCACCCGCTGAGGCCGTGGCACCCCTTCCGCGGCGGCTCTGGGCGCCTACCGGCTGGTACTCGGGCGGTGGTGTCCGCACTCAGTCAGTTTCGGCTTCTCCGGAGCGAGAGCCGAGTCGCGCCTCCTGGTGCTGACCGCGGCGGAAGCGAGCCGGCGTCGTGCCGACCTCGGCTCGAAACGCTCGCGAGAAGGCCGATTCCGACTGGTAGCCGACCCGGCTCGCGATCATCGCGACAGTCAGATCGGTGGATTTGAGCAACTGGGCTGCCGACATCAGCCGCACCCTGGTCAGGAAAGCCCCGACGGTGGTACCGGTGTCCTGCGAGAAGTGCCTGAGGAAGGTCGCCCGCGACATCGCCGCGGCGCGGCTGAGAAGCTCGATGCTCCAGTCGGCACCGGGGTTTCGCAGCATCGCCTCGACGGCGTCGGCGATCCGAGCATCCGCCGCCGCGGTCCACATCGCCGCACTCGTGGCCTGACCGCGCGAGGTCCGCAGCACCATCGCCAGCAAGACGGTGCACAGCGACGACAGGATGGCCGCCGTACCATCACCCTCACGGCGAGCTTCGCCTCGCATCAAGTCGCTGAGCATCCGCAAGACCCCGGCGCCCTCGTCCGCCTTCCCGAAACAGACGTGCACTGGGTCGGGCAGGCTGCGGAACAACAGCTTCCCGGCTCCGGTGTCGAAGGTGTAGTGGCCGCAGAACAGATCGATCGTGGGCGCCTCGATCCTGTCCACTGTTCGGGTGGTGATGAACACTTCGCCCGGAGTCTCGATGACCCCTCGCGCCTCTCCGGGCCCCGAAGTCGTGATCCGGTGCGGGGCACCACTCGGGATCATCACGACGTCGCCGGCCTGCAGGTCCAGCACCGTACTGCCGACCTGCAGCCGGCACTCCCCCTCCAGAAGCACGTGAAACGGCGCCTCCAAGGGAGCAGGGCGAGCGACATCCATTCGGGTCGCTGTTCCCAGGAGGCATCGTCGATCCAGACGGGCTTCCAGTTGCGCCATGCGCAACAAGCGACTGATAGCGTCCACCGTGCAACTTTCAGACAGAAATTCGTATCGAATGAGCCTGCTCGTCCCACGCCCTGACGGGTTAGCGTGTAAGAGTGTATATACCAGCGGACCTGCCTCGGTGGCGCCGAGCCGCCGAGCTGATCGGCCGTCGAGCTGAATGCAGTGTGCTCGACCGCCTGATCGCGGACGTCCGCTCCGGCACGAGTCGCGCGCTCGTGCTGCACGGCGAGCCGGGCGTCGGCAAGACCGCTCTGCTCGACTACTTGTCGGTGCAGTCATCGGGCTTCCGGGTAGTTCGCGCGGCCGGCACCGAGTCCGAAGTCGAGATGCCCTTCTCCGGACTGCACCAGCTGTGCGCGCCGTTGCTCGATCATCTCGATCATCTGCCTGGTCCGCAACGAGAAGCGTTGCGGACCGTCCTGGGGTTGAGCGGCGGGACCACGCCTGACAAGTTCCTCGTCGGGCTGGCGCTACTCGGCTTGCTCTCACAGGCCGCCACCGAACGACCTCTGATGTGCCTTGTGGACGATCTGCAGTGGCTGGACCCGGCCTCCTCGCGAACTCTCACCTTCGTGGCGAGGCGCCTGCACACGGAGTCCGTAGGTCTGGTGATCGCTACCCGCGCCGTGACCACCTACCTCAACGGGCTGCAGGACCTCGCCGTCAACGGTCTGCGGCCGGCAGACGCCGGAGCGTTGCTCGACACCGTCCTGACCGGTCCGGTCGACACCGGCGTCCGCGACCAGATCATCGCGGACACGGGTGGCAACCCCCTGGCCTTGCTCGAGCTGCCCCGCGGCCTGACCCCAGCCGAGCTGGCAGGCGGCTTCGGGCTTCCGAGCGCGATGCACGTCGCCGCGAGCATCGAAGAATCCTTCAGCAGACGTGCCGCTGCCCTCCCCGAAGCGTCACGGAAACTGCTCCTGATCGCCGCGAGCGATCCGTCGGGGGATCCCGCCCTCGTGTGGCGGGCCGCCCGGGCTCTCGGCGTCGACGCGGCCGCAGCGACTCCTACCATCGAGACGGGTCTGGCCGAGCTGGGGACGCGGGTGCGCTTCCACCACCCGCTCGCACGGTCCGCGATCTACCAGTCGGCTTCGGAGGCGGACAGGTTGCGCGTGCACGAAGTGTTCTCACAGGTGATCGACGGTCAGGTGGACCCGGACCGGAAAGCATGGCATCGCGCACACGCCACAGTCGGCCCCGACGAGGACGTCGCGCTCGAGCTCCTGCGCTCCGCCGAGCGCGCGAAGGCCAGGGGCGGAGCCGCGGCCGCCGCGGCCTTCCTGCGGCGTGCCGCCGTCCTGACCCCCGACCCGCTCCAGCGCGCCACCCGCGCACTCACGGCTGCGGAGGCGCAATTGCAAGCGGGCGCGTTCCAGCCCGCGCTCGATCTGCTTGCCATGGCCGAGTCCGGGCCTCTGGACGAGTTTCAGCACGCACAGGTCGACCTCGTGCGAGCCAAGCTGGCGTTCGTCTCGAACCGCGGAGGTGACGCACCGACCCTGCTCGTCAGAGCGGCCATGCGCTTGACCCCGATCGAACCTGCTCTCGCCAGGTCGACATATCTCGAAGCACTCTCCGCTGCGATCTTCTCCGGCCGCCTCGCCCCGGCCGAGGGCGGTGTGTTCCAGGTCGCGCGTGCCGCCGCCGCCGCGCCGCCACCACCAGGTATCCCGCAGGCCTTGGACCTTCTGCTCGACGGCACCGCAGCCGCTCTCAACGACGGGTACGGCGCGGGGTTGCCTGCTTTGCGGAAGGCACTCGCCGACTTCGGCTCCGGGACACCGCGCGGGAGTGATCTCCACTGGTTGTGGCTGGCGTGCACGACGGCGATACGTACCTGGGATGATTCGGCGTGGAACAGCCTGTCGATGCGGTACCTGGCGCTCGCTCGCGGAATCGGTGATCTCGCCGAGCTCCCCCTCGCCTTGATCGCCCGGGCCTACTTCCTCTTGTTCTCGGGTGACCTTGCTTCGGCCGCGGCACTCGCCGAAGAAGCGCAGGCGGTCAACAGCGCGACAGGAAGCGACCTCGCTGCGTACGGGCCCATGGGTGTCGCCGCGTTCCGAGGGGATCATGCCCGCGCGACGGAGCTCATCGACGCCACCACCACCGATTCCGCTCTCCGCGGAGAGGGCGTCGGAATCACCTTCGCGGAGTGGGCCACCGCGTTGCTGGCCAACGGCTTGGGCCGCTACGACGAGGCTTTCCGAGTGGCCGAGCGCGCCGTCCGGATCGAGCCGGCGCCAGGCTCATGGATCTGGCACGTACCCGAACTGGTCGAAGCCGCTGTGCGCAGTGACCGTTCGGAGGCCGTGGCGGACGTCTATGCGGAATTCGAGGACATGACCCGCACCAGCGCCACTGACTGGGCACTGGGTCTGCGGAGACGCACCGGAGCGCTCCTCACCGATGGCGACAAGGCCGAAGAGCTGTACCGCGAATCCATCGACCGGCTCGGCCGCACGCGCATGCGCGCGGACCTGGCACGTGCCCACCTGTTGTATGGAGAGTGGCTGCGCCGCCGCAACCGCCGCCGTGACGCGCGCGGTGAGCTGCGCACCGCGCAAGCCATGCTGGCGGAAATGGGTATGAAGGCCTTCGCCGACCGGGCCGCACGTGAGTTGAGAGCCGCAGGAGGCACTTCAGGCAAGCCCGTCCACGCCGCAATCGATCCTGAGCTCACGGCCCAGGAGGAGCAGATCGCGAGGCTCGCCCGAGACGGCCTGACGAATGGTGAAATCGCGAGCCGCCTCTTCATCAGCTCACACACTGTCCAGTACCACCTGCGCAAGGTGTTCGCCAAGCTCGGCATCACGTCGCGCAGCCAGCTCGGCGAACGGCTGCGCAGCAACGACAGCTGATGAGCCGGGGCCGGCGTCAGCATCTGCTGCGGCTCTTCGCTGCGTACCCCAGTCGCCCGCTACACAGGAACTCCCGCAGCGCCGCTGGGGACTTCGCCGATGCGATCGGCCTGCCATCGGAGCATCTTGAGGGGTCGATCCGCTGTAAAGCGGCCACCGCCGGATTCAGCCATGGGAGGCCCGAAATGAACGTTGTCCACCATCGGTACGCGACCGTGAAAGACCGACAGCTCTTCTACCGCGAGGCGGGGCCTGCGGACGCTCCGGTGATCGTGCTCCTTCACGGATTCCCGACGAGTTCGTTCATGTTCCGGAACCTCATCCCCGGGTTGGCGGACCGGTTCCACGTCATCGCGCCGGACCACCTCGGTTTCGGCTACTCTGACGCGCCTTCCACCGAAGAGTTCGACTACACCTTCGACGCGCTAACGGACCTGACGAAGGGGCTCCTCAACCGGCTCGGGGTGACCCGCTACGCCATGTACGTCCAGGACTACGGCGCTCCGATCGGCTGGCGCCTGGCATTGGCCGACCCGAAGGCCATCACCGCGATCGTGACGCAGAACGGAAACGGCTACGACGCCGGATTCATCCCGGGATTCTGGCAGACGGTGTGGAACTATCAGCAGGCGCAGACACCCGAAGCGGAAGCCGCCATCCGCACTGCGCTGACCCTCGAAACGACCAAGTGGCAGTACCTCACAGGAGTTCCCGACGAAAGCGTCGTGACCCCAGACACCTGGAACCACGACTTCGCGTTGCTGTCCCGGCCCGGCAACGACGCCGTGCAGCTCGCGCTCTTTCTCGACTACGCCACCAACCCGCCTCTCTATCCGGCGCTACACGACTACCTGCGAGCCAACCGTCCTCCCCTGCTCGCCGTGTGGGGCAAGAACGACCCGATCTTCGCACCGGAGGGCGCCGAAGCTTTCGCCGCGGACGTACCCGACGCCGAGATCCACCTCCTCGACGGCGGTCATTTCCTGCTGGAAAGCGCGGGCGCCGAAGTCACCCACCTCGTTCGTGACTTTCTCGGACGATCCCTGAGCGCCCGCTGACCACACCCTGCCGTTGCCTGCTCACTCGGAGAACAGCTGCAGGACAGCTCCGGACTTCGCCCGGCAACGAAGCCTGAGAGCGGATCGAACTCGCACAAGCTCTCCTCGGCATGGCCCAGCCCGCCCGCTGACACCGTTTCGACCATTGCGCCGTGGTGGTCGTCCAGCCCAAGAGTGGGTACAACGCTCGAATGAAATCCACTCAACGGGCGGATCATGCGCGCAGACGCCGACGTCGAACTCCCGCACACGACGGAGTACCGCGGACCGCGCCAGGCAGCACGGCCCGCGGATCAGTCAGGCCATCACGAAGAAGCAATTCCTTCGCCACCCGACGTACCCGGCACACTGACAGTGCCGACCGCGGTCAGCGTGTGGTCGGGGTTGATCCGAAACGCGTCGATCCCGCCGGCGCCGCTCGTCTCGGCGTAGAGGTAGCGGAGGTCAGTGGTCACCGTGAGATCGACTGGCCCGGCACCCGTACCGACAGTGCCCAATGCGCCGAGCTTCCCGTCACCCTTGTCGGTGTATCGGGAGATCGTGCTCGTACCGGCGTTCGCGGCGAAGACACCGGTGCCGTCGGTCGTCACCCAGCAGGTAGCGGTTCCGCCGGTGGCGACTCGATCCACCAGTTCGAGATTGCCACCGCGGTCGACTGTGAAGGTCGCCACCGCATTCGGCCCGCCCTCCGCGAGGACCAGATGCCCCTTGGTGTCAAACGTGAAGGCGAACGGATCGTTGTCCGCATCCGGCGTCACCACGGGGCGCGAAGATGGTGCGCCGAACCGGTCGAGCGTGAAGACCTCGACGCTGTTGGTGCTCCTCTTTGTGGTTACGATCAGCTTCGTTCCGTCCGGTGTGAAGCCCACCTGGCCTGGAGTGTTGTTGAACTCAGGCGACTTGGCCGTGTCGAGGCCCAGCGGTCGGTGCCAGGCCGGAACCCGGATCAGCAGGCCGGCCAAGCTGCGGAACCCTTGAACCGAACCACCATTGCGAGCGTTCAGGACGTAGACCACGCCGTCGCGCACAGCGACGCTGACCGGGAAGGAACCGCCCGTGGAGACTTCCTGGAGGCGGAGGAGGCGGTCGCCGAACACGCCGAAAACCGTGACCGTGTCGCTCCCGGCGTTCACGGCGTAGAGGACGTGGTGCACCGAGTCGTAGGTGAGTGCTCCCTGCGACGCGAGCCGATCGACCACCGAGCCGGCCAGCGCGCCCCCGCGGCCGCCGGTCGAGTAGCGCGCTGCAGGCGCGAGGCTGCCGTCCTGGCGCCGGTCGTAGACGACGACCGCATTTCCGGCCGGGTCGTTGGTCTGCACGAACACGGCATGGCCGGCAAAGCCCTGCGTCAGCGGCGCCGCACCGGCGGCCGGGACGGCAACGGTCGCGACGGTAAGTGCCAGCGACACCGCTGCCAGCACTGGGATGGATCTCTTCATGCGAAGCCCTTCAGGCTCGGTTCCGTTTCTGACAATAATTTAGCGGCCTGGAATGACGATTACTTGCACGCACGATGAATCTGGTGATCCTTTCGGATACCGACGTGAGCACCTCGGCCATGGTCTTGGAGATCCCCTGTTCCTACAGTTGCCGCGGGCCACTTCTCCCCCAACCCATCGAGCCGAAAGGATCCGCGGACTGTGGAATGTTCCGTCTACGGGAAAGATGGTGTCGTGACCGGTCTCCGGTGGCCGCGCGCGCGAGCGGGCCGCAGTCGATCTCCGCCAGTACCTCCTTGCGGCTGCAAGCACCGAAATCGAGAAAATAGCGGGAAAACTCGACATTCGGGGACCCGAAACCGACGATTTCGCCTGCCAGGGGCGCTGCAGACTCGGTCCTGTCGGTCATACGGATGATTTTCGCGGAGACGCCCGCGCACCCCGGTCCGGCGCACCGCGCGGATCGAAATGCCCGCTACAAGGCTGTGTTCGACGCCCGGAAAAAGCTCCGCCGGCGCTCGCCGCAAACGGCCACACCGACTGATTTGCAGTGACAGGGTCACGAACCGGTCCTCCGCAGCAGAGGAAGCCCATCGACGGCCCCCTCGCCGCCGAGCGCACGGAACCGGCCCGGGCTGATCCCCCGAACTCGCCTGAAGGCGCGGATGAACGAGTGCTCGCTCTTGTAGCCGACCGAATGAGCTATTCCACTGATCGGTTCGCTCGTCCGACGGAGCCTCTGGGCCGCGAGCTCCATCCGCTGCTCGGTGAGATAGGCCAGCGGCGGCTTGCCGACCGCAGCGCGAAAGTGGCGGATCAACGTAGCCCGGGACACGGCCAAGTGAGCGGACAGAGTCGAAAGCGTCCAGTCGTGCGAAAGGTCCTCGAGCATCGTCGCGAGCGCCTCGTCCACGAGCGGATACCGCAGCATCGAAGACTGCTGTATGGCCGTGGTTTCACGGACGCCGGACAATACCCGGCAGCGTAAGATCTGTGCCAGCAACACTTCCACAAGCCGGTCGACCATGGCCCCCGACGCGTTGTCGACGCCTGCCTCGTGCCACAGCAACTGCACCACGTGTCCGAGAGGACGGTTGGCACCTGCATGGACGTGCACGAACGAAGGAATCCGGTCCGACAAGTTTACCGTCGTCGTGATGTCCTCACGGTAGAAGCCACACATCAGCCGGGCCGACGCCTGACCATGACCCACCGTGAGCTGAGCTCCCATTCGAAGGTCGTGACCACCGGCCAGTTCGTCGAAGGGCTCACAGAGCAGTCCAGGAGCGGAGTACAGCCGGTGCCGTTGTCCCGACCTCAGCATTACCAGATCGCCCGAGAGCAATTCTCGCGGCTCATCGCCGTCCACCTCGATGTGCGCGGAGCCGCGCAGTACGACGTGGAACGTCGCGCCCGGCAGGTCGCCGATGGTTACTCCCCAGCGCTCGCCGCCGTCGAGGTAGGCGATCTTCGTGTCACTGACGCGAAGTGAGTCGGCTGATCCACCGATGCCGAGATCGGTACTCCCGCCGGTGATCCAGTTCTCGACCTCGTAAAAACGTGCGGTCGGTAGCGTCATCATCTGGAGACCGAACCCCTTCTCACGCGTCGAAAGCCCGGGTCGGGCGGGAATCGCGCACCGAACCACCGCCAGAGTGGAACGCCAAGGCCCAAAGAGCAAGTATCTTTCACATACATCAAACATTCGGATCGCTCCCGTGACCCAATCGGTCAGATTATCACCGACACACCGCACATTCTCTGGCAATGCCAGGCTCGACTGGCTACCGTCGGATACTTGGCTCGACGACGCGTTCCTCTCCTCGCGATCCGCACCCTGCGTGCCACCGAAGACGAAGCGGTTCGACAACTTATAGAGTCAAGTTGATATCCTGGGAAAGTATTGGCGGTTTCGCCGCCAACGTTCTTTTGGGGTTCGATGATCCCCGGCTCGACCACCGCACTGATTATCAGGCGAAGCGCTTCAGGAGGATCCCGTTCGACTTTCCTGTCGTTATCGGCGTCGCGAACTGCTGCCAACCCGGCAGCCCAACGCGCACGGCCGCTACGTCGCCGAGCACCGGGTCGAAGCCGAAGGTCGACATCATCACCTCTGCCCACTCGTGGGCTTGCGCGGCTTCGACCTGATCGACCCTCATCTCCGGGTCGCGCCAAGGTCCCATCGACCCCGGATCATGCGTGACGCCCCCACGATGGCCGGCTGAAGTTGGTTGAGCGAAGCACGCAGGAACTCACCACCAGGATCGCCTGCGCCGACTATGGCCGGGTGGTAAACGGTGCGGACGCCGATGAGCCCGTTGTTCCTCACCCACCGAGGTAAGAGCCTTTCCGCCGTGAGGTCGGTGCCGATGTCCTCCCGCAGCATCCGTCGCACCCCTCTGCCACGTCGATCAATTCCCGATACGGGGATGCCGGACCGGCCGAGACGTCGAGGCCGCTGATCACCAAGTGCCCACACGGTTTCAGCCAGCGAACGAGCCGTTTCCGGAACCGACGTCGAGACACACCCGCCCGGGCCGGATGCCGACCTGGCCGGAAACCTCGAAGGTGGGAGGATCGAGCAACCGGGCCAGCGCGTCCAGACGATCGGACTCGGAGGAACCTGGTGGCTGATACCACTCGTCTCGTAGCGGCCTTCGACTGACATCGATCTCCTGGGGTGCACCCTTGCGCACTCGGGTCCGCGAGGCGAGAGTGCTGAACGAACAGGCAGGCGTTCCGCGGCGGACCGCAGCGACTCGAGCCGATTCGAAGCGAAACTTCGCTCGCGAGATCGATCCGGTCTGTATCGTATGGACGCCGACCCATTCAGTTTCCCTGTTTGAGGAGATCTCGACCACCGAAAGATCAGGGATACTGTCAATTCAGCACGAAAGGTCCACCTCCCGTCATCGGAGCACCCCACGGCAGCCGTGCTGATCAGGTGTTGCGGCCGGCCATCACGCCGCCGTCGACGTTCCAGATGGCGCCGGTCACCCAGCTCGTCGCAGGCGAGAGCAGGAACGTGATGGTGTTCGCCAGGTCGCGGGGCGTCCCGACGCGCCCGAGTGGGTGGAACCCGTCGAAGCTTCGCAGCGTCGCCTCGATCTGGTCCTGTGGCACGAACTTCTCGTAGATGGGCGTCGCCACGACCGCCGGGGCCACCGCGTTGACCCGGATGTCGTAAGGTGCGAGTTCCAGGGCCAAGTTGTGCGTCAGGGCGTGGAGCCCGCCCTTCGCCGCCGAGTAGGCGGCTGAAGGAGTGGCACCGATGGCCTGGTGCGCCCACATGCTGCCGATGTTGACGATGGAACCGCCCTGTTTCCTGTCCACCATCCCTCGGACGACTGTCTGGGTGATGAAGAAGATGGCACGGTTCAACTCGTGGTAGGCGTCGTAGGCCGCCGCGTCGTGGTCGAGGAACGGTTGAGGGAGAAAGATGCCGGCCGCATTGACGAGGAGCGTGGCGTCCGCGTGCTCCTCGGCGAGTTGCCGGCGAACACTCTCCACCTGGCCCCTAACGGTGAGGTCGGCAGCGATCCCGTGCGCCGTTCCCCCTTCGGCGAGTGCTTTCACCGTCTCATCGACCTTGACCTGATCTTGCCCGATGACGACCGCGGAGCCGCCGGCGGCCACGACGTCGGCTGCGGTCTGACGTCCCATGCCACTGGTGCCACCAAGGACGACAAGTTTCTGTCCGGCGAAGACCTGCGCGGTCGGCTGTGCTCCGGATCCGTCCGGGTGAGCCCCGGCGCCCTCTAGCCAGTTGATGTTCATCGTGACCGCTTCCTTCCGATCGACCTTCGATTGCCTCATCGGCATGGTTGCTCCGCCCCGCGGCGGCGGGCCCTGCGTCCCCCGCCGCGGTTCGAAGAACTCTCCCGCCGGACCGATCGGCTCGCATCGAAGGAATCCCCAGTCAAAGCCCGGCACCGAGCTCTCACTCGCTCCTGTGAACTCACTCGGATCGCTGCCCCGCGGACCGGTGGTTCCCAGGTGGATCGCACCGAGGACTCGGGTGTACCCGGATGCGATTCCCGGCGCCGGGAGGCAGGCTCGGAGGTTGTTTTGTCCACCTTGACGCGTAAAAGGGCCAAAGATCATGGAAAGCGTTGGGAACTCCATCCAAGCCGACGTCCTCGTCATCGGTTTCGGCA
>NZ_JBSGDT010000069.1:0-12510 GCF_053602515.1 Amycolatopsis sp. NPDC004368 | reverse complement strand
GGCTGAACGGTCGGATCGGCCTGGCGGCCGATCGCACCGTCCAGCCGAAACGCCGGCGCGATCTCGCGGTGTGGTTGCTTTTGCCAGCGTGGTTGAGCATTACTTGTGTATAACGATCTATACGGCCGCGGATTGGGCTGCGCGTAGGTCCAAGTGGTCGCCCTGCCAACGGCGGCGCAGCCAGCGATCGTGAGAGGCGAGGACGACGGCCCCTGGGGCCTCACCAAGCGCGGCGGAGAGTTCCTCGGCCAGGGTGAGCGAGATGTGGTTGGTCGGTTCGTCGAGGAGCAGGACGTCCGGCGGGTCGGCCAGCAGAACGGCGAGCGCGAGCCGGCGGCGTTGGCCCACGGAGAGTTCGCCGACGGGGCGGGCGAGGTCGCGCGGCGAGAGCACGCCCAGGTGGGACAAGGGTGGTGCGTCCTCGCCCAGCGTGGCGCGGTAGACCGCGTGGGCCTGCTGAGCCGGGTCGGGGAAGGCCACGTCCTGCTCCAGCAAGCCCACCCGCACGCCGGGTCCGAAGTGGACGGTCCCGGACGTGGGCGCCAGCCGGCCGGCCAATACCGACAGGAGCGTGGACTTGCCCGCGCCGTTGCCGCCGGTCACGAGCAGTCGTGTTGTGCCGTCGACGTCGAGGTGGTCGAGGTGCAACCGGCCCGGGACGACGAGGTCCCGGACCGAGATCGCGGGGCCGTCGACCGTCGACGCCGAGGTGAGCTGCGCCCGGAAGCGCAGGGGCGCGGGTGGCTTGCGCACCTGGTCGTGCTCCAGCTCGTCGAGCCGCAACTGCGCGTTGCGGACGCGGCGGGACACCTGCTTCTGCACCCGCCCTCCCTTGAAGTTGTAGAGGTTCTTGTCGCCGTCGGACTGCGCGCGGTTGTGCGCGACCCGCCGCGCCGTGACCGCGACCGATTCGCGCAGCTCCTTCAGCTCGTCCTGCTCCTCGGCGAAGCGCTGTTCCCAGCGCGCGCGTTCGGCCCGCTTCTGGTCGAGGTAGTCGCTGTACGTGCCGCCGTAGCGTGTCGCCCCGCCCACGAGCCGGTCGGCCGGCGCGGGGTCGAGGTCGACGATGTCGGTGCACACCGCGTCGAGGAACACGCGGTCGTGCGAGGACAGCACGACGACGCCGGACAGCTCAGCCAGTTGGTGCTCCAGGAACTCCAGGGCCGCGTCGTCGAGGTGGTTGGTCGGCTCGTCGAGCAGCAACGTCGCCGGGCGCCGGATCAGCAGGGCCGCCAGTCCGAGCCGGGAACGCTGTCCGCCGGACATCTCACCGAGCCGGCGGTCGTGCCCGATCCCGGCGAGGCCGAGCCCGTCGCACACCAGCTCGGCGCGGCGGTCGGCGTCCCAGAGGTCGTGGACCTGTGCCCACTCCAGGAGCTTGCCGTAGTCGTCGAGCACGCCGGCGTCGTCGGGCCGGTCGGTCATCGCCGCGGTGAGCGTGTCGAGGCGGGCCGCCGCCGCGCGGATGTCGGCCAGCGCGTGGTCGAGCACGTGACCGAAGGTCGCCGACGGTGCGAATGGAAGCTCCTGCAGCAGGAAACCGACGTCGTCACCGCGGAGGATCTCGCCCGAGCGCGGTTGCTCGAGCCCCGCCAGCAGCCTCAGCAGCGTGGACTTGCCTGTGCCGTTCTCACCGACGAGCCCCAGCCGGCGCCCGGCCGACGCGGTGAGGGACACACCGTCGAGCACGGTTCGGGCGCCGTAGCCGAACACGACGTCGACAGCTTTGAGGGACAAAGACATGAGGGATCACCAGCCCTGGTGGGAAAAACGGATTCCCCGACGGGACTCGTGGCTCCCGGGAGTGGTGCTCGACCGGGAGCTGCCTCGGTACGGGAAAGGGCTTGGCTCAGTTGTCCATGGTGGAAGAAGGTTAACGCAACCCCAGTAGGGTTAGTCAACCCCGAATTTCACGGCGAGGCGGCGCGGTCTCCTCGACCTGCCGGGTGGCCTGGTCCGCGGCCGTCTCGCCGTCGGTCAGGAACGCCACCAGCGCGGTGAGCTGCCGGCGGTCGAACCCGGCGAGACGCTCGCCGAAGCGCTGGGCGAGCGGGGCGTAGAGGTCGGTCAGCTCGGCCATCCGGTCGGGCAGGGCCCGGACGCGCAGCCGGCGCCGATCCGTCGGGTCGGGCGCGCGCTCCACCAGCCGCGCGTCCTCCATCCGGTCGAGCATCCGCGTGAACGCGCCGGTGGTCATCCCGAGCAGCCGGGCCAGCTCCGTGGGGGAGTCGGTGGCGCCGCTGTGCACGAGCTGCAGGCAGTGCAGCTCCGCCGGCGTCACGCCCAGCCGATCGGCGACCGCGGTGTGGAAGCGGACCGTGGCGCTCACGAACCGGGGGAGCGCCAGGGCGGCAGCAGTGGCGAGTTCTCGCTGGTGGGGCAACAGACCGTCCTCGGCGCGCGGGTTGGCTGGCGAACACTCGGCTGTCGAATACAACGACTGCACGAAGCAGTAACTGTCCGTGATGGTAGCGAAGCCCGTTGACAGCGGATCAGGCGCCTGCAACCCTGAAAGGACAGTTTCGAAACAATCCTTTCAGAGTTGCGGAGGACCGATGGCCGAGCTGCCGCCGCGCAAACGCGTCGACGACGCGGAGCTGCTGCGCGCGCTGGCGCACCCGCTGCGGTCGGCGCTGCTGCACCACCTGATGGCCGTCGGACCCCGCACGGCGAGCGAGTGCGCCGAAGCCGTCGGCTCGACCGCGTCCAACTGCAGCTGGCACCTGCGGCGCCTCGCTCAGCACGGTCTCGTCGAGCGCGCCGAGGCCACCGACGGCCGCGAACGCCCGTGGCGCGCCCTGCAGGTCGGCCTCGCCTTCGGCGACCTGACCGACGACCCGGCGCTCACCCGCGCGCAGCTCGCGGTGGTCGGTACGCAGCTGGCCGAGGAGCAGGAGCTCACCCGCCGGCACCTGGATTCGCTCGACACGCTCGACCCGGCCTGGCGCGCGGTGGCCGGTTTCAGCTCGTACACGCTGCAGGTGACGCCGGCGGAGCTGGACCGGCTGGTGCACGCGGTCGACGCGCTCTTGCGCCCGTACGTCGGCGCCATCCGCGAAGACGCGCCCGCGGACGCGCTGCCGGTGCACGTGGGGCTGCGCGCGTTCCCTCGGCTGGGGCCGGACGGGGAGCCGGTGTCGTGAGACAGCTGCTGGGCGTCCCCGCGTTCGTCCGGCTGTGGCTGGCCGCGTTCTTCGGCGAGTCGGCCGAGTGGATGCTGCAAGTCGCCTTGCCGGTGTTCCTCTTCGCGACCACCGGTTCGGCCGCGACGACGGCGCTCAGCGTGGTGCTGGGTCTGCTGCCCGCGGTGCTGCTGAGCCCGGTGGCCGGGGTCGTCGCGGACCGGTGGGATCGCCGGATCGTGCTCGCCGTGGTGTGCGTGGGCCAGGCGGTCGTCGCGCTGCCGCTGCTCGCCGGCGACGGCATCTCCGTCGCGCTGGTGTACGCGGTGATGGCTGCCCAGGCGGCGCTGGCGTCGGTGTTCGAACCGGCTCGCAACGCGCTCGTGCCGGAGCTGGTCGGCGTTGCCGAGGTGACCGGGGCCAACGGTTTGATGAGCGTGAACGGCAGCGTCGCCCGGCTCGCGGGCTGGGCCGGCGGGGCGTTGCTCGGCTGGGGCGGGCTGGACCGCGTGGTGCTCGGGTACCTCGGCGCATTCGCCGTCGCGGGGGTGCTGCTCGCGCGGCCGTTCCCCAGGCCGGTGGCGCCGCGCGTCCGCCCGGCGGTCCGGGAACCGGTCCTCGCCGCGTGGCGGGCGGGACTGCGCGAGCTCACGGGGGACCCGCGGCTGCGGGCCACCGGGCTCACGGCGGTGCTCGTGTCCGTGGCGCAGGGGATGTTCCTGGTGCTTTTCGTGGTCTTCGTGCTGGACGTGCTCCGCGGCAGCGAGGCCGACGCCGGGCTGCTGCGTGGGGTGCAGGCGATCGGCGGGCTCGCCGCCGGCTTCGCCGTGGCCACGCTCGCCCGCCGGGTGACGGGCGCCGCGCTGCTCGCGTGGGGGTCGCTGGCGACCGGGCTGGTGTCGGCGCTGATCTGGAACACGGCCGCCCTCACGACCGCGCTCGGGGTGTACGTGGGCCTGTTCGCGGTGGCCGGCGGGCCCGCGGTGCTCACCGGCGCCGGGCTGCTGGCCCACGTGCAGAGCGTGGCCTCGCCCGAACGCGCCGGCCGGGTGCTGAGCACGGTGTTCGCCGTGCTGGCCACCGGACAGGCCGCGGGTTCGCTGCTCGCCGGGGCGCTGGTGGTCCTGACCGGTCCGGCGGTGCTGCTCGACGTGCAGGCCGGCGTCTACGTGGTGGCCGGGCTGGTGCTGCTGGGGTGGCGCAAGGGGAGCATCTGGCGATCTCCCGGCCGGGAAGTGGCTACGGTGGAGGAGTGCCGTCTCTCTTCGCCACCAGCGACCTCCACGTGACCCACGAGGGCAACGGACCGATCCTCGACCGCGTCGTGCCGGATTCGCCGGAAGACTGGCTGCTCGTGGCCGGTGACGTCGCTGAACGGTCGTCCGTCATCCGCGACACGCTCGCCACCCTGCGCGAGCGGTTCGCGAAGGTCGTGTGGGTGCCCGGCAACCACGAGCTGTGGACCACGCCGAAGGACGAGTCCCAGCTGCGCGGCCAGGCCCGCTACGAGTTCCTCGTGGAGCAGTGCCGGGAGATCGACGTGCTGACCCCCGAGGACGAGTTCCCCGTGTGGGAGCACGGCGCGAAGCCGCTCACGATCTCGCCCCTGTTCGTGCTCTACGACTACAGCTGGCGCACGCCGGCTGCCGAGGGCAAGACGATCGAGCAGGCGCTGGCCATCTCCCGCGAGAACGGCGTGGTCTGCACCGATGAGTACTTCCTGCACCCCGACCCGTTCCCGAGCCGGCAGGCCTGGTGCGCCGAGCGCCTGAAGATCAGCACCGATCGCCTCGACGCCATCCCGGCCGACCGGAGCACGATCCTCATGTCGCACTGGCCGCTGCACCGCCACCCGACGGCGCCGCTGCACTACCCGGACTTCGCGCTGTGGTGCGGCTCGACCGAGACCGAGGACTGGCACCTGCGCTACCGGGCCGAGCTCGCCGTCTACGGCCACCTGCACATCCCGCGCACGACCTCGGCCGACGGCGTGCGGTTCGAGGAGGTCTCGCTCGGCTACCCCCGTGAATGGAGCCGCCGCGCCCGCGGCGCCGTGCCGCTGCGCAAGCTGCTCACGGCCTGAGAACCCGGCTACGCTGCGGACGTGACCGGGGAATTCAGGGTCCGCACCGTCCTCGGCGACGTCGCGCCCGCGACGCTCGAGGTGTGCGACGCCCACGACCACCTGTTCTTCGCCTCCCGGCTGCTCGCGGGCCAGGAGCTCGACGACGTCGGGGCGGCCGAGGCCGAGCTGCGCGCCTTCGCGGCCGCGGGCGGGCGCACGGTGGTGCAGTGGACACCGTTCGGCCTGAACCGGCGCGCGGCGGACCTCGTCGGGCTCTCCGAGGCGACGGGGGTGCAGATCGTCGCGGCGACGGGGTTCCACCGGGCCGAGCACTACCGCACCGAGATCCTCGACCGCGTCGCCGACCGGCTGGCGGAGCTCTTCGTCGCCGACCTCCTCGAAGGCATCCCGGCCGGTGACGACCCGGACGGCGACCGCACCGGGCCTCGCGCCGGCCTGATCAAGGTGGCGGGCGCGTTCCACGTGGTTGACCGACACGCCCGCTGGACGATGGTCGCCGCGGCCCAGGCCCACCACGAGACGGGCGCGCCGATCGCCGTGCACCTCGAGCTGGGCACCGCGGCGCGCGAGGTCGCCGACCTGCTGTGCGGCGAGCTGGCCGTGCCGCCCTCGCGTGTGATCCTGGGGCACCTCAACCGCAACCCGGACCTGCGAGTGCTGCGCGAGGTCGCCGGCACGGGCGTGTTCCTCGGGTTCGACGGGCCGTCGCGCGCGAACCACGCCACCGACTGGCGCCTGGCCGACCTGCTGTGGGAGCTGTCGACGGCCGGGCACAGCGCACAGCTGCTGCTTGGCGGCGACACGACCACCGCCGCGGCCCGCCTGTCCTCCGGTGGCGGCCCCGGCATCCCGTACCTGCTCACGACCCTGCGGCCGCGCCTGGTCCGGGCGCTGGGCGACGACGTGGTCGAGGCGATGCTGGTGGCGAACCCGGCCCGCGCGTTCGCCACCCGCTGGCGCCGCTGAAAACGACAGGGCCACTGAAACCACAGGGCCGCTGAAAACGACAGGGCCGCTGAAAACGACAGGGCCGCTGAAACGACACCCGGCCCCGGCCGCGGGTGCGGCAGGGGCCGGGGGAGAAGCCGGTTCAGCGGAGGCCGAAGCCGCCGCCTTCCTGGCCCGGGCGGCGCCGGCGCAGGTAGCGTTCGAACTCGGCCGCGATCTTGTCGCCGGACACCTCCTCCATCGTGAAATCGGTTTCGGCGTCGCCGCGTTCCTCGAGGCTGCGGACGTACTCGCTGATCTCCTCGTCCTCGTCGGCCATCTCGCTCACGGTGCGCTGCCACTCCTCGGCCTGCTCCGGCAGCGCGCCCAGCGGGATCTCGACGTCGAGCACGTCCTCGAGCTTGTGCAGCAGCGCCAGGGTCGCCTTCGGGGACGGCGGGTGCGAAACGTAGTGCGGCACCGCCGCCCAGATCGACACCGCGGGGATGCCGGCCTGCACGCAGTAGTCCTGCAGCACGCCGACGATGCCGGTCGGGCCCTGGTAGTTGTTCAGCTCGAGGCGGAACCGGCTCGCCGTGTCCTTGTCGTAGGCGGTGCCGGTGACCGGGACCGGTCGCGTGTGCGCGGTGTCGGCCAGCAGCGCGCCGAGCGCGACGACGGTGTCGACGTCGAGCTGCATGATGTGCTCCAGCAGCTCCGCGCAGAACGCGCGCCAGCGCATGTTGGGTTCCGGGCCCTGCACCAGCACCACGTCGCGGTCGAGGCCTTCGGGCCGGCAGATGGACAGGCGCGTGGTCGGCCAGTCCACCTGCCGGGTCACGCCGTCGACCATGTTGATGGTCGGCCTGCTGACCTGGAAGTCGTAGTAGTCGTCCGGCTCGAGCTCAGCCAGGGGGGTGGCGTCCCAGTTGAGCTGCAGATGCTCGATCGCACGGCTCGCCGCGTCGCCCGCATCGTTCCAGCCTTCAAAAGCCAGGACCATCAGGGGACGCTTCGATTCCGGCCGGGCACCGTCCGGGTCACCGGGTTGCTGGGTCTCGTCGACTGGCTCACTCACTTGCCCAGCCTACGACTCTTCGCCCGTAACCTGTGCAGCATGTCCGATCGCGTGCCGTCACCACTCCCGCCCTTACCCGGCGTAGCGGTACCGATGGCCAGGACACATCGGGGAACCGCAGCTCACAGGCTCGCGGACGGTCTGCGGTGCCCGGGACGGCCAATGGGATACTGGAGACCATCCGGCCCGCCGTCGTGCCCGATTCCCCCGGCGGACGGCCCGGGGCCGGTGCCGGTGCGGCGCAAGCCCACTCTTTCGGGTACGCCGATGTGTACACAGTCGTGGACAGTGCGCACGTGGTGAGGCACCTCCCGTCCGCCCGACGACGCACCGACAAGGAGAAACCGTGACTGCACCGTCCTCTTCGGACGGACTGGGCGCCGTGCTGTGGGACATGGACGGCACCCTCGTCGATTCCGAGAAGCTGTGGGACGTCGCGCTGTACGAGTGCGCCGAGGCGCTCGGCGGCACGCTGACGGAGGACCAGCGGATGACACTGGTGGGGTCCAACATGGACGCCACCGCCACCTACCTCCTCGAGGTCACGGGCAGTGAGGTGACGCCCGAATCGGTCGTCGAGACCGGCGCGTGGATCCGCCGCCGCACGGCCGGGCTGTTCGACGACGCGTTGCCGTGGCGACCCGGCGCGCGCGAAGCCCTGGCGGCGGTGAAGGCAGCCGGGATTCCGTCGGCGCTGGTCACGTCGACCGAACGGGCGCTGACCGAGCTCGCGCTGGAGACGATCGGCCGGGAGTTCTTCGACGTCACGGTGTGCGGCGACGAGGTCGACGGGCTGAACAAACCGCACCCGCGGCCCTACCTCAAGGCGGCCGAGCTGCTCGGCGTGGCGCCGGAGCGGTGCGTCGCGGTGGAGGACTCGCCGCCCGGTGCCTCCTCAGCCGAAAGCGCCGGCTGCACGGTGCTCGTGGTCCCCAACGACGTCGAGGTTCCCGACGGTCCGCGGCGGGTGTTCCGCGAGTCGCTGGCGGGCGTCGACGTGGCGGTGCTGGCCGCGTTGCTGCCGGGAGTGTGACTCCGGCGGCATCGAGGTCACCCGGGGCGGCGCCCGCCTGTGCGGGATGGAAGTATCTGCGACCGTGAAGACCTTCGATGAGCTGTTCGCGGAGCTTGCCGAGCGCGCCCGCACCCGTCCCGACGGGTCCGGCACCGTCGTCGCCCTCGACGACGGGGTGCACGCCCAGGGCAAGAAGGTGCTCGAGGAAGCCGGCGAGGTGTGGATCGCCGCGGAGCACGAGTCCGACGACCGCCTCGCGGAGGAGATCTCGCAACTGCTGTACCGGGTCCAGGTGCTCATGCTCGGCCGGGGGATCTCGACCGAGGATGTGTACCGCTACCTGTGACGCGCTCGCGCACCGGTGAATAGAGGAGAGAGCGAAATGCTGCGTGTTGCCGTGCCCAACAAGGGAGCCCTCGCCGCGGCGGCGGCCGAGATGCTTTCCGAGGCGGGCTACCGCAGGCGACATGACGGCAAGGACCTCACCGTGCTCGATCCGGTCAACGAGGTCGAGTTCTTCTTCCTGCGCCCCAAGGACATCGCGATCTACGTCGGCTCCGGCGAGCTCGACCTCGGCATCACCGGCCGCGACCTCGCGCTCGACTCGGGCGCGCCGGTCGAGGAGATGCTGGCGCTGGGCTTCGGCGGCTCCACGTTCCGCTACGCCGCCCCGGCGGGCCAGGACTGGAAGCCGGCGGACCTGCACGGCAAGCGGCTCGCCACGTCGTACCCGCGGCTCGTGCGCGAGGACCTGGCGCGCCACGGCGTCGAGGCCGAGGTGATCCGCCTCGACGGCGCCGTCGAGATCTCGATCCAGCTCGGCGTCGCCGACGCGATCGCCGACGTGGTCGAGTCCGGCCGCTCGCTGCGCCAGCACAACCTGGTGGCCTTCGGCGACCCGATCTGCGTGTCGGAGGCCGTGCTGCTGCAGCGCGCGGGCAGCGACGCGGCGAAGGCGAAGACGCAGCTGGCGGCCCGGCTGCGCGGTGTCGTGTTCGCGCAGCAGTACATGATGCTCGACTACGACTGCCCCCGTTCGCTCATGGAGCAGGCCATCGCGATCACGCCGGGCCTGGAGTCTCCCACCGTCGCCCCGCTCGCGGACGCCGACTGGGTCGCCGTCCGCGCCATGGTGCCGCGCAAGAAGGTCAACCAGATCATGGACGAACTCGCCGAAGTGGGCGCCAAAGCCATCCTCGCCTCGGACATCCGCTCCTGCCGGTTGTAGCCCGCCTTCGAAGGGCACTTTCGCCCTCGAGGCCAACCACGGCGCGAAGGCGATCTCGCACGCCCCGGCGGAGCCGGGGCCAACAACGCAGCAGCGCCCGAGGTGATGTGCGGCGAAGCCGGGGCATCACCGAGGGCGCTGCGGCCTTTTGGGCATGAGGTCGTAGAGCTTCTTGCGGGCGCCGTTGTCGTTGGCGTTGCGGGTCATCGCGACTTCGGAGATGAAGTCCTCGAACACGAACTCGTCGTCGGCGGGAACCTCGGTGGGGCCGGGGTTCTGGGCGAGGTAGCCGTCGAGTGTTTCGGCGATTTCGCGGAACGACAGGGCCTGCAGGGTTTCCGGCGCGTACGTGGTGACCGGCACGCCGTTGGCCGCGGCCTCGTTCATGACGACGCCGAGCGGGACGTGGGAGAGCATCGGCACGCCGAAGCTGTACATCTCCTGCAGCGCCGCCGCCGCGTAGTGCGAGATCGGGCGGCGGTAGAGACCGGGCACGATGCCGTACCACGCGATGGGCGAGCGGCCGGTGGTCTGCTCCACGTAACGCACCTGGTCGCTCAGCAGCCGCAGGGCGCGGATGCTCGTTTTGTCCGGCTGCACCGGCACCAGGATCCCGTGGGACGCCGCGAGAGCGTTGTTGGTGAGCACGTCGAGCGCCGGCGGGCAGTCGATCACCACGTGGTCGTAGTTCGCGAACTGGATCACGCGCGCCAGCTGCCAGCCGGGCACCCGGAACGAGTCGAGGCGGCGGATCAGGTCGAACATGCCCGGCGACGTCGGGATCACGTCGAACGCGCCGCCGCGGCCGAGGTTGCTGCGCGGGTGCGGCACCGCGAGCTCCTCGATCGGGCCCTTCCACAGCTTGGTGAGCGCCTTCGCGAGCGTGGGGGCGTCGCCGGTCACCTCGGCCAGGCCGAGCATCTCGGTGGTGGCGTGCCCCTGCGGGTCGAGGTCGATCAGCAATACGCGCCGGCCGCGTTCGGCCAGCGCTGCCGCCGCGCCCACGCTGAGTGAGGTCTTGCCGACCCCGCCTTTCTGGTTGACCACCGAGGTGATCTGCATGCCGGAGCGCTCCCTTGTCGGTCGTTCCGCGAAGGTTATTGGATCCGGGACGCGGGCGCGCGGTTATCCGCCCCCGGCCTGTCGCGGCCGGACGAGCAGAGCCTGCGCGCCGGTGCCGACCGGACCGGAGCCGTCGTGGAGCGTACTCGTGGCGGTGCCGACGCCGTGCGGCCCGACCAGTGTGACGGCGTCGAGGCCGATCCACTCGCCTTCGGGCACCCGGCGTAGGTGGATCGTGAGCTCCGAGTTGATGAAGATCCAGTCTTCGGCGGGCAGGAAGTGCGACACGCCGCTGGCCGAGTCCGCGACGGCGAACAGCCGCTGCAGCCCCGTGGGTTCCTCGCCGTCGACGAGGGGAATTCGCTGCCGGCCCCACACCGCGGCCGGGCCGGGTGCCGAGATGGCGCCGCGCACGGCCCGCCACTCCACGGCGTTGAGATAACCGCCGCGCCAGTTTTCGGGAAACGTCGACTCCGTGCCCTTGTCGGCCGGCGGCAGCAGCGGACCGGCATCGGTCGCGACGCTCGCCGTGTCGGTGGTCGCGATGCGCCACGCACTGGCGCGCGCGATCAGCTTGCCGCCCGCGGACAGCTCCGACTGCAGCAGCTCGACCGACCGGCCCGGCCGCTCGACCCACGAGCGCTGGTCCAGCTCCGCGACGGGCGCCGGCCCGAGGATCTCGACGGTCACCCGAGCGATCAACGACGGACGCGGCGCGTCGAGCCGCTCCAGCCCGCGCACGAGCAACGCCGAGGGCGGCCCGAAATGCTGCGCGTCGGGCGCCCACGGGCCACTGGTGTGCTCGGTGGCGGAGTACCGCTCGTCGCCGAGCGGCACGTAGAACGCGTCGGCCATCAGTCGGCCCGGTCCAGGGCGGTCTCTTCGCCCGCGTCGGGCTCCGGCCAGCCGGGGTACTCGGGCGGGGTGCCGCCGAACTCGGGGCAGTGCGCCTGGTGGTCGCACCACGAGCAGAGCTTGCCGGGGTTCGGCCGGAAATCGCCGGTCTTGCCCGCTTTCAGGATGGCCTGCCAGATCGCTTCGAGCGTGCGCTCGAAGCGGACGAGCTCCGCCTCGTCCGGCGTGTAGGCCAGCGACTGGCCGTCGGTGAGGTACATCAGCTTCAGCTGCCGCGGCACCACCCCGCGCAACCGCCACAGCACCACGGCGTAGAACTTCATCTGGAACATCGCCTTGGCCTCGCCGATCTCACGCGGCGCCGCCCCGGTCTTGTAGTCCACCACGCGGATCTCACCCGTGGGCGCCACGTCGACGCGGTCGATGTACCCCCGCAGCAACACCCCCGAGCCCAGTTCGATCTCCACGCGCAGCTCACACGCCTCCGGCTCCAGCCGGCGCGGGTCCTCCAGCTCGAAGTACGCGTCGAGCAGCTTCTCCGCCGACGCCAGCCACTTGTCGCTCTCGCCCTCCGGGTCCTCGGCGAACAGCTCGGTCCACTCCGGACTCGCGGCCGACAGTTCCGCCCACGTGGGCGCCAGCAGATCCTTCGCCCGCGGCGCGACGCGCTCACCCGCGGGCAGACCGAACAGCCGTTCCAGCACGGCGTGCACGAGCGTCCCGCGCACCTGGGCCTTCGTGGGCACCTCGGGCAGCCGGTCGACGGCCCGGAATCGGTAGAGGAGCGGACACTGTTTGAAATCACTGGCACGAGACGGCGACAACGCGGGCCGCCTGCGGACGGGTGCGTCACCGGTTCCCGGTGGGTTCGTGACCGTAGCGGTGTCGGGCATGGTCGAAGCGTAACGGCGTCCACCGACAGAATCTTTGACCCCGGCTGTGTCATAGGCCCCGGCTGTGTCATAGGCCCCGGCTTCGCCAGGGCGTGCGAGGTCGCCTGTGAGTCGGCGTTTCGATGGGGGCGGTCGGATCGGCCTGGCGGCGGCGAACCGCCGCGACGGCAGGTCGGCGAAGCTCTCCTCGGTGTCGGGCCGGGCCGCGCGCAGCGCCGCGATCCGCTCGGTGGCGACCGGGCCG
>NZ_JBSGDT010000068.1:0-15958 GCF_053602515.1 Amycolatopsis sp. NPDC004368 | reverse complement strand
TGCCGAAACCGATGACGAGGACGTCGGCTTGGATGGAGTTCCCAACGCTTTCCATGATCTTTGGCCCTTTTACGCGTCAAGGTGGACAAAACAACTCCCCGAGCGTGCCCTGCGGCCGCCGGCATCGCATCCGGGTACACCCGAGCCGTCGCTGCGGTCCACCCGCTGATCACTGATCTGAGCGCGCCATTCCGAGTGAGTTCGCCAGACCGAGCAACAAGCCGACACCCGGACCCGACTGGGGATTCCGTCGATGCGAGAGGGATCGGACATCGGCACAGTTCCCCGGACGGCCTCGAACAAGGCCAAGGCTGGATCAAGGCCCCGACAACGACGGGGCGAGTGCATCGATGAGACAACCGAGGGCGGAACCGGAGGAAGCGATGAACATGAACACCAACTGGCTCGAGGGTCTGGGGTCTCAAACGGCCGGGGCCGGTGAGCCGAAGTCGACGCCGGTGTTCGACGGGCAGAAACTGGTGGTGGTCGGCGGCACCAGCGGCATGGGACGCCAGACGGCGGCCGACGTCGTGGCGGCCGGTGGATCCGTGGTCGTGATTGGTCGCGACAAAGCCAAAGTCGACGAGACGGTGAAGTCCCTGGGGGAGGGGAAGGCGGTGAGCGGGATCGCCGCGGACTTGGCGGACCGGGGGCAGGTGGAGGAGGTCCGCCGGCAGCTCACGGAAGAACACGGCGATGCCACGCTGCTCGTGAACGCCGCCGGAGTTTTCATCCCCAAGCCATTCCTCGACCACGACGGCGCGGCTTATGATTCCTATCACGAGCTGAACCGGGCGATCTTCTTCATCACCCAGACGGTGGTCCGCGGGATGCTCGATCGCGAACGCGGCGGCTCCATCGTCAACATCGGGAGCATGTGGGCACACCAAGCAGTCGGAGCCACTCCGTCGGCGGCCTATTCCGCGGCCAAGGGCGGGCTCCACGCGCTCACACACAACTTGGCCCTCGAGCTGGCACCCCACAATATCCGGGTCAACGCCGTCGCGCCGGCTGTCGTTGCGACACCGATCTACGAGAAGTTCGTGCCCCGCGATCAGCTCGAGCAGACCCTCCGCAGCTTCGACGGGTTCCACCCGCTCGGCCGGGTCGGAACGCCCCGCGACCTGGCGAACACGATCACCTTCCTGCTCTCGCCGGCCACGAGCTGGGTGACCGGCGCCATCTGGAACGTCGACGGTGGCGTGATGGCAGGCCGGAACGCTTAGATGCGGCCAGGGCCCCGGCTCGCTGTGGAGATTCGTCGGCGGATCCACCGCGAGCCGGGTGTTGGCACGATCCGGGGGCGCACCGGAATCCCCGGCGACTGGCCATTCGGACAACATGCTCGGCATTACTGATCTCTTTGACAGCTTTGATCTCTCGCACGTAGGAAGCTGATCAAGTCGGCGACTCACGAACTCGGGTTCGAACGGATCCGGGCTCGTGAGTGAAGCGCCGCACCGAGACGGCGGAGGCCGTTGCGGTTCTTCAGCTGGGGTGCTCACCGGTTCCCCGAGGCGTTTCACACGCTCGAACGCGGTGCGCAGCGAGAAGTCACAGGAGATCGATGTCAGTCGAAAGCCGCTACGAGACGAGTGGCATAAGTCATGAGATTCCTTCCGAGTCCGAACGACTCGACGCGCTGTCCCGGTTTCTCGACCCGGTTACGTTCGAGACGCTCGAACAGGTGAACATCCGCCCCGATTGGGCGTGCCTTGATGTCGGCGCCGGCAACGGATCAGTCGCAGAGTGGCTGGCCCGAAAGGTGCCTGTGGGCAGTGTTTTGGCCACTGACCTGGACATCCGCTACCTCCGCGAGGACGTCGAACGGATGACCCCGCTCGTCCACGACGTCGTCCGAAACGACTTTGCGCCGGCATCGTTCGACTTGGTACACGTGAGGATGCTGCTGATGCATTTGCCCCGGCCCGAGGAAGTGGTGCGCAAGCTCGTTCGCTGGTTGAAGCCGGGCGGGTATCTGGTGATCGGTGGCTTCGACGTCTCTGTCGGCGCTGCCTCTCCCCATCCGCCGATGGCGCGGGTGGCGGACGGAATGCAGCGGATGCTGCGCGAAGACATCGGTACCGATCTCCGCACAGAGCGGCTGGCGCCGCAGTGGATGCGTCGGAACGATCTGATCGACGTTCACGTGGCCTATCACCCGGCGGTGGCCGGCAGCGGTCACCCGGGCCAGGCGTTCCTGCGTGCTTCGCTCGAGCAATTGCAGCCCGCCATCGTGGGGAAGGGCCTCTGCCAGACCAGCGATTTCGAAGCCTTCTACAAGTGGCTGGACGACCCCGACTCGGTCGACGTCTACGGAGTGGTCCCCATGATCCGCGGGCGCAAGCCGGGCGGTGGGCCGCTGGCAGGGAGTCACCACTCCGACGCGGTGGCCGCCGTGCGTCGGCGGCAAGGAGGAGTGAAGGGGTGTTGGTAGACGTGCGACAGGTTTTCATCGATGGCGTCCGTCAGGTGTACCGAGTCGCGGGAGACGGACCGGTCTGTCTCGTGCACCCCGGGGGGCCGGGCATCGATCCGGGATACCTCCGGTTTCCGGAACTGGAGAAAGCGCTGACTTTGGTCTACCTGGATCCGATCGGGTCCGGGGACAGCGATCTCCTGCCTGGCGGGGACTACTCGATGTCACGCTACGTGGATTTCGCCGCCGGCGTCATGGACGACCTCGGTGTTCGGGAGGCGTACTTCCTCGGCCATTCTCATGGCGGCTTCGTCGGGCTGCAGTTCGGCTTGGACAAACCCGAACGCGTCACCGGACTGATTCTCTACGACACAGCGCCCCTGCAGAACGAACAGCTGTGGGCAGCGGCCACCGAGGAGATGGAAGCTTTCGCCCGGCGGTGGCCCGGCCGGCCCGAAGCTGTCGAAGCGGCGAGGGTCTGGAAGGCCGCCAAAGTGGACCACACCCTGAAGGTCGCGGACGACGAATCGCACAAACTGTTTCTCGCGGCGATCCTGCCGGCGTACTTCGCCGACTACCGCAAAACAGCTGAAGAAGTCGGAGCGGACCTTGCGCTCGGCGTCCGGCACGACCCGAACCGGCTCCCGGTCGATTGGGACGTCCGTGACCGACTGCACGCTATTGGCGTTCCTGCGCTCATCATCGCGGGAACCTACGACTTCGTCTGCCCGCTTCGATTCTCGCGCCTGATGCGAGACGTGCTGCCGCAGGGAAGGCTGCGAGAGTTGGCGCACAGCGGGCACTTCGGGCACCTCGAACAGCCCGAGGAATTTACCGAAGCAGTCGTGGAATTCGTTAACGAGACAGAGAGGATGTCAATACGGTGAGCAATGTACCGGTGGGTCTCGCCGAGCAATCGGAGATCGCGGCCTATGTGGATTTCATGGGTGGGGCTCCTGCGGAACTCAGGAGCAAACTGGGTATCGAGATCTTTCAAGACGGGCCTGTGCGGGCTCTCTACGTCCGGGAAGACAGCAGCATGTTCTTCAACCGAGCAGGGGGTTTCGGATCTGATCGGGGCAAGATCACCGCGGAGTCGGTCGAGCGAGTACGCGATTTTTTCCGGGAAGCCGGCGCGGCGGCAAGCTCGATCCTGGTAGCGCCGCCCTTGCGACCGCAGAACTGGGCGAAGACGGCGGCCGCCCTAGGTTTCACCGAGGGCGCGACATACGTCAAGCTCGGTTGTGAAGTCGAGACGGCACTCTTGACGCTCGACGGCAGTTCGTCGCTCGACCCGGCCTTGAGGGTCGGCGAGGTCGAGTCAGCACAGGCGCACGAATGGGCCGGTGTGATGATGTCGACCTTCGGGTTCGACCGGGCCCTCGTCGATGCCGCGGCCGCCTGCGTGGGCAGGCCGGGCTGGCGGCAGTTCGCCGCCTGGGAAGAAGACCGGATCGTCGGCGTCGGCAGTGTCTTCCTCCACGGTGAATGCGCGCAGATTTTCGGTGGTGCCACCGTTCCCGGCGCGCGACGCCGTGGAGTCCAAACCGCATTGCTCACAGCGCGCGCGGGTGCTGCGGGTGCGGCCGGTTGCCGTTGGCTGGTGGCGGAGACCGGAGCCGAACGTCCTGGTGAACACAACTCTTCGCTGCACAACATGCTCCGCACCGGCTTCGAGCCCCTCTACGAACGGACGAGCTGGATTTACCGCGCCGAGCGGTAGCCGGCGCGGTCAGAGCTTTTCGAATGCCAGGCGCAAGCCGAGTCCGATGAGGACGGAACCGGTGATGCGCTCGAGATTTCGCCGCACCTTTCCGCTCCTGAGAAAGCGGCGCGCCATGCCGACGAACGCGGCGACCACCATGAACCAGCTTCCGTCGATGATGACCGCTATGCCGCCGAGGAACAAGCTGGCCACAAGAACGTTCTCGCCCGGAGGAATGAACTGCGGGTAGAAAGCGAACATGAACACGGCGATCTTCGGGTTCGTCACGTTGGTCACGAGTCCGGTCGTCGCCGAGCGCCATGCCTTGGGTTGATTGTCCACGACGTCACCGGTGTCCGCAGCGTCGGTCGTGTGCCGGGAGGCGAGCCACGCCTGCACCCCGAGCGCGACCAGAACCGCTGCGCCGCAGATCCGGAGAACGGTATACGCCACTTCACTCGCGGCCACCAGGCCGGCCAGGCCGGCCGACGCGGCCAGAACCCACAGGAAGAGACCGCCTTCGATCCCGACCACGACGGGAAGCGCCGCGCGCGGGCCGCCGATCGCGCTTCGCCTGATGATGAGAGCCGTCGTGGACCCGGGAATCATCGATCCGAGCAGGGTGGCAATGGCGAACCCGCCCAGGTTGGACCAGGAAATCAATTGAGGCTCCATTGTTTGTCCTCGGGGAGATGGGGCCGGCTCGGACCTCCTGGCGGCCGGATCCGGTGGGGAGCTGGAGCCCCACACCGAGGAGATCTTGACTATAACCTTTGACTGTAGCCAAGGCGCCTCAGCCGTGCTAGCGCTTGTGCGGTGGGTCGCATTGATCTGGCCGAATGTGCCGGTCGGGCGGCCCGAAAGTCTGCCGGGTAATCTGCCGTCTTGCTGTTGAGATCACCGCGTCGCATTCTTCGGGGAAACAGTGCGAAATCCGCATGGTCGCGCTGCTGCTGAGAGTTTCATGAGCGAGAAGGGGGTCAGTCCTCGACCAACGCAACCGGTGACCCGTTTCCACGAGGTCGAGGACTGGATCGCGGAGGAAGGTGGGCCACTTGCACTCGCGGCCTCGGCCGACTCCCGCCGTGTCCGAAGTGCGAGGATCGCTTAGCTCGTCGGTGGCGATCGCTGGGGTGTTGAGCCGGGAGAGCGGGCGGACGCGACCTTCCATGTCGTGCTCTGCGGCTCGGCCTTGATCGAGATCGCCGGGGCGGGGCCGCGACGGCTGCTGGCCGGCGACGTCGTGCTCCTCCCGTCTTGGACGCGCCACCGGCTTTACTCGGGTCAAGGGCAGTCGTGTGCGCCGTTCGAACACGTGGCAGTCGACGGGTCACGCCGTGCAGGAAGGTGTCTCAGAGTTGGACGTGGTGAGGCGTCCACCCGCCTGATGTGTGGCTTCTACCATGAGGAGAACATGGGAGCCGCGTGGCCGCGCGAACTGCAGGCCCCGTTCACCTTCGTCCGCGCGGAGGCCGACAACGCATTGGTCCACGTATTGCAGCTGCTGCTGTACGACGTGGGTATCGTATCGGGCAAGATGCCGGGCCGGTGCTCGATCGGCTCGTGGAAGTACTGCTTGCCCACGCTGACCGCTGCGGGGCGATGACCGTCGCACCTGCGTTGTCTCCGGCACCAGAGCTGCCGGCGTTACTTTGTAGTGGGCGTTGCGAGCGGCGTGCCGCTGCGGCTCTGTTCGCCGTAGGGCGTGTCGGGAGGCGGCTGCCAGTAAAGCGCTTCGCTGGCGTGAAGTGAGCGAAACCGCGATCGAGCGGGCCACGACGCTGAGCTTCTCGCGTTGTTCGGCGACCACCTCGGGCTGCCGAGCACGGGTGTCCGATTGGCTCGATTCCGATGAGGTTGTCGAGAGAAGCTTCCGGGTTGCGCCAGAAATGGCGGTTGACCTCGAGGCGACTTCCATTCGGGCGGGCTGGTAGGCCCACGTTGTGAACTTCGCGGCGCCACGAAATTCGGAAAGCCTGCGGATGATCGAAAGCGCCGCGTACGCGGCCGCCTGGCTGGTTAGACCGTCGAGCTCCGGCCCACGCATGTTCGCTTCTCTCGCGCACCTCCCGGTTTCGGCGTGCGCGGCCGTGAGCAGGTACCCGTAGTGCGCAGGCATCGCCCCGATCGCGGTTGCGGCCGCCGGACACGAGGTCGCGCCACCATCTGCCACTTTCGTCGAAACACTGCATCAGACGCGGCTCGTGGAAAGGATCGGGCGGGAGTGGCGGACCGACCTGACAACGATACGGAAGCCGGCTCCCGAAGTTCCATGGCCGAGGCGCTCACGTTCGCGGCCGACCGTCTCACTGCCGGGTCCGGCGTAGCGGGGGAGGTGATCGAACTCGGTGTCGGCGTGCTTGAGCTGCGAATGGCCCACACGTGAGGAGATGCTTGGCCGTTTTGGCTGCGGCATCGATGGCGCTTATCGTCGCCTTCGTCGCCGCCCCGGTGCAACCGTGCGCCGTGGACGCGGGTAGCGACACGATCACGGCGTTCGACGCCTACCGGAGTTCGCTGACACTCCGGGGCAAGGGGGCTTCACGCGGCACGGGACCAAGCTGGTCGACACGACTGGACCGCTGGGGCGCACCGTCGGCCCGGCCGGTTGTTGAGCGGGTGGTGATCGGTGGAACCACGACCTGCCGGGCGAAGGCGGATGGCAAAGGGGTGTTCGCCGACAACACCGGCACGAGCACCGTGTCGCGGTACATCGGCCCGGGGGAAGGCTCGCTCCGATCGGGACCGCGGAAACACGGCGAGCCCGGTCGGCCTCGCAGTGACTGGCGATGGGGTTTACCTGTACGCCGAAGCCAGTGGTGCAGGGAGCATGGGTGCCCTCCGGATGAACGACACCGCGGGTCGAGCTTCATCACGTCACGCAGTGCGGTCGTCACGTGAGGTGATTGCTCAGTCCGCTGGGCGGCGAAAGGCGCCGTACCACCAGATGCTCGCCAGCTCGCGAGCGAAATCTGCGTCCCGGGTGGGTTCTTCGACTTCGATGTGGTCGAAGATGGCCCGTTCGCCGGCCACCACGATCACCCGCGCCGCGCTGGTGAGGTTGAGCCCGCCCGACGCGCGACCGGCGTCCTGCTCCTCGCGCAGGACCGCGACCGTACGGTCCATGAACCGGGCGAGTCCCTCGTGCCAGAACTCGCGTACCGCCGAATCGTAGGCCGCGACCTCTGCGATCGCTCGGAGAATCGCGGCCTGCTCTCGGTAGAGCTTCACGACTCGGAGGAAGGCCTCGGCGTAACAGTCGACGCCGTCTTGGGCTTCCCACCCCGAAATGGTCTCGAACGAGGCATTTCGCATGGTTGCGGCGAGCCGCAGCAGGAGCTCGGTCTTGTCGCGGAAGTGGTGATAGAAGGTCGAACGAGCCACCCCCGCCTCGGCGCAGATGTGCTGGACGCCGAGCTCGGTGAACTTGATGCCGTCGACCAGGAGGCGGTGGGTTGTGTCCAATATGCCGGCTTCAGCGGACGGTGACCGCTGGGCGCCGGAGATTCGTCGCCGGGTGATCGAAGGCATGACGGAATCCTAACGCCAGGGCTCGCGGACAACTCGATGCTACACAGTGATCGGACAGTGTGTAGCATCAACCTCGGGTTCCTTGATCTATCGCCGCGAAGATCACGCTTACGGATGAAGTGGAGTAGCTGGTGAAATATCGGTTGTTGGGCAAGACCGGGGTCTGGGTGTCCGAGATCTCCCTCGGCACCATGACGTTCGGGGGTGCGGAGAACCCGATGTCTCAGCACCTGGGGGCGTTGGGGCAGGAGTCTGCTGACCGGATCATCGGTACTGCGCTGGACGCCGGCGTGAACTTCATCGACACGGCGGACCTCTACGCCGACGGCGAGTCGGAGGAGATCACCGGTCTCGCGATCGCGTCGCGGCGGAAGGAGGTAGTGCTGGCCACCAAACTGCACGCTCCGATCGGGCCAGGCCCCAACGATCGCGGCTTGTCCCGGCTTCACGTGATGCGAGCGCTGGAAGACAGCCTGCGTCGGCTGAAGACCGACTACATCGACCTCTACCAGATCCACAACTATGATCATCTGACACCGTTCGAAGAGACGCTCGGCGCCTTGGACGATGCCGTTCGCCAGGGCAAGGTTCGCTACATCGGTTGCTCCAATCTGGCGGCTTGGCAGGTCAGCAAGGCGCTGGGTGTTTCCGCGCAGCGCAACCAGGCGGCGTTCGTCGCCAACCAGGTCCACTACTCCCTGGTCTCGCGCGATGTCGAGCGCGACGTGGTGCCGATGGCCCAGGATGCCGGGATGAGCCTGACCGTCTGGAGCCCGCTCGCCGGCGGATTCCTGTCGGGCAAGTTCGACCGTGGTGGCGTCACCACGGACGAGGGCGCACGTCGCGTTCGGGCCGGCGGTGACTTCGTGCGGTTCGACGAGGAACAGGGCTTCAAGGTCGTCGACGTGGTGCGCACCGTCGCCGAGCGACACGAAGTGTCACCGGCCCGGGTGTCTCTCGCGTGGCTGCTTGCCCAGCGCGCTGTCACCAGCGTCATCGTCGGCGCGCGCACACTGGAGCAGTTCGAGGACAACGTCGCCGCGACGGATCTCGTCCTGACCGAGCAGGATCTCGCCGAACTCGACGAAGTCAGCCGGCTCCCGACCGCGTACCCGAACTGGATCCAGGAGATGTTCGTCCCGGTGCGGATTCCGCAGTCGAATCTCGCCTGAAGGGGCCACCCCGGAGCATCGGGTGACGGTCGGAGCCGACCGTCACCCGATGGCCTGACGATTTTCGGTTGCTGAGGAGCCAGACCTGTGAGAGCCGGTGAAGCGGTGTGTCCCGAGTCCGACCGGCGGGACCCGTCGGAACGAGGTAACCCCCCCTCGCGTAGCGGTGATCGACTCGACCTGACCGCGACCCGGCCGATGTGTTCCAGCCCGGCTGCTTCCAGCTCATCGCGGACGAACAACGGCGAGTTGCCGTATCAGGCATCGTCCGGGGTTACCGCCAAGCTGATCTGCGGCATGCGGGGACTGCTGGGTTTCCGTGCCGACTGCTGGTGAGCGGTGCTCAGGCGACCCGTTTCCAGTCTTCCCCGTCGTGTTCAGGGCTGGGCCGCGTCAGTCGCTCCGCCGAAGCGCCGATCGCGCTTCGCGAACTCGAGGCAAGCTGCCCACAAGTGCCGGCGATCGTAATCGGGCCACAGGGTGTCCTGGAAGATGAACTCAGCGTACGCGGATTGCCACAGCATGAAGTTCGACGTCCGCTGCTCACCGGATGAGCGCAGGAACAGGTCGACGTCGGGCATCTCCGGCTGGTAGAGGTGCTTCATCACGGTGCGCTCGTCGATCTTGGCGGGGTTGATCTTCCCGTCCACCGCCAGTTGCGCGATCTGTCGTACCGCGTCCGCGATCTCGGCCCGCCCCCCGTAGTTCACGCACATCGTCATGGTGAGCGACGTGTTGTGTTTGGTCTTTTCCTCCGCCGCCTGCAACTCCTTGATGACGCTGCGCCAGAGCTTCGGGGTCCTGCCCGCCCAGCGAATCCGAACTCCGATCGATCCCAGGTAGTCTGTCTGGCGGCGGATCGTGTCACGGTTGAAACCCATTAGGAAGCGAACTTCCTCCGGGCTGCGTTTCCAGTTCTCGGTCGAGAAAGCATAGAGCGAAAGCCATTTGACACCGAGTTCGACCGCGCCGGCTGCGACATCGACGAGTGCGGGCTCGCCTCGTTTGTGGCCCTCGATTCGCGTGAGACCACGCTGGTTGGCCCACCGGCCGTTGCCGTCCATCACGATGGCCACGTGCCGGGGTACCAGCTCGGCCGGGATCGCGGGCGGCCGGGCCCCCGAGGGATGAGGGTCGGGTGCCCGCAGCGTAGAGGTGAACATGGTGAGGATTGGTCCTTCCGTCTTCAAATCGTCCGGGAAGCGATGCACGGTGCCGGCTATCGTTCCGGGGCTGCGAACGATCGCTCCTCTCTGGTCACGATCCGGACTTCCGACTCGAGAGTTTTGTGCACCGGACACTTGTCCGCGATCTCCAGCAGTCGATGTCGCTGGTCGTCGTCCAAGTCGCCGGTGAACCGGATCGTCCGCTCGAACCGGTCGAGCCTTCCGGACTTCGTCTCGCAATCCGCGCAGTCCTGCGCGTGGATGCGGGAGTGGCGGAGGCTCACGGCGACTTGGTCCAGTGGCCAGCCTTTGCGATCGGCGTACATGCGGACAGTCATCGATGTGCAGGCGCCCAGGCCGGCCAGAAGCAGGTCGTACGGATTGGGACCGTTGTCCAGACCCGCCGGTGCAGGTTCGTCGGCGGCGAAAGTATGACGTCCCACCGTCACGGTCTGCCCGAACGGCCCTTCACCGTTCTCCGAAACCGTCACCACGCCTTCTTCGCCCGGCGAATGTGCTGGAGGTGCCTCGACGGCATACCGAGTTGCCCAGCCGGCCAGGACTGCTGCCGCGAACTCCGCATCTCGGCGTCCGGTCAGCAGATGGTCGGCCCCGTCGAGAGCGATGAACGACTTGGGGTGCCGAGCTGTGTCGAAGATTCGGCGGGCGTTCTCGATGCCGACAACGGCATCCGTCGGTGAGTGCATGACGAGCAGAGCGACACCGAGTTTGGCGATCCGTTCGTCCTGCCGCTGAGCGGCGAGGTCGTCCAGGAATTCTTTCCGGATGCGGAAGGTCCGCCCGGCCAGCTCGACATCGGCTTCACCGCGCGTGTTGATTTCGGTGGCGGCCTCGTCGAGTAGCCCGAGCACGTGTTGCGGGTCCGACGGTGCCGCGATGGTGGCGACCGCGCGAGCTTCGGGGATCGATGCCGCCGCCGCGAGAACAGCGGCACCTCCGAGTGAGTGCCCGATGAGCAGCGATGGGGCGACGTGGTGTTCGCGCAGGTAGTCCGCCGCGTGCACCAGGTCCGCGATGTTGGAGGTGAAACCCGAATTGCCGAAGTCGCCGCCGGATTCCCCGAGCCCAGTGAAGTCGAACCGCAAGACGGCGATGCCCTGAGCGGCGAGTGCCCGTGAAACACGAGCCGCGGCCACGGAATCCTTGCTGCAGGTGAAGCAGTGGGCGAAAAGGGCATGCGCTCGCGGCTGTTCGTCAGGCAGCTCCAGTCGCGCGACCAGCGGAGTCCCCTGAGAGCCGGTGAAATTGACTTTGGTGCTCCGCATTCCTTTTCCGCTCATTCCTGCGCCGCGGCAGAACCAAGCGGATCGCTGCGGCCGCCGACCTTGTTGTGAAAGTAATTTCGTTTCGACCCCCATCGTGACTGTACAAGGACTGGCAAGGTCGGCTGCCGTCGCTGATCGGATAGCTTGGTTCTGCTGTCCGAATGATCATCATCGCGTGGGCGTGGACTGAAGCGGCGCCCACGCCGGTCCGGCGAGGCGGAACGGAGCTTGGGCCGGAGGGGCGGTGTGCGGACACGCCCAGCGAGATCCCAGAGCTCGCTCCAGGAATCGTGAACGAGCTCGGAGACTTGTGCGCCGGCGCTCTCCAAGAGGGCCCAGCCTCCCGGTAGAAGAGCCGCTGGTCTTTCACGGTCGCGTACCGGTGATGGACGACGTTCATTTCGGTGACCTCCACGCCTGACCTCGGCTCCGCCCGCCTTGCGGCGGATCAGTCATGAAGGTGCTCCGAGCGGCCACGATCGCATCGGCGAACTCCCCAGCGGCGTGCCGGCGACGAATCGGTGCGACGACGTTTCTGTCTGGCCAGAGAGGAAAAACAGCCGACCGACGGTTCGAGGGGCAAGTGAAGACGGTTCGAGGCTGTCAGCGGCTGTTGCCGCGAAGCCTGTCGCCGAGCTGGGTTCGCGAGCTGATTCCCAGCTTGGCGAAGACTTTGCGCAGGTGATACTGGACGGTGTGCGAGCTGATGAAGAGCCGGCTCGCGATTTCACCGTTCGTCAGGCCGTCCCCGGCCAGGCGCGCGATCTGCTCTTCCTGTGCAGTCAGGTCGGCGGCGGCCGCCTTGGCGACACGCTTGGTGGCGGCGCCTCCCGCGAGCCTCAGCTCTCGCGCAGCACGGTCAGCGAACGCCGTCATGCCCATTTCCGCGAGCATGGTCTGGGCGAGGCGTAGTTCAGCGCGCGCGTCGGCACGGCGGTTCCGGCGGCGCAGCCACTCTCCGAATAGCAGGTGTGCGCGTGCGAGATCTGCCCGCATGCGCGTGCGGCCCAAATGTTCGATCGCTTGACGGTAAAGCGGCTCTGCTTCGTCTCCGCTCGTGAGCAGGGCCTCAGTGCGCCGCTGCACGCCCAGCGCCCAATCCGTGCCGCTGGCCTGCGTCATGCTCGCCAAGCTTCGGTAGGCATCTTCCCCGGCCTTCGGGCGGTTGCCTCGCACGGCGGCTTCGACGAGCTCAGGTATGTGCCAGATCAGCGAGCCCGGTGACGGCTCGAGCCGGACGGCCCGCTCGGCTGCTTCAAAAGCCTCCTGGTAGCGGCCCAGGCCGTTGTTCAGCAATGTCGTGGCCCATTCGGCGAAGGTGATCCCGACTCCCTCCCCGCGAACGGTCGCGTCGGCAGTGGTGGCACCGACCAGCTCGCCCGTGTGGACCAGGTCCCCTCGGAACGCCGCGACACCCATCGGTCCGTACGCCGCGAGGTCGCTTCCGGTGGCGCTGTTCACCGCCTGAGCTTCGTCGGCGAGCGCTGCAGCAGCAGAAACGTCGCCCGAAAAGAGGAGAAAGTATGCCCTGGCCGTCAACGCAAGAGGGAGCTCGGCGAGGTCGCCGACCTCACGAGCCAGCTCGACGTACCGCGCGGACAACCTGTCCCAGGCCGCATCGTTCCAGATGCGCAGCGCCGTCGTGTTCGCCAGCCACAACCAGTGGAGCTCGCCTTCGTGCAGCAAACCCGAGCCGAAACCTTCGAGCGCTTGGCGCAGCTCAGGCAACCCGGCCGCGTACCCGGTGTTGAACGCGGCAGCCGTCCCGTCGAGGAGGAGATCTACGGTGGCGTGGCCGGCCGGTGCCGGCGGCGCCGCGCGGGCGGCGTGGGCGACGTGGAACACATCGCCTTCGGGAGGGGCGAGGCGCCCGGCGAAGATCGCGGCGGACAGTGCTTCCAGATAAGTGGATCTCGCGAGAGCCGCGTCTATCGGTGCCAGCCGAGCAGCTGCTCTTACGAGGAGAGTAGGCGCGTCACCCCCGCGGTTCGAGACGAAAGCCAGTTTCGCACGCACGAGGTCGACCTGTGCGTGCTGGAATTCGTCGAGCGGTCCGGCTTCGGCCGTGGCCAGCAGATCGAGCGCGGGCTGAAACGCGCCGGCCTGGAGTTGAGCCTCAGCCGCCGTGAGTGCACGTGCCGCACGCTTGACGGGGTCCAAGGTCAAAGTCGCGGCGCGGCGCAGGAAAGCCGCGGCGGCCGCGGCTCCGCCTCTGGCCTTCGCGCGATCTGCGGAGCGCAAGAGCTCGAGCGCGACGTCCTCGTCCGGCCCGACAGCGGCGTGCGCACGGTGCCAAGCCTTTCGGTCGGGATCGACTTGGCCGTCGATGACCTGCGAAAGCACTTCGTGCACCCGCAGCCTGTCGGATTCCGAAGCCGACTGGTAGATCGCCGATCGCGCGAGCGGATGCTGGAAGCGGACCCGGGTCCCCAGCTCCGCTAGTCCTGTTTCCGCGGCCGGAGTCGCCGCCGCGGCGTCGATCCCGAGAACGCGGGCCGCGCGCCACACCAGTGCAGGGTCCCCCGAGGTATCGCTGGCGGCGATCAGGAGCAGCTTCTGCGAGGCTTTCGGGAGGGCCGCAGCCCGGCGGCTGAAGCTTTCCTCGATGCTCGACGTGACGTGCATCGCGCTGGGCAGGCCGAAGCCGCCTGCCAGGTCGGCGGGAGACAACCCGCGGGGCAGCTCGAGCAACGCGAGGGGATTGCCCCCCGTGTCCGCGATGATCTGATCGCGGACGCTGGTGTCGACCGGGCCGGTCAGCACAGTGTCCAGCAAGGCCGCGGCTTCGGGCGCTCGCAACCCGCCCACGGGCAGTTCCGGGAGGCCGGCCAGGTCACCGGTGAGGGAGCGAGTCGCGATCACGAGGCCCACGGACTCGTTCAGCAGACGCCTGGCGACGAAGGTGAAAGTTCGCGCGGAGGCCGGGTCGAGCCATTGGAAGTCGTCGACCAGGCACATCAGGGGCTGCTCGGCGGCCGCGTGTGACAAGAGGCCGAGCACCGCCAGGCCGACCAGGAACTTGTCCGGAGCGGTGCCGCTGCTCAGGCCGAGAACGGTTTGCAACGCCTCGCTCTGCGGAGCCGGAAGGCGGTCGAGGTACTCGAGCAGCGGAGCACAGAGCTGGTGCAGCCCAGAGAAGGGCATCTCGAATTCGGATTCGGTTCCGGCTGCGCGTACCACCCGGTAACCCGAGGCCTGCACGGACAAGTAGTCCAGCAGAGCGGTCTTGCCGACCCCGGGCTCGCCGTGCAAGACCAGCGCGTGGCTCCCCCCGGAGCGCACCTCGGCGATCAGGCGGTCGAGCACGCTGCATTCGGCTCGCCGACCGATCAGCTCGGCGGCCCGACGCCACCGAGGCAAGTCTGCTGGTACATACACTCCGCTACGCTAACCTGCGGGATCGTGGTACAAACAGGCCCGTTCCTTACGATTTTCTGTCCGAGAGTTGCACGGTGGACCCGATCAGTCAGTTGTTGCGGATGGCGCAACTAGCAGATCGCCTGGATCGCCGGTGTCTCCTGGGAGCGGCGACCCGAATGAACGTCGCGCGCTCGGCACCGCTGGAGGCTCCTTTCCACGTTCCTCTCGAGGGCGAGTGCCGGTTGGAGGTCGTCGACGCCGTACCGGACTTGCAGCCCGGCGACGTGGTGGTCATACCCGGCGGAGCACCGCACCGGATCACGACTTCGCAAAGCCTTCATCACCACACGTACGGAGGACGGGGCGGGAGCGCCGGCGATAGACCTGTTCTGCGGCCACTACGGGTTCGACACCGGAGCAGGCAGACTGCTGTTTCGCAGCCTGCCGGACCCGGCTGCTCGGGTCCACAAACTTGCCCGTCGCGATCATCTCCGGCCGCGTCGGTTACCAGTCCGAATCGGCGTTCTCCCGCGCGTTCCGCGCCGAGGTCGGTACCACTCCCACTCGTTTCCGCCGGGAACAACTGCAACGAAGAAGCTCGGCAGGAACTCGGGAATGGGGCTCGAAGTCACGCCGAGCCTTCCTCCGAGCTAGGTCGAAGTCGAGGCTGACAGGCCGGCTGCCGCTGAAGGTATGCCGTGGCCGTCCGGATCCGCCGCCGGAACCCGTCTGCGGGGACAGGCCGATTCTCGAGCCTCCAGGCACTTAGCCGGCTTTCGCTCCAGCCGAACCTTGGACGCCGGGTAAAGGTGGCCTCCTGAGCGGTCAGCCCCGTGGTCAGGTCTTGCGGCGCGTGGTGACGACTCCGGAGTATTCGCTTTTACCGCATTGTTTGCGGAAGTGCAAGAGCGTGGATATGATAGAAAGGGCCGGTAATCCGGCTCGCGATGGCAATATCTTGCTCGGTGCGCCGGGCGCTCATGGGACCAGCCGGCCTGGGATTGCGCCAGCCGGTCCGAAATGTCGGAGCACAACCCGATCCTAGTGTGTCCACTGGGGATTTCCCTGACGCGAGTGCGACTGCGTGGCGACAAGTCTGAGCTGACCGAAATTGGATCAGCGATCATGGAGCGGGTATGCAGGCTTCCGGCCACCTCTACATCCAGACCAACGAGATCAAGAACGCGATCATCCACTACGCGCGTGCGGAGAACGGTTCCCTGGCAGAGGTCGAGCGCGTGCTCACCGGTGGTGCCGGGTCCGGGGTGTACAAGCCGATCAGTGGGCAGGAGAGCGCGCCGAACGCTTTTGAGGCGGCG
>NZ_JBSGDT010000067.1:0-17123 GCF_053602515.1 Amycolatopsis sp. NPDC004368 | reverse complement strand
AGTCGCCGAGCGCGTCGATGATGGCGACGGTCTTGCCCTCGCCGCCGCCCGGCAGGTCGTAGGCGGCCTGGATGTCGGCCGGGCCCAGCGAGCCCGCCAGCGGGCCGTCGGCGCTGGTCAGCGGGTGCAGGTTCGTGTCCGCCTTGAACAGCGAGTTGCAGGTGACGGTGTGCGGCTTCGGCTTGGCGGAGTTGCAGCCGGTCGGGGTGTACAGCGCCTTGGGCGCCTCCGCGGCGGGCTTACCGGCCGCGGTCCGGGTCGCCTTGTCGGCGGCGACAGGCTTCGCGTCGCCGGAAGTGTTGGCGGCGTTGAGTACGGCTTGCCCGGCGGCGTCCTGCGCTGGGACCGTGCCGGGCTGCGTGACGTCGGGTCGGCCGGCGCCGAGCTGGGCGGTACCGAGCTGAGTGGTACCGACGATCAGCGCCAGGCCCGTTAGCACCGGGAGGATGAGCGCCAGCAGGCGCGTCAGGGGGACTCTCAAGGGGAATGCCTTTCCAGAGGGTTGCAGGACCGGCGGCTCACAAGGCTTCGTACCTCGCCGCAATCACGGGCTGGCTGGACTCGTCGTGGCGGCCACCCGGCTCGCCGGGCGGAACTGGAGCTCCATCAATGGATTCGGCGGAAACTGGCTCATCGGCCGGTAGGTCATCAGGAGTCGACGCGATCACCGGCGAAGTATCCGGGAGCGCAGCAGAAGTTTCGATTGGGCGGATGCCCTAATTTTCTTCCGGAACTGCAGTTCCGGAATTGGTTCAGTCCGGTCATCAAGGTGCGCCGGGCGTGCGAAATATTCGCCTCATGAAGAAAATGTCAAGAATTTTCGAATGTATCGCGTCATGATGTCGCGCGAGTCAACCCGGCCCCCGAAAACCGGTGCATTTTTCGAACGGACGACCTGACGGCACGATCGTTCAAGCCGCAGTGGTGGCGCCGGTTCCCCGCCCCGAAGCGGCGAAACCGCTGGGCAGGCACCGATGCGCGCCTCACCGTCCCGGCCTGGCGGCCGCCGCCTCCGTCACGGTGTTTCGTCGGGTTCAGGAGCCGACAACGGCAAGCGCACCATGAACCGGGTGTTGCCCGGCGCCGATTCGACGGAGAGATCTCCACCGTGTTTGCCGACCACGATCCGCCACGACACATCGAGCCCGAGGCCGGTGCCCGATCCGACGGGCTTCGTCGTGAAGAACGGCTCGAAGATGCGGTGTTGTACCTCAGCAGGCACTCCTACGCCGGTGTCCGAGACTTCCACGAGCAGCCTGTCGTAGTCGCGCGAGGTGCGTACGGTAAGGGTCCCACTGCCGCCCATCGCGTCGAGCGCGTTGTCGATGAGGTTGGTCCACACCTGGTTCATCTCCGCGGCGTACAGCGGAATTGCGGGCAGCCCGCAGTCGTATTCTTTGACCACGGTGACGTTGTCAGCGATCCTGCTGTTCAGCATCAGCAAGGTGCTGTCGAGCAGCTCGTGGACGTCGACCTCCCGATACTGGGCGCGATCCATCTGCGAGTAGTGCTGAGCTGCTGTGACCAGAGCCGAAATCCGCGTGCTGGCATCATCGATCTCACCGACCAGCAGCTCGATCTCGATGATATGGCTCAGCTGGTGCAGAAAATTTCCGAGCGCCGGATCGTCGCCCGTCGTGGCCGCCACCGCGTCCAGCCAGTCGACCGTCAACGCCGCCTGCACGAGCGAGGGGGCGATGCGCCAGCCGTCCGTGATGCCGTGTTCATCGAGCCACTCGTTCAGCTCGTCCTCTTGATCGGCGGCTTCCAGGGGGCTAGCCGACCGAGCTGCGAAAACTTGGTTCAGGGCAAGTTCCTCCAGCTTGACCAGTTCCCGGAACTGGGGGGAGCCGGCGCCGGCAGAGGAGCTCGCATCGGGTGTCCGCCGCAGCTCGGAGATGTGCTCTCGCAGTGCTGCGGTTGCGCGCGTGGCGGCGGCCGCCGGATTGTTGAGCTCGTGGGTGAGACCGGCGGCCAGTGAACCCAGCGCCAGCAGCCGTTCGCGCTGGCTGATCGCTTCCTGTGTGGCCTTCATCCCGCGGAACAGCCCTTCGAACATATGTCCGGGCATTGGAAACCACTTGTGCATCAATTCACTGAACTTGTCCGGGGCGAGCACGTACAACCGTGATGGTCTGGTGACTCGCAGGGTATCGTCCAATGCAGTGCCGACTCGGTCGCCGAAGAACGTACGCCAAGCGCCGGCATAAGAACCGGCCCGGCTCGTTTTGTTGATCTCGATGTGTTCGCCGCCAACCCGGCGAGAAATGACCAATTCGCCTTCGAGGAGAACGTACAGAGGCGTCACCAGGTCGTTCTCGTCATAGAGGTAGCCGGGCTCGAACCACTCCACCCGGCCGTGGCGGCACAGCCAGGCCAATTGGTCCTCCGCCAGGTTCTCGAACAGGAACAGTGTCCTGAGTTCCTCCACGTCACAGGTCGGTGTTTCGTGAGTCGCCATGTCTCCCCGGTTTCTGGCCGACGCTCGACACGCACCGGCCCGCCGTTCGAAAATCGTGGCAGTGAAGCAGCCCTCGTCGCATCCGCGAAGACACCGGCGGTTCACCGGTCGGGCGCCGGGTCCACGCGGGATCCCGGCGCCTTTGCCGATCGGCGGTGTGTGCTTACTTCGTGCAGGTCGACGACAACGCCGTGGTCAAGGCGCGGCGGTGAAGACCGTCGAGATGCCGGAACACCTCGCCTGTGACCTGCGCGACGCGGAGAGAAAGCTCGCACGCACCGGCCGTTGCCAGGAGTTGCCGGTGCGCCACCAGCTGCTGGAGCAAGTCGGTCGTGAGCTGGTCCAGCTGGTCGCGGATCTCGGCCAGATCGGGGCGGGTGGTCGGAGCCTCTGCGGGGTGAGCGGTCCACCGGTCGAACAAGCCCTGCTGGACGATCTTGCTGGCGGTGATCTGCTGCTGGAAAAAGGCCGCCGTAGCGACAGGATCGATACCCAGCGACTCGGCACTCTTCCGGATCGAGTCCAGTTCCTGCTGTTCGCGAACGGGATCGTCGATCGGCTTGTCCGTGCCGAACTTCGCGGCCGCGACCTGATCGCCGATCAGCAACCGTCGGATGACCAGGTCGGTCACCGGACCGAGTGGACCTGCCGGCGTCACCTCGAGGTCCGGGCTGGTGTAGTTGGCGTTGACGCTCGACGACGTGGCGCGGGGAACGGCGGCAAGGGCGGGCGCCGAGACGGAAACCGCCATCACCGCCCCCACCAGCAACGGGAACACCACTCGTCCCGCAGTTCGGGCTTTCGACACTTCAGGGAGCCCTTTCTCTGAGATTCGGCCATGGCCGGTGCGACATGCGCGTGACCCGACCATGGTCCGCTACAGATGGTGTGGATGGCGAACATTTGCCGGATTTGGCGGAAAATGATGATCGGCTGGACGGGGAACGTTGGCCGTCCGTTCTTGCTTGTCAGCCGTCGTTTCCAGTAAGGCTCTCGAGTGCGCTTTCAGCCAGCCGGACCAATTCTGTCGAATGCTGTTGGCGAAACATCTCCAAAGACTCGCTCAGGCAGGTCTTGGCCTTGCCCACGTGCCCGAGTTGTGAATACGTGGTGCCTAGAGCGTAGAGCGTGTTGGCCCGTTCGCTGAAGTCCTGGGGCTTCTGCAGGAGTGCCAGGGCCTGGTTGAAATAGTCGATTGCTTGATCCGGGTTGCCTGTCCTGAGGGAAATCTGCCCGAGCGTGTCGAGATTTGTCGCGCGCAGCTTTTCCTCCAGATCCTTGCCTAGATCGAGTGCGACCTGGGCCATCGTGCTCGCCTCCTCGTACTGGCCGTTCTCCGTCAGGCACCACGCCAGATCGCTGGCCAGGCGTTCGCGGATGTGCGCCGGCTGGTCACGAGCCAATTCCCACCCGAGTGTTCCGTCGGCCACGGCGAGTTCCATCCGTCCGGCCCGGCAGTTGAGCTCGCTCTTCACCTTCAGTGCGAGAATCCGGTCCACGATGTCATCGGTTCGCTCCGCCAGTGCCACCGCTTTCTCGATGTGGTCCAGTGCCGCGTCGTCCAGCCCCGACCTAGCCGAGCCGATGGCGAGAAACCGGTGAGCGACGGTGAGCTCGCTGGGCCGGTTCCGAGCCTCCGCCGCGCGTAGCGCGGCCTGCCAGATAGCGATGACCTCACGGTGGAGACCCCGCAGCGAATAGATGTTCGTGATCGCCCAGGAGATCTGCCAGACCAGCTCGCGCCAGCCGAGGCCCTCGGCGTGGCTCTGGATGGTTCGTAGGTTGGGCTCCTCGATTTCGAACCACCGCCACGCTTCATCGCTGCTGTGCATCGTCAGAGGGTTGCAGCCCTCGGGCGGCGGGTCGATCGTGATGCGTGGCCTGCCGGGAACCAGCAATTCCTGTGCCGGAACGGCGGTGTGGAGGTAGAAGTTCGAGAATCGCCACACCGCCGCGCGGAGCACGTCCTCGCTGATGTGTTCTTCCGCCTGTTCACGTGCATACAGGCGGACCAGATCGTGCATGCGAAAGCGTCCGGGGCTGTGCTGGTGCAGCAGCGAAGCGCGCTCGAGCGCACGCAGGAGAACTCGTGTCGCCGCGTAGGACTTGCCGATCAGCGCACCGGCGGCGGTGACGTCGATGTCCGAGCCGGGCGCGATACCGAGCAATCGGAAGACCTCGGCCTGTTCGGACGGGAGCGCCGCGTAGGACGTCGAGAGTACGGCTCGAATGCTCAAGTCTTCGTCCACGTCCAGGGCGTTGAGCGCCGATCCGGCGTCGTGCAGTTCGGCCACCAGCGATTCCAGTGGGAATTCGGGGTTTTCCTGAACGCGCCCGATGGTGATGGCCAGCGCCAGGGGAAGACCGCCACACGCCGCCGCCAATTGCCCGGTTGCCACCGCCTCGGCTTTCGAGCGCTCCGCGCCGAGCCCGGAGGCAAGCAGGTCAAGCGACTCCTGGTCATCCAGCGGATCAAGGGACAGGAGCGTTGCGTTGTGACTGGTCACCAGGCTGGTGAGCCGGTTGCGGCTGGTCACGATCAGCGAGCAACCCGGCCCGCTGGGGACCAGCGCCGCCACTTGGTCGGCTGTGCGTGCGTCGTCGACTACGAGCAGCACTCGCTTGTCGGCCAGCACGCTGCGGTACAGCCCCGTCATCGCTTGTGGTTCGTCGGGGATGACGTTCGGGTCGATCTCCAGTGCCATCAGGAAAGTGCGCATTGCCTGGTGGGGCGACACTGGATCGAGTGATGGCTCGAACCCCCTGAGGTTCGCGAAGAGCTGACCATCGGGGAAGAGGTCGAGGTGGTGGTGCGCCCACTGCTGGGTCAGCCAGCTCTTCCCCATGCCGCCGGCACCGGTGACGACGGCGACTCGAGTGGTGGAGCCGTCTGGCGTGAGCGCATCCGACAGCTTCTCCAGCTCCTGTCGACGGCCGACGAAGGAGCGCGGCGCCGAGGGGAGCTGACGGGGGACGATGGCGAGCCAATCATCGGACGGCGACTCTCCTGACGCTTCCGCCGCCACCGGCCCGAGTGACTTTCCGCTACCCGCCGGTCGCAGGCGCGGGTCTTCGAGAAGGATCTGCTGGTGGAGAGCGCGCAGGGTGGGGCCTGGATCGACTCCCAGCTCCTCCGCGAGCGCGGAGCGGATTTTGTCGAAGTAGAGCAGGGCCTCGGCCTGGCGATCGCTGCGGTACAGGGTGAGCATCATCTGTGCTGCCACCCGTTCGTTCAACGGCTGCCTGTCCGCCCGCGACGACAGCTCAGCCAGGAGCGAGGTGTGCAGGCCCAGCTCCAGCTGCTTGTCGGTCCGGTCGAGGACGACCGATTCGTGCTCGGCGAGCAACGCCGTGCGCGCGTTGTTCAACCACGGACTGTCCAAGCCGGCAAAGGGTTCCCCCCGCCAAAGCTCCAGTGCCGCGTCGAAGTGGGCGAGCGCTTCCGACGGGCAGGTGCTGTTGCGGGCGAGCGTCACAGAACGGCGGAACCGATTCAAGTCGATGCTACCGTCATCGACCTCGATCGCATAACCGCGCCCCCGCCGGACGATGCCGGCGTCATTGCCCAACGCCGAGCGCAATCGGGTGAAGTAGCTGTGCAGTGAGCTGTGAGCCTGCCGAGGAGCTTTCTCACCCCAGACACGGCTGACAAGTTCGCCCAGCTGCACGGGCTTGTTCACGTCCAAGAGCAGCGCCACGAGCACGGCTCGAGGCCGGGAGGGTCCGAGCACGAGTGCTTGGCCTTCGCGATTTGCTTCGACGTCACCCAGGATCCGGAACTCGATTGCCACGCGACAGATGCCTTTCGCCGATCGACCCTGGCCCGGTGTCGGTATGTGGACACCAACGCCTGCGGCAATCGTAAGCAGGTTCTGCCGTAGTACTCATCCTGGAGGGTTCGTTACGGATCGCTTACGAGTGTGCTCAGAGGATTCCGGCGCGAACGGCGCAAGCGACGGCGTGTGCGCGGTTGCGGAACCTGAACCGCGTGGTCAAGGCGTGCAGCACGTGCTTGATGGTGCTTTCCGAGTAGGTGAGCCGACGAGCGATCTCGGCGGTTTCCGCGCCCTCGGCGAGCATCCTCAGGATGTCCACCTCCCGTTGGGTGAGACCGGAGCTGTTGAAGCCGAGCGACCCGAGCGTGTCCTTCTGCATGTTCCGGACCAGGGCGAGCAGCTTGCCCAAGACTTCCTTGGGCATGACCCCCTGGTTGTTGGCGGCACTGACCACCGCTTCAGCCAGCTCGGCCACGCCGGAGGAGCGACGGGCGAGGATGCCGACGACTCCGCATTCGACCAACGTGAGCAACGCCTCTTCACCGACGCCGTTGGCGAGCAGCACCACCGATCGTGCCGACTCGCGCATCGAGCGGAGCCGCTGGATGTCTTGTGCCGCGACCTGTCCGGCGATGAACACGAGGACATCCGCCGGCTCGTCGAAAGCAGCCGGCACGAGCCGGCGATCCCCGGTGAGGATCCTGGCGACACCCGACGAGGTGATCGCGTCTTCGGCGGCCACACGCACGGTGACCTGCCCGGCCTGGTTCTTGTCCGCAGGCCTCGGATAGGTGAGGTCGACCACGTTCTGGACTGTCGTGCTGGGGGTCTTCTCGCGCAATGTCTGCATGTCCCTGAGCTTCCGGCAGTGCGCCTGCGGGACTCTTGACGAAAACTTGCTCACGGAACGTAGCGGTTGTCAACGGAATCGGTATGGGGCGACGCTGTGAGGATCATGGCAGAGCCAAGTGTCCGGCGGTGCTCCTCGAGAGCGCTCGATCGAGTAGCCGAACTTCTTGGGCCTCGAGAGCCTCGTGCGCAGGCAGCACCCGATCATAAGGATTTTCTTTCGATTCAATCCAAGTAACGAATGCCTTGGCGTCGGGCGGCCCGAAGATGATCACCCGATCAGCTCCGACGTTTCCCGGGTAATGTCGGATCGCGCAATCGGATCTCCTCACCGCGACCTACAGGATCTTGGGACGAGCATGATTTCCCTCCCGTTGTCCGTTTTGGACATTGCAATGATCGAGCAGGGCCGATCGAGCACCGAGGCTCTACGTGCGACTGTCGGTCTCGCCGCACAGGTCGAAGCCTGGGGATACCGCCGTTTCTGGGTGGCGGAGCACCATCGGTCGCGGTCGAGCGCGAGCTCGGTCCCGGCTGTCCTGATCGCCCAGATCGCAGCGACAACGAAGAGGATCCACGTCGGCTCGGGCGGGGTGATGCTGACGAACCACTCGCCGCTCGCGGTGGCCGAAGAATTCTCGATGCTCCGGGCATTGCACCCCGGGCGAATCGACGTCGGCGTGGGCCGGGGCTCGGGGACGCGAGATCCGGACGTGATCCGGGCCCTTCGTCGCGGCGCTCCTCCCGCGGATGGCGACGAGTACGGGCGGTCAGTCAAAGAGCTGGTGGACCTGATGGCTGGCGGGCCGGCGGACATGTCCCCCGACGGCGGTCCATGGCTGCTGTCGTCGTCGGGTGCGGGTGCGACGCTGGCGGCCGCGCTGGGCCTGCCGCTGGTGGTCGCACATCACATCCGGCCCGACCAGACATCGGAATCCGTGCGGCTGTACCGCCGGAACTTCAAGGCCTCACGCCGTCTTGATCACCCGTACGTGATGGTGTCGGTGACGGCTGTGTGCGCCGACACCGTCGATCGGGCCGAACTGCTGGCGCGGCCCGCAATCCGCTACTTCGCGGCTTCGGTCCTGGGCGGAGGCGACATGGAGTCGTTCGCCACAGTCGCGGAGATGGCCGCCCGCGGGCTGACAGAGGCGGAACACGGAACCGCGGATCTGCTCGTTCGAACCCAAGCCATCGGGGACGCCGATCGTGTGGTGAAGCAGCTTGTCGACTTGGCGGCCACGACGGGGGCCGACGAGCTCATGCTGATGACCCCGGTCTACGAACCCGCGGATCGGGCACGGTCCTTCGAGCTGGTCATGCGCAGTGCGGTCCGTGAGCACACTCGGGCAAGCCCTGGGTGATCACGGATGCGACGCCGCACCGGTCCGTGCTCTGGTGGGGCGGCAGAGATCTTCGTGGCGTGAACAACGTGGTCGGAACAGTTCTGGAGTGTATGACGATGGAGCACCAACAGGTCCGTGACGCGGTCGCCGCCATGTGGGACGGCGAGGTCCTTCCCGATCTCACGGAACTGTTGCGATTGCCGGCGGTGTCCGAAGCCTACGATCCGGATTGGCGGGCGAACGGGTACCTGCGGCGCGCGGCCGAGCACATGGCGGCGTGGCTTCGCCGGCAGGACCTGCCCGGTGCAACCGCCGAGGTGGTGGAGATCGAGGGCAGGTCACCCCTCGTCCTGATGGACGTTCCGGCGACGGACGGCGCCATCGACGGTCAGGTAGCACTCCTCTACGGCCATCTCGACAAGCAGCCCTCGTCCGAAGGGTGGTCCGACGGGTTGGGGCCGTGGGACCCCGTTGTCCGGGGTGACAAGCTGTACGGTCGAGGTTCGGCCGATGACAGCTACGCAGGGTACGCCGCCACGGCGGCGGTTCGCGCGATCCACGTCGCGGGCGGCAGCCACCGCAGGGTGGTGATCCTGCTGGAGACGGGAGAGGAATCGGGAAGTCCCGACCTTCCGGCCTACCTCGGCCACTTGCGGGAACGCCTGGGCCGCGTGACCCTGGTGACGTGCCTGGACTCGGGCGGCGGCGATTTCGAGCGGCTCTGGGTGACCAGGAGCCTGCGTGGAATCCTCCAGGCGACGCTGACTGTCTCCATCCTCGAGAGCTCCGTCCATTCAGGAATGGCCAGCGGCATCGTGCCGAGTTCTTTCCGCATCATGCGCACACTGCTCGATCGGCTCGAAGACCCGGCGAGCGGGCGAATCCTCGTGCCGGAGATGAATGCGGACATCCCGGAGCAATGTGCCCTCGACGCTGTAGCGCTCGCGAAGCTCGACCCGGATGCCAGCCTGCATCCCCTGGCGCTGGTCCCAGGTGCACAGCCGACTTCCGAAGACGAAGCGGAGCGGATCCTGAACAACACCTGGCGGCCGACGTTGTCGGTGACCGGTGCCGCAGGACTGCCGGACGTCTCGGCGGCAGGAGCCGTGCTCCGGGCCGGCACCTCGTTGCGGCTGAGCTTCCGGTTGCCGCCCACCGTCGACGCGGCGGTCGCTGCCGCGGCGCTCGAACGGATCACCACCACGGACGTTCCCTACCGCGCCAACGCGACCATCACCGATGTGATGGCCCAGGACGGCTGGTACGCCCCGGACACACCTGACTGGCTGGCGAACGCTCTGGACGACGTCGGAGACCGGGTATTCGGCGCGCGACACCGGTTCATCGGCTTGGGTGCCGGCATTCCGTTCATGCAGATGCTGGTTCGCGCTTATCCGGACGCGGCTTTCCTGGTGACGGGAGCCCTCGGCGCCGAATCGAACGTGCACGTGCCCGACGAATGGCTGCACATCCCCTTTGCTCGGCGCGTCACCGAGGCTGTTGCGCACGTGCTCGAGGCTCATGCTGCAGAAGCCGACTGAAATTCTCCACGAAGGACCAAGTCCGTTCGGACTTTCGATCAAGATCACCAGGTCGAGCCTTCTAACGCCGTAACGTCGTGGAGAGAACGTGGACGAGACCGGTCCTTCATGAACAAGCGATTCGGGGGTGTGAGAAAGAGTGCGGAGCAAGGCGTTCTCGTGGGCCGATGCCACGGACAAGCGTGAGACCGAGAAGTTGGCCGCGCTTTACGAGCATGATCGGGAGGTTCGTGATACTCGACCCGACCAGGCTGTGATCGCCGAAGTTTCCCGACCCGGCCTCGGTGTGGCGGATATCCTCGAGCTCGTGTCACAGCGGTATGCGGATCGGCCTGCGTTGGGGGAGCGGGCTGCGGAAACCTCGACCGACTCCGAGACCGGACGAGCCTCGCGGCACTTGTCCGCAGGCTTCACCACCGTCTCTTACCGGGAGCTCAGCGATCGTGTCGAGGCGATCGCGGCCGAGTGGCATCGCGACGAACTCGCACCTGTCCACGTCGCGGAGCGTGTTGCGGTGCTCGGTGCAGGCAGCCCGGACTACGTGGCTGTCGATCTCGCCTGTTCGAGGCTCGGGGCGACCATCGTGGCTCTGCAGTCCAGCGCTGCGAGCGCCACTCTGCGGCCCATCGTCGAAGAGACGGAACCGAGGATCATCGCGTCGAGTCCCGACCTCCTGCACTCTGCGCTCGATCTCGCGCTCGGGGTCGACACGGTCCTGCGGGTGGTGGTCTTCGACCTCCATCCGGAGGACGACGAGCACCGCGCACAACTGGAAGCAGCGCGTGCCCGCCTGAAAGGAACCCGGGTTCGACTGTCCAGACTGACCGAGGTGATCGAACGGGGTCGATCGCTGGTACCGGCACCACGGCCGGCGTACGATCCCGACCGGCTGTCGCTGCTGTTGTACACCTCCGGCAGCACCGGTACGCCCAAAGGTGCCATGTACACCGAGCGACTGTGTGCGTCGTTGTGGACTTCGTACTTCCCCCGGGTACCCGAACAGCCGGCCATCGCTCTCTCGTACACACCGCTGAGCCACGTTCTGGGGCGGGCGCTGCTTTTCCAAGCCCTCACGAGGGGGGGCACCGTCCACTTCGTGTCGGCCGGCGATCTGTCCACCCTGTTCGAGGACATCGCACTGGTGCGGCCGACCGAGCTCATGCTGGTTCCGCGCGTCTGCGAGATGATCTTCCAACGGTTCACCGGCGAGCTGAACCGCCGGGCCGCCGAAGGAATCGACCAGGTCGCCCTGGAAGCCCAGCTGAAGTCCGACATCCGGCAGCACGTGCTGGGTGGGCGAGTCGTGTGGGCCCTGTTCGGCTCAGCGCCCCTGTCCGCGGAGTTGCGTGAGTTCGCCGAAGGCCTCCTGGAGCTGCCTCTGCATGACCTGTTCGGGTCGACCGAGGCCGGTGGATTCCTGATAGACAACCGGCTCCTGCGGCCACCGGTGAGCGATTACAAGCTCGTGGACGTTCCGGAGCTGGGGTACTTCTCGACAGACTTGCCCTACCCCCGTGGTGAGCTGCTGCTCAAGACGGACACCCTGGTCGCGGGCTATTATCGTCGTCCGGACGCAACCGCCGAAGTCTTCGGTACCGATGGCTATTACCACACTGGCGACATCATGGCCGAAGTCGCGCCTGACACCCTGGTGTACGTCGATCGGGCCAAGAACGTGCTGAAGCTGTCCCAGGGTGAGTTCGTGGCACTGTCCCGGCTGGAGACATTGTTTGCGAGCGCGGACTCGATCCGGCAGATTTTCGTGCACGGGGACAGCGAACGTTCGTATCTCACCGCCGTGGTGGTCCCGACCCCGGAGGCGCTCGAGTCGGTGGGCGGCGACGTGGCGGCGCTACGACCTCGTATCGCCGCGTCGATCCAGGAGTTGGCCAAAGACGAAGAACTCGACTCTTACGAAATCCCCCGCGATTTCCTCCTTGAAACCGAGCCGTTCACACCGGAGAACGGCCTCCTGACCGGCGCCCGGAAGCTGATGCGCCCGCGGCTGAAGGCACACTACGGCGAGCAGCTTGCGGCGCTGTACGACTTGCGCGCAGAGCGAGAGCAAGCTCAACTGCAGGATCTCCACCGCACCGGGCGCGAGCGTCCGACGCTCGAAACCGTCGTCGGCGCGGCGCGAGCCGTGCTCGGAGCGCGGGAGGACCAGGTCGGCCCCGAGGCGCGCTTCGCCGAATTGGGGGGCGATTCGCTGTCGGCGCTTTCCTACTCCCGGCTGTTGCAGGAGATCTTCGGGGTCGAAGTACCGGTCGCCGTCATCACCAGCCCGGGGAACGACTTGCGCGCACTGGCGGCGCACGTCGAGTCGATGTCGGGTCCGGGCACCGATCGGCCGACTGCCGCTTCCGTACACGGGGGTCAGCGCACAGTCGTGCGCGCTGCGGATCTCAGGTTGGACAAGTTCGTCGACCTGGCCGGGTTCGAGGGAGCGAGCCCTCCATCGGACCAGGCACGCACCGTGTTGCTGACCGGCGGCAACGGCTACCTCGGCCGCTTCCTCTGCCTGGAGTGGCTCGAACGGCTCGCCGAAACCGGAGGCACGCTGGTGTGCCTCGTTCGAGGCCACACCGACGAGAGCGCCCAGGCCCGGCTGGAAGCCGCCTTCGACAGTGGTGACGCGGCGTTGGTCAGGCGATTCGGCGAACTCTCGGACGGGCGGTTGAAAGTGATCGCGGCGGACGTGGGCGAGCCGCGGCTCGGGCTCGAGGCGGCGACTTGGCAATGGCTGGCCGACACCGTCGACGTCATCGTTCACGCGGCGGCGCTGGTGAACCACGTGTTGCCCTACGACCAGCTCTTCGCTCCCAACGTGGCCGGCACGGCCGAGCTGATCAAACTGGCTGTGAGCGGGACGCTCAAGCCCGTCACGTACCTCTCGTCGGTGGTGGTTACGGACGAGCAGGCGTCCTCGTTGGACGAGGACGCCGATATTCGTGAGTCGAGCCCGGCACGGGTGCTCGACAACCGGTACGCGAGTGGTTACGCGGCCAGCAAGTGGGCTGGCGAAGTTCTGCTCCGCGAGGCCCACGACAGGACCGGACTGCCCGTCGCGGTGTTCCGATCGGACATGATCCTGGCGCATTCGCGCTACCGCGGTCAGCTCAACCTGCCGGACGTGTTCACCCGACTGCTGTTCAGCTTGATCGTCACGGGTATCGCACCGCCGTCGTTCTATCGGAACACCTCCGGCGAGCGGCCGCGCGCGCACTACGACGGACTCCCCGTGGACTTCACGGCGGAGGCGATTGCCACCCTGGGCGCTGACGCAGCGACCGGGTTTCGGACGTACAACCTGCTCAACAGTCACGATGACGGTATTTCGCTGGACGTTTTCGTCGACTGGCTGAATGAGTCCGGGCACCGGATCCGTCGGATGGAGTCGTACGCGCAGTGGTTCGAGCGTTTCACCACGGCGCTGCGTGCGTTGCCGGACAGGCAGAAGAGGCAGTCGCTGCTCCCCCTCCTGACAGCCTTCGCGACTCCTGCGCCGACGGCCACGGCCGTGCCGTCCGACCGGTTTCGTGCCGCCGTTCAGAACGCCGGGGTGGGCCAGGCGAAGGACGTGCCGCATATCACCGAGCGACTGATTCGCAAGTACGTGAGCGATCTCACGGCACTCGGCGTGCTCTGAGCGCTTGCACCCGTCAGTCCGACAGTTGATCGACAGGAGTGGAGAGAGCATGTTTTCCGGCCGTGCATGGCGCGTGGTGAAGTTCGGCGATCCGGATGAAGCGGTAGCGGTGCAGGAAATGACCCTGCCAGAGCCGGCAGCAGGCCGAATCCTGGTCCGGGTCAAGACGGCCGGCGCCGGTTTCCCCGACTTGATGATGGTCCGAGGCGAGTACCCGCTCACGGGAGCCCCTCCCTTCGGCCTCGGCGAGGAAGTCACCGGCGAGGTGGTGGGAGCACCGCCGGGATCGCGGTTCGCAGTCGGTGATCGCGTGGCCGGTATCACCGATTTCAGGTCCGGCTGGGGTGGTTTCGCCGAATACACCTACATCCGCGAGGAATCGACGTTCCGCGTTCCGAACGGCATGTCGGACGAAGAGGCCGGCGGCTTCCCCATTGCCTTCCGCACGGCGTACGCGACACTGGTCGAGCGTGCTCCTGTGGAGGCCGGCCAGGCCTTGGTCGTCCTCGGAGCGGCGGGCAGCAGCGGTGCGGCTGCCGTGCAACTCGGCAAAGTGCTGGGCGCGACAGTCATCGCCGTCGTCGGCAGCCCGGAGAAGGCGGAGTTCGTGGCGGGGCTTGGCGCCGATCACGTTCTCAACCACCGCACGGATGACCTTCCGGCGAAGATCCTCGAGCTGACGGGTGGACGCGGAGCGGATCTCATCTTCGACCCGGTGGGCGGCGAGACCGCGGCCGCGGTCCTGAAGAGCCTCGGCCGCAACGGCCGAATTGCGATGATGGGACTTGCCAGTGGGGCTCCCGTCCCACTGGACCCTGTCGACATGCTCATGCGCAATTACACGGCGGTCGGTGTGCTGGCCCTTCCCCAAGACGACCTCAACGTCGAGGCGAGCGTGTGGGACCACCTGCGCAAGCTGGTGGAAGACGGGGCCATCACGACTGCGGTGGGCACGGTCTACGGCTTCGATGATGTTCCGCGGATGATCGCCGAACAGAGCTCGCCGAGGGCTGGGAAGTCAATCGTTCGAGTGGCCCTCTGAGCGCAGCGGGAACGGGCTGTTCCTTGGCTCGCGCCCGGCAGCCGGCCGGCGCGAGCCAAGGAACAGCTGCCGGTCTGCCCTGCGTGGTGCGACCGGCCCGGACCGGCTCCGGGACCGAGTAGTGGCGGACTCGGCCCCGAAGCCAGCCGGATCAGGCGTTCCAGGCGCCGTCCACGCGGATGTCCGCCCCGGACACGTACGATGCTTCAGGGCTGGCCAGGAACAAGACTGTTGCTGCCACCTCTTGCGGGGTCGCGTATCGGTGCAGCGGTGCCACCGACAAGACGTGCTGACCGAGTGGCGACTCCTCCGGGATCCGCATGTCGGTCTCCACGGACATGGGCGCGACGGTGTTGACGGTGATCCTGCGCGGTGCGAACTCGTGGGACCACGACCGCCCGTACATGCTGATTGCAGCCTTGGTGGCGCTGTAGTCCGCGAGACCCGCTGCGTGAGCTCGTTCACCCACGACCGATCCGAGGTTGATGATGCGACCGCCGTCGGGCATGTACTTCAGCGCTTGCTGCGTCGTGGCGACAAGACCGTGCACGTTTATCGCCCACATCCGTTCGATGTCCGCGACGGGCACGGTGCCTGTGGGGCCTCCGGCGAACACGCCTGCGCTGTTGACAAGAATGTCGATCTGCCCGAATTCGCTGCCGACACTGTCGACCAACCGCTCCACCTGCTCGCGGTCGGCCTGGTCCGCCCTGAAGGCGCTTGCACGCACACCGAACGCGCGCGCTTCGTTGACGACGGCGGCAGCCTTGTCGGCCGCTTGCAGGTAACCGACGGCGACGTCGGCGCCGGCCGCGGCGAGCTGACGCGCACACTCGGCACCGATGCCTCGGCTGCCGCCGGTCACCAGGGCGACTTTGCCTTGAAGGTTGGTGTTCACAAGGTCTCCACGGTCTTGAACGGATTCGGGAACGGCAAAGCTTTCGGCTGGTCCGGCAGCGAACGTTCCCCTGGTGGTCGTGGTGCCAACTGTAGTCAGGCGAGCCGTTCGTTTCCGGCGCGCGAACGAAAGCTGCACCCGACGACGGTCTTTCCTGATCCGGCGAACATTTGCCGCTTCGAATGCGTGACTCAGGCGAGCGATTTCCTTCACACCCGGCGGGTGGCCGGAGGTAGGGTCGTCGTCTGAACGCAAGGAGAATCCATGAATGCACCTGGGAGGACAGGACAGCCGGGGTTCGGCCGCAGAACACGGTGGCACCGTCTCGTTCGGCTCGGCCGATGAGCCGGCTTCGGCCATGCGACGCGCGGAGGCGGCTCACTCGGAACACGAACGACGAACCGGCGTGGCGGATCCTGGATGGCCGGAGTGATACGCGCGGTACATCGTCGTGGAGCAGAACGGCTCGCACCTGCCGACGTGACGTCGAACGGGCACTGCCCGGGCGCCCGGTCGGTTCGCGAACCGTCGGGCGCCCGGGCAGTGAGCTCCCTGTCCTCGATCGGGACGAGAGACGCGAGACATCAGGCGGCTTCGTAGCGGCCTTCGAAAACGGACCCCCGGCCGAGCTCGGTGAACCTCAGCCCGGTGATCTTGCCTTTCTCGACGAGCCAATGAAGGTCATAGCAGGCGCGGTAGGCGGGTGGCCAAAAGGAACAGAACCGGCCGTTCTCGTCCACATACCATTCGCCTCCCGAAGGGTTCCCACGGTCCACGTATGTGGTCTCACCGCCGGGCTCGAAGATCTGAGTTGAGCCGTCTTCGTAGGTGAAGCGCGCGGCTGTCAAGGCGTCGGCGATGTGCTGGGCCTCCACCGGGTCGCCATTCGCGACGGAAATTTTCTCAAGGGTCATGAGGTTCTCCCGGGTTCAGACGAGAAAAGTATTCGTGTCTTGATGTGCGAGGAGATCCGGTGCGTCCTGGTCGGCAGGACGCACCGGAACGGGTGGCAAAGCGAGGAGTCAAGATGCTTCGTCGCTGCGTACGACGGTCCCGAGAACGTCGTTGAACGCCTCCGTGGAAGAGGGGTGTGTGTAGATGGCCCCACGCAACTCGGTTGCCTTGATACCGTGGCGCATCGCGACTGCGACGGTGTTGATCAGCTCCTGGGAGTCGACGCTGAGGAGAGTGGCGCCGAGGATCTCGTCGGTGTCGAGGTCGATCACGAACTTCATCACTCCCCGGGTCTCTTCGACCACGTAGGCACGTGGCATCGCGACGATCTCGGCGACCGGCTGGCTCGCGACCTTGATCCGGTACCCGGCCGCCCGGGCCTCCGTCTCCGTGAGCCCGACGTTCGCCAGCGGCGGCGTCATGAACAGTGTGCGGGGGATGGCAATGCGGTCGGTGGTCGCTCGTTTTCCTTCGCCCAGGAGCTGGTCCACCACAATCCGGCCGTCGTCGATCGAGACGTAGGTGAACTGCGGACCGCCGTTGACGTCGCCGACTGCGAAGATGTGCGGCTGGCTGGTCCGCAGGTACTCGTCGACCTCGATCGCAC
>NZ_JBSGDT010000066.1:0-18447 GCF_053602515.1 Amycolatopsis sp. NPDC004368 | reverse complement strand
TTACCGGAGACCTCACCTGTTTGATCTACGACACGCCGGACCGGCGACGTTGCTCAGCAATCTACCTGGTCAGCACATCAAAACAGGCTCTAGCCGTGCTGTCACCAGCCGCCCGCACCCGCCGCGCCCGGCCGCCGGAATTCGGTGGTGGCGCGGCGGTTTGCGTGCGGCATGATCGGGGTAGCAGGCAGACACAACCCGAGGAGGACTACGGATGAACGTGGCCGATCTGCTCGTGGACGGCTTCGGCCGGATCCAGGAGGTCGTGCACCAGGCGGTCGACGGCCTGACCGGCGACCGGCTCGTGGCGCGGCCGGGGCCCGACGCCAACTCGATCGCCTGGCTCGTGTGGCACCTCACGCGGGTGCAGGACGACCACGTCGCCGAGGTCGCGGGCACCGAGCAGATCTGGACCGCGCAGGACTGGCACCGCCGCTTCGGCCTGCCGTTCTCGCCGTCCGACACAGGCTACGCCCACAGCAGCGACGAGGTCGCCGCGGTGCAGGTCGACGACCCGAAGCTGCTCACGGGCTACTACGACGCCGTGCACGAGCACACCGTGGCCTGGCTCGGCACGCTGGACGAGACTGCGCTCGACGCCGTGGTCGACGAGCACTGGGACCCGCCCGTGACGCTGGGCGTGCGGCTGGTCAGCGTGCTGTCCGACGACCTGCAGCACGCCGGGCAGGCCGCCTACGTCCGCGGGCTCGTGCTGGGCTGAGGCCCGGCGCAGCCGTGCCCGTGGTGGTCCTCCGGGAGCCGTCTCGGCCCGGGACCTTCACGGTCCGGCTTGACTTCGAGCGAGCTTGAAGTTTCACACTCGGTCCCCGTGCGGGGCAGTCGGTCCCGCTCGGGAACCGAGGAGAACCATCGTGTCACTGAGTTCCGTCCGGCTTGCCGTGATCGTCGGCAGTGTCCGGGAAGGACGGTTCGCGCCGACGGTCGCGAACTGGTTCACCCGCGAAGCCGCCGAGCACGGCGGGTTCTAGGTGGACGTGGTCGACGTCGCCGACCTGGCTCTGCCGTTGGCCTTTCCCGCGTTCGGCTCGTCGCCGGCGCCCGAGGTCGCGCGGCTCGCGGCCCGGCTCGCCGCGGCCGACGCGTTCGTGGTGATCACACCCGAGTACAACCACAGCTACCCGGCCTCGCTCAAGAACGCCGTCGACTGGTTCCGCTCCGAGTGGCAGGCCAAACCCGTCGCTTTCGTGGCGTACGGCGGACTTTCCGGCGGGCTGCGGGCGGTGGAGCACCTGCGACCGGTCTTCGCCGAGCTGCACGCCGTGACCATCCGCGACACCGTGAGCTTCCACGGCGCCCACGGCCGGTTCGACGCCTCCGGCCGCCCCACCGATGCCGAGGCGACCGGTGAAGCGGCGAAGAAGCTGCTCGACCAGCTGGAGTGGTGGGCGCGCTCGCTCGCCGACGCGCGAGCGTTGCGCGCGTACCCCGCCTGACGTGCGGGTCGGAACGTGCCGGGTCAGAACGTGCCGGGTCAGAACGTGCACAGCGTGGGCCCGAGGCGCAGGTCGGGCGTGACCACCGAGACCCCGCGCAGGTCCACCGGCAGCCCGGCCGCCGACATCGCGGCCACGGTCGTGCAGACCACTTGGTCCACCCCGAGGTAGACCGGCTTGATCGGGAACGGGATGGTCACCGTCGGCGGTGAGCTCGTGGTGTCGACGGTGATCTGGCCGCCGCTGCCGGACAGCAGCGAGTAGTACCCGCTCTTCTCCTCGATCGCCGTGGGGCCGCGGAACAGCTCGTTCACCGCCACCTCCGGCGAGACCGGCCTGCCCCAGCTGCGCACGACCGGGGCGAGCCGGCCGTCGACCAGGAAGTACAGCGTGAGCTGGTTGGCGCGGGCGCCCGGGCCGACCGCGGTCGGGGCGGGACCGGCGGGCACGACGACGGTGGGCTGGATGCCGCAGGCGCTCACCAGCAGGACCACGGCGAGGGCGGCCGCGAGTTTCTTCATCGCGGCTCCCCGGCCGGCCGGGGGTGGCGGGGCAGGCGCAAGGTGAACCGGGCGCCCGTGCCGGTGTCGGCGGCCTCGACGTCGCCGCCGTGCAGCCGGGCGTTCTCCCGGGCGATCGAGAGGCCGAGGCCGCTGCCCTCCGAGCGGGCCCGCGCCGTGTCGGCCTTGGTGAAGCGGTCGAACACGCGGGGCAGCACGGCGTCGGGGATACCGGGACCGTGGTCGGTGACTTCGAGCGAGACGGTGTGCTCGTCGGCCGTGAGCCGGACTTCGACCGGGGGTTCGCCGTGGCGCAGGGCGTTGCCGACGAGGTTCGCGACGACGATGTCGAGCCGCCGAGGGTCGACGGTGGCCACGACCCCGGCCGGCAGGTCCGTGACGATGCCGTCGCCGGCGCTCCAGCCACGCGCGGCGAGGGTGTCGCGCACGCCTTGCGCCACGTCCCACTCCTCGAGCCGCAGCTCGGCGCGGCCGGCGTCGAACCGCGAGATCTCCACGAGGTCCTGCACGAGCCGCGTGAGCCGCCGCGTTTCGGCCGAAACCAGGCGCGCGGCCACGGCGGTGTCGGCGGGCAGCTGCTCGGCGTCCTCGTCGAGCACGTCGGTCACCGCGTTCATCGCGGCCAGGGGGGTGCGCAGCTCGTGGGAGACGTCGGCGACGAACCGGCGCGCGTCGGCCTCCATCGCCCGCAGCGTGCCGACGGTGCGCTCCAGCTCCGCCGCAGTGCTGTTGAACGTGGTCACGAGCTGGGCCAGCTCGTCGGACCCCTTGGCCGGCAGGCGGACGTCGAGCTGGCCGTGGCCGAGCTTGCGGGCGGCGGTGTTGAGCGCGCGCACCGGGCGCAGCACCTGCCGGGCGGCCAGCAGCGCCAGCACGACGGCGATCGGCAGCGCCAGGGCGGCGGTCTGCCAGGCGCGCTCGGCCAGCTGGTCGATCGCGGCCTGCTGGGCGGTCAGCGAGACCATGGCGTAGACCTCGACGCCGGTGTGCGCCAAGCCGTTGTCGGCGCGTTGCAGCACCGGCATCCCGACCACGAGCAGCGGGGTGTCGCCGCTGATCACGCGCTTGAACTGGATCGTGGCGCCGCCGGCGACGTCGGCGCGCAGGTCGGCGGGCAGCTGGGCGGGGTCGAGGCCCGATCGCGAGTGCAGGTTCCCGTAGAGCGCGACGGTGGTGCCCTTGAGGTTGTCGGCCAGGTCGTCGAGCTGACGCTGGTCCGGTGGCAGCGTCATCTGCGGCAGGTAGGCGGTGACCTGGTCGCGCAGCTGCACCATGGCCGGGTCCTGCACGCCCTGCAGGATGGTCGTGCGGGCCGTCACGTAGCTGGCCCCGGCCGCCGCGGCCGCGCCGACCAGCGTCATCGCCGCGAAGGACAGCACCAGCCGGGGCCGCAGCCCCGAGAGCCACGGCCGCAGCCGGGGACGGCTCACGAGCGCCCGAACCGGTAGCCGAAGCCCCGCACGGTCTGGACGTGGTCGGGACGCGCCGGCACGTCCTCGATCTTGGCCCGCAGCCGCTGCACACAGGCGTCGACGAGGCGCGAGTCGCCGAGGTAGTCGTGGTCCCACACGGCGGTGAGCAGCTGCCGGCGGCTGTACACCTGGCCCGGGGTGCGGGAGATCTCGAGCAGCAGCTTGAGCTCGGTGGGCGTCAGCGCGACCGGTTCACCGCGTTTCGTGACGAGCATGCCCGCGCGGTCGATCTGCAGCTCGCCGTGGTGTTCGACCTCGCCCGCGCGCCCGTCGTGGTCGCTGACGGCGCGCCGCAGCACGGCCCGGATCCGCGCGTCGAGCACGCGGGGCTCCACGGGCTTGACCACGTAATCGTCGGCGCCCGCCTCCAGGCCCGCGACCACGTCGAAATCGTCGCTGCGGGCGGTGAGCATGATGATCGGGACCTCGCCCACGGCACGCATCCGGCGGCAGGTCTCGAACCCGTCCATGCCGGGCAGCATCAGGTCGAGCACCACGAGGTCGGGCAGGTGCTTGCGCACCGCGTCCAGCCCCGCCTCGCCCGAGCCCGCCGTGTGCACCACGTGTCCCTGCCTGCGCAGGCCAGCTCGAGGCCTTCCCGTACGGCCTCGTCGTCCTCGACCACCAACACCTCTGCCACCCCGGCCATTATTCGGAAAACGGGGGCGGCGGGCGAACCGGGGCGATCTTGTAGCAAAACCATGACACGGCACTGACGGAGTCGCCAAATCCCGAGCCGAGACTCGGGTGCATGGCAGTGACGTTCCCCGAGGCACCCCCGATCACCCCGTCCGGCTCCCCGCGCCACGCGCTCGAAGTGCGGACGCGAGCACGCACCGTGCTGCTGGTCGCGAGCGCCGTGGGCTGCGCGGTCGCGTTCCTCGTGGCGTACCTGCTCTTCGTGCGCACGGCGGCGGGCCAGGAGGCGGAGAACGGCGTGGTGCGCAGTGCCCAGGACAACCTCGGATCCACTGTGGACTGGGCGGCGCCGCTGCGTGACGTGGACCTCGTGGTGCTGCTGGGCGCGGTCGCCGTGCTCGTGGTCACCCTCGCCCTCGTGCGGCGCCGCTTCGCCCTCGGCGTCACGGCGCTGGTGCTGCTGGTGGCGCCGCTGGTGGCCGCGCAGCTGCTCAAGACCTATGTGCTCGACCGGCCCGGGAGCCACCACGGCTACGCGGTCGCGAGCCACAACAGCTTCCCGAGCGGGCACGTCAGCGCGGCGACGGCGGTGTTGTTCGCGCTGGCGGTGGTGCTGCCCGCGCGGATGCGCACCTGGGTGCTCGCCGTGGGTTCACTCGGCGTCGCCTGGGTCGCCGCGGCGACCGTCGCGCTCGGCTGGCACCGGCTTTCGGACACCGTGGGCGGCTGCCTGCTCGTGGCCACCGCGGTGTGCGCCGGCGCGGCGGTCGTCTCGGCCCGGCGCCCCGACGGGCGGCGGGTCCCGGTGATCTCGACGGTGATCGCCCTGCTGGGCCCCTCGGTCGTGGTGCTCGGCGGGTTCGCGGTGCTCGCCTCGGCCACCTCGGTGGCCGCCCGGTTCGTGGCGGCGCTCGTGCTGGCGGGTGTGTCGGCGGTGGCGCTGGTGCTGCTGGTGGCCGGCCCGGTGCGCAAGGTGAATTTCGACCCGGGCCGGGCGCGCACGCGGCTGACGCGCTGACGGCACCGAGACCACTTCCCGGGGATTGGTCGGCGACGCCTCCCTCCGCCCGCGGTTAGGGTCGCGGCCAAGGAGGTGGGGCGTGTACGGGAAGCTGGCGCAGGACCTGGAGGATCTCCCGGGGTTGCTCGACGTCGCGCGGGAGCAGGCGGGGGAGTGGCTCGCCAAGGTGGCCGAGCGGCCCGCGGCGGTGCCGCCGGGCCCGGTCGAAGCGGTCGGGTTGCCGCAGGACGGCGTGGGCGCGCGAGGTGCCCTGGCGGAGTTCGGGCGGCGGTGGGCGCCGGGGTTCGCGGGCAGTGCCGGGCCGCGGTACCTGGGGTTCGTGACGGGTGGCGCGACGCCCGCGGCGGTGGCCGGGGACTGGCTCACGGCGGCGGTGGACCAGAACCCCGTGTCGGCGCTGGACTCGTCCGCGCCGGACCTGGAACGGGAAACCGTCGCGTGGCTGGCGGAGCTGTTCGGGCTCGGGACGGGGTTCAGCGGGGCGTTCGTGTCGGGCGCGACGATGTCCAATGTGGTCGGTCTGGCGATCGGGCGCGAGTGGCTCGGGGAACGGCTCGGGGTCAGCGTCGCCGACGCCGGGGTCGGGGCGCTCGGAACCGTCGCGGTGCTGAGCGGGGCGCCGCACTCCAGCGCGCTCAAGGCGATGGCCGTGCTGGGGCTGGGACGCGGGGCGCTGCGGCGGGTGCCGCTGCTGCCCGGACGGGAGGCCGTCGACGTCGAGGCGCTCGAACGGCAGCTGCGCGAGCACGCCGGGCCCGCGATCGTGATCGCCAACGCCGGCACGGTGAACACCGTCGACTTCGACGACCTGCGGGCGATCGCCGCGCTGAAGGAGAAGTACCCGTTGTGGCTGCACGTCGACGCGGCGTTCGGCGCGTTCGCGGCGCTCTCGCCCGGGCACGCGCACCTGGTCGACGGGCTGGCGCTGGCCGATTCGGTGTGCGTGGACCTGCACAAGTGGCTCAACGTGCCCTACGACTCGGCGATCCAGTTCAGCCGCCGCCTGGACCTGCAGGTGCGGGTGTTCCAGAACTCCGCGGCCTACCTCGGCCACCCCGGCGAGAACCCGGACTTCGTGCACCGCACGCCCGAATCGTCGCGGCGGCTGCGGGCGCTGGCCGCGTGGTGCACGCTCGCGGCATACGGGCGGGCGGGGCACCGCGAGATCGTGGAACGCTGCGTCGCCCACGCCCGCGACCTCGGCGAGCGCCTGGCCGCAACACCGCGGTGGCGGCTGCTCGCGCCAGTGCGGCTCAACGTCGTGTGCTTCACGCTCGCCGAAAACCCCACACCGGAGCGCATCGACGCGGTGGTGCGCGCCGTCGCGGCGGGCGGCCAGACCTTCGTGACGCCGACGGTCTACGAGGGCGTGCCGGCGTTGCGGGCCGCGTTCAGCAACTGGCGTACCGGAAGCGAGGACGTGGATCGCATCTTCGCCGCGCTGGTCACGGGTTCCGGCGCGGCTTGATCCGCACGTTCGGCAGCACCGGCGCGGGCAGCCGCGCCGGTGCGCCGGGCACCTCGGGGATCGCGCCGAACTGCGCCGACCCGGCCTGCCACGCCTCGCGGAAGGCCACGATCTCCTCGTGCGTGCGCCCGACGAAGTTCCACCACATCACGATCTCCTCGCCGAACGGCGGCCCGCCGAGCAGTACCACGCGCGCGGCGCCGTCGCCGGTGTTCGCGAACTCCAAGGTGGCGTGGCCGGTGCCGAGGTAACCCAGGTCCGTGCTGTGCAGGGCCGAGCCGGCGAAGGTGATCTCGCCGGAGTCGACGAGCACGCCGTGTTCGTAGGAGGGATCGACCTCGAGCGCCACGCGCGCGGCGGGCGCCAGGACCAGCTCCGCGCCGAGCAGGGGCGTGAACGTCTTGACGGGCGACGTCTCACCCGCGAGCGAGCCGAGGAACACGCGCGCGGTGGCGCCGTCGAGTTCGGTGGCGGGCGGGACGTAGTGCTGGAAGTCGCGCTCGGCGTGGCGGTGCGCGTCGGGCAGCGCGACCCACAGTTGCACGCCGTGCAGCGTGGTGGTGGCCGGCGTGGAGACCTCCGAGTGGCAGATGCCGTGGCCGCCGGTCATGAGGTTCAGCTCGCCGGGGCGGATCATCGCGTGGGAACCGAGGCTGTCGCGGTGCTCGATCTCGCCGGCGAACAGCCAGCTCACCGTCTGCAGGCCGGTGTGCGGGTGCGAGCCCACGGACATGCCGCCGGTTTTCGCCGGGTCGTCGGGCCCGTAGTGGTCGGCGAAGCACCACGCCCCCACGAGCGAACGCTCGCGCTGCGGCAGCGTGCGGCGCACCTTCATCGCGCGCGGCCCGCCCAGCGGCACGTCGCGCGCGCCGAGGATCTCGACCCCGCCGTGGCCGGCCGCGTCGTCCCCGCAGTCCAGGACGGGTGGCTCGGTTTCGACGTTGCTCATCGGTTCCTCCAGTCGCGCGGGTGCGTCTTTGCGAACCTTAGCGCCGAAGCCGGTGAGCACTGGGCTTGCGCGGCCCTCAGTCCGGTGAGCTCGGCGTGGCTTCGTGCCCGGGCAGGCCGACCGTGCGGTTCTCCCGCTTCACGCGGGCCTCGGCGAGGTGGCGCAGGCCGCGGGTGAGCTCGCGGACGCGGGCCTCGTGGTCGTGGAACACGCGGTAGTAGGTGGCGTCGTACTCCTCGACGATCTGGAACGTCCAGCGGCCGTGGAGCACGTTGCGGCCGAGCAGGTGCTCGGCCAGCCGGTCGGCGTGGTCGTCGTGGCCCGCGTCACGCAGCTGGGCGATGCCGTCGGCGAGCTTCTCGTCCGCGGAACCGGTGAGCTGGTGGAACGCGTAGAGGTGACCGCGGGCGATCTCGACGGTCTCGAGCGCCTCGGTGATCCTGCCGACCGCCTCCAGCGTGGCGCGGTCGGGTTCGAGGCGCTCGGCCGCGGCGTCGTCGAGGCGGAGGTCGGGGTGGGTGTCTGAGTCCATATCGCGAAGTACCCCGTGAAGCCGGTTCCCTCACGCCGCCCGGCCGCTAGAGTCGCGCCGCATGGGGACCTCACACGATCTGGCGTTCACCGGCGGCCGCGTGCTGCGAGTGCACGACAGCGGCCGCGGCGACGCCCTCACCGTGGTCTGGCACCACGGCACGCCGCAGACCGGCGCGCTGCTGGCACCGGTGCTCGCCGCCGCCGACGCCCGGGGGATCCGGGTGGTCTCCTACGGTCGTCCCGGCTACGGCGGGTCGGCCCCCGCCCCGGGCCGCACTGTGGGCTCGGCGGCCGAGGACGTGCGCTCGCTCGCCGACGCCCTGGGGCTGGAGCGGTTCGCGGTGGTCGGGGCCTCGGGCGGCGGTTCGCACGCGCTCGCCTGCGCCGCGCTGCTGCCCGAGCGTGTCGTCGCGGCGGTGGGGCTGGCCGCGGTCGCGCCGTACACCGAGGAGTTCGACTGGTTCGGCGGCATGGCCGACCCGACTTCGCTGCGCGCCGCGCGGGAAGGCCGCGAAGCTCGGCTGGCCCACGGGCTGACGCACGAGTTCGAGCCCGAGAGCTTCGTGGAGCCCGACTGGGCCGCGCTGCGCGGGGAGTGGGCGGCGCTGGGCACCGACGCCGGGCAGGCGGGCGCCGCAGGCCCCGACGGCGAGGTCGACGACGACGTCGCCTACGTCTCGCCGTGGGGCTTCGAGCTCACCGCCGTGCGCAGGCCCGTGCTGCTGGCCCAAGGCGGTGCCGACCGCGTGATCCCCGCGGCCCACGCGCGGCACCTGCTCGCGCGGCTGCCCGACGCCGAGCTGTGGCTGCGGCCCCGTGACGGGCACATTTCGGTGCTCGAAGCGTTGCCCACCGCGTTCGACTGGCTGCTCGCCCGGGTCCGGTAGGTTCGCCGAGTCCCCTGTGGACGGTCAAGACGCCGCTTCGAGCGCCTGCTGCAGGTCCGCGCGTTTCATCTTCGACCGGCCCTTGATCTCACGCTCCTTGGCCAGCTGGTCGAGCTCGGCCTTGGTGAGGTCGGCCAGCTTCGGGCCCTTCTTGCTGCTCTTGTCACTCTTGCCCCGCCGTTTGCCGCTCTTCACACTGCGCTGCAGGGCCTCGAACAGGTCCACCACCTGAGTCGGCTCCGCGGCCTCCTCGGCCGGGGTGACCGTGTCGCCCTTGCGCTTGGCCGCGATCAGCTCGTGGACGCGGTCGGTGAACGTGTCGCGGTAGTCCTCGGGCCGCCAGTCCTCCGTCATGGCCTCGATGAGGTTCACGGCCATGTCGAACTCCTTGCCCCGCGCGGGCGCCTTCTCGGGCAAGTCCGGCAACGACTTCTCCCGGTCGCGCAGATCGGCGGCGAAGTGCAGCGTGTCGAGCAGCATCACGCCGTCGCCGGCCCGCACGAGCGCCAGGTACTCGCGCCCGCGCAGCACGAACTTGGCCACGCCCGCCTTGTCCGTCTTCGCCATCGCCGCCAGCAGCAGCGAGTACGGCTTGTCGTAGTCCGAGCTCGCGGGCGCGAGCCAGTAGGTGCGGTCGAAGAACATCGGGTCGATGTCGGCGAGGTCGGCGAACGCCTCGACGTCGAGCGAGCGGCTGCGCCCGGGGGCGATCTCGTCGAGCTCCTCGGGCTCGACCAGCACGTAATCACCGTCGTCGAGCTCGTAGCCCTTCACGATCTCGCCGAGGTCGACCTCGTCGCCGGTGCGCTCGTTGACCCGCCGGTAGCGGATGCGGTCGCTGGTGCCGCGCTCGAACTGCCGGAAGTGCACGGTGTGGTCCTCGATCGCGCTGTAGAGCCGCACCGGTACCGTCACCAGGCCGAGGGTGAGCGAACCACTCCACACAGGTCGTTTCGGGGCCATCACGCACTCCTTTCCCGATCAGGGGGTACCCAGTTCCGGACCCGGTGTCACCCGGCTCACTCAGCCGAGCCGTGCCAGCAGGTCTTCGTGGTCACCGGGGCGGCGCAGCCGGCGCGGATCGGGACGGCCGAGGGTGTGGTCGGCCGCGTGCAGCGCCGCCACGAACCGGGCGACGGCACCGGGTTCGGCGAGCACGTCGTCACCCTCGAGGTAGGCCAGCACGATGAGGTCCTCCCCGCACGAGGCCTCGATCGCGGCCGCCCAGCCGTGCGCCTCGTCCCACAGCAGCGCCAGGTCGCGATCGGGGAACCGCTCGAGCCGCCGATCGAGCGCGACGTACGCGGAGACGGGCACGTCGAGGTCGATAGTGCACGACTCCAGTCCCACCCCGACCGCCGCCGCCACCCGCCCGAGGTAACCCCGCAACGCGCGGTCGAGCCGGTGGTCCACGCCGAGGTCCGCATCCACGAAACTGCTCACGGCACAACCCTCTCTGTCGCCGGGGGAAGGGGATCACCCTGGGAGGCGAGGACGGGCTACCCCGTTGCGGAGCAGGTCACACCCGGTTTTCGCGTGATTTTCGTGGCACGGGCCCGCTATCGCCGCGCGAGCCGCCGCACCGCCTCGACGATTTCGCGGTTCGGCACACCCTTCGTGAGGTACTCGACCGCCCCCGCGGTTTCCATGGACGTGATCGACGAGCGGTCCGAGTAGGCGGAGAACGCGAGGATCGCCGTGTCCGGACAGCGCTGGGCGATCTCGCGGGCGGCGCGGGCTCCGCCGCCGCCGGGCATGCGGACGTCGAGGACCGCGACGGCGGGGCGGTGCTGCTCGGCCAGCGTGATGGCCTCGTCGGCGTCACGGCCGACACCGACGACCTCGATGTCGGGTTGTCCGTCGAGGACGTCGCGCAGGGCATCGCGGATCAGGTCGTCGTCGTCGCTGATCACGACGCGCAGGGGGCCGGTCACGGCTGGGCGTCCGGGGCGCTCGGCAGCCAGAACTCCACGCTCGTGCCGGCGCCGGGGGCGCTGGTCATCGACCACCAGCCGTGGGCCGACTCGGCGCGTTCGCGCATCTCGATCAGGCCGAAGTGGTCCCGGCCGGGGTCGGTGCCGGTCACGGCGGTGCCGACCCCGTCGTCGGTCACGCGGAACAGCGTGCCGTTGTCCACTGTGGACAACAAAACCTCCACTCGCGACGCGCGGGCGTGCTTGTGCACGTTGATGAGTGCTTCCTGGCAGATCCGGTACCCCGTGACGGCGGCCGCCGGGGTCGGCTCGGCGGTGAGGGTGTGGCGCAGCGTGTAGTCGAGCCCCCACGCGGGCAGGACCTCCTCGAGGTGACCGGTGAGCGCTACCACGAGGCCGTGGCCGTCGAGGTCCGGCGGGCGCAGCCGCGACACGAGCGTGCGCAGCCGGCCCACGGCCCCGCGCACCGACTCGTCGAGCGCTTCCACTCCCGCGCGGTGTTCCTCGGGCAGCCGGTCGGCCAGCAGCTGCAACCGCATGCCGACGGCGACCATGGACTGGATCGAGTCGTCGTGCACGTCCCACGCGATGCGCCGCCGTTCCACCTCCTGCGCGTCCACGAGGTGCCCGACGAGCCGGCGCCGTTCGCCCAGGGTGCGCTCGGCGGTGCGGCGCTCGGTCATGTCGCGGGTGACCTTGCCGAAACCGCGGTGGTTGCCCTCGTCGTCGAACAGGGCGGTGATCACGACGTTGGCCCAGAACCGGGTGCCGTTCTTGCGCACCCGCCAGCCTTCGTCCTCGATCCGCCCGTCGGTGAGCGCGATTTCGAGCTCGCGCTCGGGTTTGCCCGCCACGATGTCAAATGCCGGGTAGAACACGGAGAAGTGCTGTCCGATGATCTCGTCGGCGCGGTAGCCCTTGATGCGTTCGGCGCCGGCGTTCCAGCTGATGATGCGCCCGCCCGGGTCGAGCATGAAGATCGCGTAGTCCACCACGTCCTGCACGAGCAGCCGGAACCGCTCCTCGCTCTCGCGCAGCGCCTGCTCGGCGGTGCGGCGTTCGGTCATGTCGCGGGTGACCTTGCCGAAACCGCGGTGGTTGCCCTCGTCGTCGAACAGGGCGGTGATCACGACGTTGGCCCAGAACCGGGTGCCGTTCTTGCGCACCCGCCAGCCTTCGTCCTCGATCCGTCCGTCGGTGAGCGCGATTTCGAGCTCGCGCTCGGGTTTGCCCGCCGTGATGTCGGCGGCGGGGTAGAAGACGGAGAAGTGCTGTCCGATGATCTCGTCGGCGCGGTAGCCCTTGATGCGTTCGGCGCCGGTGTTCCAGCTGATGATGCGCCCGCCCGGGTCGAGCATGAAGATCGCGTAGTCGAGGACACCCCGCACCAGCAGGCCGAGGTCGTCGGGCGTGGCTTCGTCCATGCCCCAACTCTGCCCCATCACCGGCACCGGGGCAGCTTCCTGCTCATTCGCGCGGAGATCGGCCGAGCTCACACCACACGACCTTCCCTCGGACACCGGGCGTGACGCCCCAGTCGAGCGAGAGCTCCCGCACCAGCCGCAGACCCCAGCCGCCGTCCGGGCCGGGCGCGCGCGTCGCGGGCAGCACCGGGCTGTCGTCGGCGACCTCCAGCCGGACGACGGCGCCGGCCTGCCGCAGCCGCACCACGGGCCGGCCCCGGCCGTGCTGCAGGGCGTTGGTGGCCAGCTCGGTGACGATCAGCAGCGCGTCGTCGGTCACGGCGCCGAAACCCCAGCCGGTGACCGTCGCCCGCGTGAAGTCGCGCGCGAGGGCGAGACCGGCCACCGATTCCGGCAGCACGCACTCGGCGACGACGGGCGCAGGGACCTCCACGAGCCCACTCTGGGGCAAACCGCGGCGGCGCGGCAGACGCAGATCATCGCCGCGTCACTGACGCAGCTGCATCAATCCAGCAGGCCTTCGCGGCGAGCGAGGGCCACGGCTTCGAGCTTCGACCGCGCGCCGAGCTTCTCCAGCACGCGCTGCACGTGGTTGCGCGTGGTGTTGCGGGTGACGCCGAGGCGGTCGCCGATCTCCTCGGTGCTCGCGCCTTCCGCGAGCAGCTGCAGCGTTTCCCGCTCCCGCACGGTCAGCGCCGAGCCGTTGCCGCGGGCCCGGCCGGTGAGCCGGTCGAGCACCCCGGGCAGCAGCGCCGCGTCGAACACGACCTCACCCTCGGCGACCCGCTGCACCGCCGACTCCAGCTGGTCGAGCGGCGCCGACTTGAGCAACAGCCCCCGACCGCCCGCTTCGGCCACCCGCGCGGCGACGGCGGCGGTCGCGTCACCGGTGATCACGAGCACCCGCGAACCCAGCGCGGCGAGATCCCCGATCACGGCCACGGCATCCCCGTCGGGCAGCCGCCGGTCGAGCACCACGACATCGGGCCGCAGCCGGGCCGTGTCGGCCGTCGCCGCCTCCCGCGACCGGGACCGGCCGACCACCGCCAGCGCGGGGGAGCGCTGCAGAGCCAGTTCGAGCGCCTGCGCCACCATGTCGTGGTCCTCCACGAGCAGCACCCGCACCGGGCCAGCGAAGCGGGGCTCGACAGGCATGGCGCTGCCTTTCATCTGGGACCGGGGACCGGGGCGCTGCGAAAGCTGACCACTCATCGTAATGGTCTCGCACGTGTCGACCGAGTTCAGGCCTGCGACCACTGTGTTGTCTGCCCCGGCTGAGTTTTTGGCCCCGGCTCCGCCGGGGCGTGCGAGATCGCCTTTGAGCCGGCGTCTCGATCAGACGGTGCGATCTCGCTGGTGGGTTTCCTTGAGGGCTTCAGTTGTCGGTTTGTGGCGCGATGGTCCGGTCGCGGGTCGTGTGCGCTGGGTGAGGCCGGAGGGGGTGGACGGGATCAAGTTGCAGGGCTGGGGTCGTCGGGGCGGAGAGCGCATGCGTCCACCACGTCGGTGGCGTCGTGGCGGGCGGTGAAAAGCCGGCGTTGGCGGTCGGCACCGGAGCCTTCGCGGGTGAGGCGGGCGAGGCCGTCGGTGACGAAGGCGGTGTCGCCGGTGGCCGCCAGCGCGGGGGCGCAGAAGGCGGTCAGCCGGGCGAGGACCTCGGTGGTGGGCAGGAGGTCACCGGTGGTGGGGTCGGGGCATTGGCCCTTGACGCCTTCGCGGGCGGCGCGCCAGAGCCGGCCGCGAAGGACCTCGTTGGACAGGTGCGGGGGCTCCCCGGCGTCGAGCACCGTGGTCACGAGCGCGCGGCACAGCACGGCGAGCAGCGCGGCCTCTTCTGCGGTCGCGGCGACGTCGGCCACGCGGAACTCGACCGTCGGCTGGTTCTCCGACAGGCGCACGTCCCAGTAGACCATCCCGCGGTCGAGGATCGCGCCCGCGCGCAGCCACGCGTCGACCACGCCTTCGTAGTCCGCGTGCGAGGCGAACCGCGGTGGCGGCCCGGCCGACGGCCAGCGCGCCCATTCCTGGTGCCGCCAGCTGCAGTACCCGGTGTCCAAACCGTCGGCGATCGCCGAGTTCGCCGTCACGGTCAGCAGCACCGGCAGCCACGGGCGCACGTGCCCGATCACGCGGGTGCCGGCCTCGGCGTCGGGAATCGCCACGTGGACGTGGCAGCCGCAGGTGAGCGTGGCGCGGGCGGTGGCGCCGAAGTGCTCGGCCATCCGCCGGTAGCGCGAGGTCGGGGTGATGGCGGGCGGGTGGTCCGACGCGACGGGCGGGGTGGCGCAGGGCAGGATCCGCAGGCCGCGCCGATCCGCCGCGCGGGCGAGCGCCACGCGCATCGACCGCAGCTGCTTGATCGCCTCGTCGGGGGAGTCGCAGATCCCGGTGGCGGTCTCGGCCTGGGATCGGGTGAGCTCGTGCTGGAGGTCCCCGGGCGTGCTCTCGTCGGCGGTTTCGAGCACGGCGCCGGCGGCGTGCGCCGGGCGACCGGCGGCGTCGACGACCAGGAACTCCTCTTCGATCCCGAAGGTACGCACTTCGACCATGGCGGTCCTTTCCCCGGGTCAGCGTTCGGTGCGGGCCTGGTCCGCGAAGCAGTCCCAGGCCTGCGCCACCAGAGCCTGGTGGGCGAGCAAGTCCACTGTGGTCCGGCCGAGGGCTGTCGCGGCGGCGAGCAGCACCGCGTGAGCCCGCGGTGACGCGGCCGCGGCGGTGAACTCGGGGGTGCGTTCCGCGTGGCCGTTTTCGCTGATCGCGATGAACGGGTGGATCGCCGGCACGCGCAGGCTCACGTCGCCGATGTCGGAGGAGCCGGGGAACACGCCGGGTTCCGCCTGCGCGGCGTGGATGCCGCGTGCGGTGAGGTGGCGGGCGAAGTGGGCCGAGAGCACGGGGTTGTCGCGGAAGTGGGCGCAGCCGGGGCCGAGGCGGTCGGTTTCGGCTTTCGCGCCGGTGGCCAGGGCCGCGCCTTCGGCGCACGCCGCCACGTCGGACACCAGTTCCTCCAGCGCCCGCTTGGTCGGCGCGGACAGCCCGAACCGGGCCTCGGCCAGGTCGGGGACGACCGCGGTGGACTCGCCGCCGCGCGTGATGATGCCGCGCACGTGGGTGCCGGCGGGCAGGCGCGACTGCAGGGCCGCGACGGCGGTGAACGTCTGCACGAGCGTGGCCACCGCGTCGACGCCGCGGCGGGGTTCGGCGGTCGGGTGGGCGGCGCGGCCGTGCACCCGCACGCGGACCTCGGTGCGCGCGGTGAGCGGGGCCGACGTCCAGGAGTGCGTGCCGGGGTGGAAGACCAGGGCCGCGTCGACGTCGTCGAACACCCCCGCGGCGACCAGCGCCGGTTTGCCCGTGGCCGGTTCCGCGGCGGGGCAGCCGACCACGAGGATCGAGCCGCGGTCGTCACCGGCGACGGTGCGTGCGGCGAGTGCCGCGCCGAGGCCCGCGGCCGCGACGAGGTTGCGGCCGCTCGCGTGCCCGAGGCCGGGCAGCGCGTCGTACTCCAGCAGCAGCGCCACGCACGGCCGGGTCTCACCGTGGCGCGCGGTGAACGCCGTGGGCAGGCCGGCGACGTCACGGGTGACGGTGAAACCGGCCTCGGCCAGCTCGCCGGTGAGCGTGCGGACGGCCGCGTGTTCGGCGCCGGCCTGCTCGGGGCCGGCGTGCAACGCGCGCGCGATCGACCACAGCCGCTCGTCCAGCCGCTCGATCTCCACATCGACCCGCTCGTGGCGGGTTTCGTCGGCCTCCATGCGCCACACATACCCGCCCGGCGGCCATTCGACTCCGGCGGGGTGCGCGAGTGGGTAATTCGGCCGTGTGCCCGGCGCGGTCGGTGGGGAATCGTCGGAGCCACCACAGCCGAGTCGGACGGAGCGGGCATGACAGCGGGAAGCTACCGGGTGAGCTCGACCGAAGTGCGGTCGATCGTGTCGAACGTGGAGAGCCTCGGCTCTTCGGCGATGTCCTCGACGCGCGACCTCGAGTCGCTCGTGATCGACGCGCTGTCGTTCGCCGGGATCGGCAGCGGGGTGGCCGCGGCGAACTCGACGCTGCAGTCGCAGCTGGTGTCCTCGCTCGGCAAGTTCGTGCGCCTGATCGGCGAGGTCAGCGGCAAGGTGCAGTCGGCGGTGCAGGGCTACACCGACGCCGACACGGCCGTGGCGCAGGCGCTCGGCGGTGGTACGCAAGCCCAGGCACAGACTCAGACCCCGGCTCAGCCGGCGGCCGGCGGTGGGGCCGGCGGTGGGGCCGCGGGTGGTGGGGCAGCGGCGGGTGGTGGGGCGACCGCGCTGGACGACCGCGTCGTCGACTCGATCATGCGGTCCGAGGGCGCGACCGGCGAGCAGGGCGGCGTGCGCGAGGTCTACGGCTTCCGCCAGAACATGCACAACGGCTACGACGAGATCATGGCCGCGCGCAACCAGTACGGCATCGGCAGCCCCGAGGAGCACGCCGTCGTCGCGCGGCTGATGTCCGCCAACGCCCGCACCGCAGGCGCCCTCGACTTCACCGACCCCGGCACCCAGGCCGCCGTGATGTCCGGCGCCCACATGCGCGGCGCGGGCGGCGTGCGCGCCATCCTCAACCACCTGGGCGGCGCCGACATCGTGCGCAGCGCCGGCACCCTCGACCCGGCCGCGGTGCAGCACATCCAGGGCCTCACCCCCGAACAGTTCCAACAGGACTTCCACGACGCCCGCATCGAGTACGACCGCCAGATCTACGGCGGCACGACCACCACGCAGGGCGGGCACACCCAGAACTGGTGGGACCGCTACGGCAACGGCCTCACCCAGCGCTACGACCGTGAACAACAGCAGTTTCTCACTTTTTCGCGGCCCGCCGAACCGCAAGCACGGTAAACGTTCGCCACTTTCCCCACCGGCCACGCCGCGAGATCGCTCAAGGGCGATCTCGCACGCCTCGGCGGAGCCGAGGCAGACATCGCAGTAGAGCGGCGATGCGGCGCAAGGGCCGGCGGGCGATGGCGCCGAGGCGGGTGTCGTCGGCTTCGGCGTTGTGGACCATCGCGGCTTCGGCGGCGGCCAGCGAAGGCGGATCGGGCGTGCCGGTGAGCACGGCCTCGACGGCGTCGGCCAGGGGAATGGCCACTTCGGATGTGTCGGTGGGCTCGCCGCGAGCCGCGAGTTCCGTGCAGTCCTCGAAGTGGATGCGCACGAGGGTGCCCACGTCGGCCGCGGTGCGCGCGGCCGGGCCCAGCGGCGCGAGGCGGGCGGGTTCGGTGCGCCGCCACCACGGGTGCAGGCGCACCGCCTTGCTCGCGGCGGCGTGCTTCCCGGGCAGCTCCCGCGCGCGGGTTTCGACGGCGCGCACAGCCTCCTCGTCGACGGGCGAGCGCAGGTTGCGCGCGAGATCCGCCGCAGTGGCGGTCAGCTCGGTCACGAACGTGCGCGCCGGGTTCTTCGGCAGCAACAACGGCGCCAGCACCACGGTGACCCCGGCACCCACGGCCGTCTCCCACAGGCGCGACACCGCGTAGGAATCCGGGTCGGTACTGGCGAACACCAGCAGCGCCGACACGGCCACCTGGATGTTGAGCGCCCCGCCGATCCGCACCACGATGCCGACCGCGAGCGCCAGCGCCAACGCGAGCGCCAGCGTCGAGGGGTGCAGCACCCGCAGCACCACGATCCCGATCGACAGCCCGCAGACCACCCCGGCCAGCCGCGCCAGGGACACGTTGAACGTCGAATACGGCGCCTCCCGCATCGACACGAGAGGCACGACCACCGCGTACACCGGCGGGTGCTGGGCGCCCAGCCAGAGGCACAGCTGCCACGCCAGCGCCGCCGTCACCACGATCCGCAGCGCGAACGGCCCGTCGGCACGAAGCAGAACACCCACGCGGGCGAGAACTCGATCGGCCCCCATCTGCCCATCCTCGGGCCATACCGGTGAAAGGTCCAGCACCAGGCCAGGCCATGCGGCGTCCGGCCATGGCCGCAAGGATGCCGAACCCACCCGCGGTCGAGTGACCACCCGCCACGCGACCCCGCGGCGCGAGGCAAAGGGCAGAGCATCCGCCTAGGGCCTGTCCTCAAAGCCAGATGAGCAGTGTGGCCAGATCGATCATGCTCCGGTAGGAGGCGGCGGTCTTGTCGAACCGGGTCGCGATGG
>NZ_JBSGDT010000065.1:0-19455 GCF_053602515.1 Amycolatopsis sp. NPDC004368 | reverse complement strand
GCGAACTACGTCCATCCATACAACTGCTCCCCGGAAGCCGGAACTGAATTTCTCAGTCCAACTTCCGGGGAGCAGTTCAGGGAACGGGGGCCTTCGTCCGGTATCGGCTCAGAACAAGGCGCTCGCCAGGTTGCGGCGGGCCTTCATCACGCGTTCGTCGGCCGGGTCGAAGAGCTCGAACAGGGCGACGAGGTGCTCGCGGACGCGGTTGCGGTCGTCGCCGGCGGTGCGGCGCACGGCGTCGATCAGGCGGGTGAACGCGGCGTCGACATCCTGTTCCGCGATCTCGAGGTCGGCGGCCGCGAGCTGGGCGTCGAGGTCGGCCGGGTCGGCGTCGGCCTTGGCGCGGGCGTCGGGGTCGGCCGCTTCGGCGCGGGCCGTGAACTTGACCTGGGCCAGGGCGTTCTTGGCCAGCTCGTTGGCGGGCTCGGCGTCGAGGATGCGCTCGTAGGCGGCCTGCGCGGCGGCGAAATCGCCCCGCTCGAAGGCTTCCTCGGCCTCGGTGAAGCGCGGGTCCTCGGGCTCCTCGATCGGGCCGCGGACCTCCTCGGCGGCGCGGATGCCGGGGAGCTTGTCGCGCAGCGCGTCGAGCAGCGCGCCCAGCCACTTGCGGATCTCGGGCTCCGGCAGGGCACCGGAGAACGCGTCCACGGGCTGGCCGCCGCCGATCGCGACGACCGTGGGGATCGACTGGGCGCCGAACAGCTGTGCGATGCGCGGGTTGGCGTCCACGTCGACCCGGGCGAGCACCCACGCACCGGCCGCTTCGGTGGCGAGGCGCTCGAGCACGGGGCTGAGCTGCTTGCACGGGCCGCACCAGTCGGCCCACAGGTCCACGAGCACGAGCTGGTTGAGCGAGCGCTCGACGACGTCGGCCTGGAACGTGGCTTCCGTCACATCCAGGATCACGTCCGAGGGTGGCGCGGCCCCCTCCGCCGGCGCCGCACCCGCGTGCGGCGCGGGGGGCTGGCTCCGGGACGCGTCGGCCCGGGCCTTGAGCGCGGACAGGTCGACCGCGCCGGACAGTGCGGCGGACATGGCCGCTGAGTTCGCTGCAGATCCGCGTGGGTGTGTCACGCCCTCCATCCTGGCACGGCGGGGCGGGACATTTCACCGCTGGTGCCCGGGTGGGGCGGTCGTGGCGTTCGCTTGCCGCGATCACGCGGCTGCCGGGTCGCGATCGCGTCGCGGATTGGCAGGAGCGGCCGGCTCGTGCATGCTCACGGCGGAAGATCAGGGAGGCCGTGATGCTGAGCCGGCGCAACGCGACCGTGGTGGTGGCGGTCGGGGTGGGCGTGGCGTGGGTCCTCGCGATCACCGTGAGCATTGCCAACCAGCCGGACCCGGGGGCGCCGACGCCGGTCGCACTGCGCGATTCACTGCGTGGCGCGCTGGTGACCCGTGACTCGGGGGCGTTGGAGGACCTGCTGAACTACCCGGGCTCGGGCGCTTCGGACTTCGCCGACGACTACGTCGCGGTGCTGGGTGACACGGACGCGCGCGACATCGCGGTGCAGCTCGTGCCGGACGACCTCGCCCCGACCCGCGCGGTGGTGACCGGCGTGGCGCGAGGGGCGCGGTTCACGTATTCACTGGCGGTGACCAGGGAAGAGGGACGGTGGACGGTGGCGTTGACGCCTCCGTTGCCCTAGGGAAAGCGGGCAGTCCTGCGGGTTTGGGGCCTTGTCTGCGCGGGCCGCTGGGCGGGAAGTCGCGTTGTTCCGGCGGGAACGGCGATCGCCGCCAGCGCGGGCCTCGCCCTCAACCGGGCCGGGCGACATCGCGCGAATGGACCGCTGGTGCCGCAGCGGGGGCCGAGAGCAATGGCTGTCCCGCCGGCTCACCCGGACGACGCAATCAACGCCGGCACCGGGGTGGCCCGCAGGCAAGTCGCGTGGCGAGAGCCCGGCGGAACCGCACGAATGGACCGGTGGCGCCGCGACCGGGACCGAGCTCGACGAAATCGCAGGCGAGGACCGGGTACCAGCAACGCGAGTGGGCCGGTGGCGGCGCAAGCCGAGGTGGAGCGGCGTGACCGTGCGGGCCAAGCCGGCGGCGGGTGCGGCCGGCGGCGAGCAGGCCGTGGCCGTTGGTCGGCAGGTGGTACGGGCGTGGCTGGTGGCCGTAAGGGGAGGCGGGCTCCGGGCCCAAGTCGCCCGGAGCCGCGCGCGAGCGTCAGGCGTCGCGGAGATGGGCTTCCACACGGGCGACCTTGGCGGTGAGCTGGTCGGTGTCGTAGCCGGGGCGGATGTCGGCCTTGAGGACGAGACCGACGCGGGCCGAGCCCTCCCCCGCGGCGGCCACGGCCTGCTTCACGACGGCCATGACCTCGTCCCATTCGCCTTCGATCTCGGTGAACATCGAGCTGGTGGAGTTCGGCAGGCCGCTGTCGCGGACGACCTTGACGGCGCGGGCGACGGCTTCGCTCACGCTGCCGTCCGGGGTGGCGGCCGAGGGGCTCACGCTGAAGGCGACGATCATGTCGGGGTCCTTTCCTGGATGCGGAACAATGGCGGGGCGAGCAGGGCGATCGCCGTGTTCCGGGTACCCGCTGGTAACTTCGTTTGTCATGAACCGACCGCTGCCGTTCGACCCGATCGCCCGCGCGGCCGAGATCTGGGAGGACCGGATCGGCCCCGCCGGAACCATGGCCGCGGTCACCGGACTGATGCGGGTGCAACAGATCATCCAGTCGGCGGTCGACCACTCGCTCAAGCCGCACGGCCTCACGTTCGCCCGCTACGAGGCGCTCGTGTTGCTCACCTTCGCCCGCAACTCGCGGCTGCCGATGCGCGTGATGGGTGAACGGCTGCAGCTCCACCCCACCAGTGTCACCAACATAGTCGACCGCCTCGAGCGCGACGGGCTCGTGAAGCGCGTGCCGCACCCCACCGACCGCCGCACGACGCTCGTCGAGATCACCGACGACGGGCGGGCGCGCCGCGAAGCCGCGACGGCCGCGGTGACGGGGATCGACTTCGGGCTGACCGGGTTGACCGAGCGGCAGGTCGAGCAGCTGACCGAACTGCTGACGAAGGTGCGCCGGTCGTCCGGCGACTTCAGCGAATAGCCGCTCCGGACGAAAACCGCTCCGAACGCCGAACGGGCCCGCACGACCGCGATGGTCGTACGGGCCCGTCGAAGCGAACGGCTCAGGCGTTCACGGTCTCCGGCACGCGCGGCTCGAACAGGCCGACACCGCCGTGGGTCAGGCGCTGGGGACCGTCGAGGCGGCCGTTGCGCAGGGCCCAGGTCTCGAAGAGCCAGGTGAACAGCGGCGGGATGCTGGACAGCAGCGCGAGCACCAGCGTCTTCGGGCGCCAGCCGAGCGGCTTCGCCACGGACAGGGACGTGACGACGTAGAGGACGAAGATCACGCCGTGGACCATGCCGATGACGGGAACGCCGCCCTCACCGGAGGTGTGCACGACGTACTTCAGGAACATCCCGATCAGCAACGCGGCCCAGGACAGGGCTTCGGCGACTGCGGCCACGCGGAACACGAGAGCGGCCTTGCTGGACACGACTTCCTCCTGTGACGTCACGGGTGCGTGCTTCCTGCACACACAAAACGCGCCCGGGGAGCACTGTCCAAGGGGGACTTTCCCCTCGGTCGTCAACAGCACTGTCGGACGCGTATGACACCAGTGTGAGGCGTGACCGCTCTCACCGAAACACCGGGGGCCGTGACTATCCTCACGACGCGTGACCACGAGTGGTCTGAACCATTGAGCGGCCGTGCGGAAAACCACCGGAAATGCCCCGAAAACGGGGAAGACCCCCTCCCGGTCTCGCATTCCGGGAAGGGGTCTTCACAGACCGTTCTCAATCGGACACTAACCGGCACAAGGTGACGGCGGCGCCGACGAAGGTGACGTTGCCCACGTGGCCTGCGAGGCGTCGGCGGTGAGGGTGAAGTCCAGTGTGGTCCCGCGCGTCAGCTGGTCCACGTTGACGTACGCCTTGTCCGACGAACGGGACAACCAGCCGTCACCCACCTTCAGGCCGCGGATGTACTGGAGTTTCGACCCGTCGGCGCCCGGTGCCTTGATCGTCACCGAACGCCCGTTCTGCAGGTGCAGCACCGACTTCGCGAACTGCGGCGCGTTGAGCACGAAGTTCCCGGTACCGGGCACGGCCGGGTAGAGGCCGAGCGCGCTGAAGACGTACCAGGCCGACATGGTGCCGAGGTCGTCGTTGCCCGTGACGCCGTTGGGGGCGTTCGTGAACAGGGTGTGAGCCGCGCGCACCACCGCGGAGGTCTTCCACGGCTGGCCGGTGAGCGTGTACATCCACGGCGAGTGCAGGTCGGGTTCGTTGTTGGGGTTGTAGCGGAACTGGTTGTAGTAGGAGTACGGCCCGACGACCCACTCCTCGCGGACGGTCTTCGCCGGGTCCGTCACGAGGTCGTCGTAGGCGAAGAAATCGTCGAGGCGGGCGTGGGTGTTGGCCGCCCCGCCCATCTCCTTCATCAGGCCGGGCACGTCCTGCTGCACGAGCCACTGGTACTGCCACGCGGTGCCCTCGTGGAAGCCGTCCTGGCTCTGCGGGCTGTAGGCCTGGCCGGCCGGGGTGAACCAGTCGCCGCCGGCGACCTTCGGGCGGAAGAAGCCGGTGAAGCCGCGGTCGGACACGGTGGAGTCCCACAGCGTCTGGTACGTGCGGCCCTTCGCGGCCAGCGCGGCCGCGTCCTGCTTCTTGCCCAGGGCCGCGGCCATGGTCGAGAGCGAGCAGTCGCCGAGCGCGTACTCGAGCGTGGCCGACGCGCCGTGGTTCGGGTCGGTGTCCTGGCCCTTCTTGGGGAAGTTCGGGTCGTACTGCACGAACCCGTCGGCCTGGTAGCCGGCGTTGCCGGAGCGGCCCTGGAACGGCGAGGACGCCGGCGGGATCTGCTGCGAGTTCTGCAGCAACGCCTGGTACGCCTCGACTTCGTCCCCGCGCAGCGCACCGAAGCGCCACAGGTCGACCAGGAACGGCGTGACCGGGTCGCCGGTCATGGTGTTGGTCTCCTGGCTCGCGTACGCCCACCGCGGCAGCCAGCCGCCCTCCTCGTGGATCGCGAGGATGCTCTTCGCGATGTCGCGGGCCCGGTCGGGCTTCAGCAGCGCGAGGAGCTGATTCTGGCTGCGGTAGGTGTCCCACAGCGAGAAGAAGTCGTAGTACGTCCAGCCGATCGCGCGGTGGATCTTCTTGTCGAAGCCGTAGTAGCGACCGTCGGCGTCGTTCGCGGTCTGCGGCTGCAGGAAGGCGTGGTAGAGCGAGGTGTAGAACACCGTGCGCTCGTCCGGCGTGCCGCCGCCGATGTCCACACTGGACAGTTCCGTGCGCCACGTGCGCTGGGCGTCGGCCTTCACCGCGTCGAACGGGCGCACGCGCGAAGCCGCGAGGTTCACGTCGGCGCCGTGGGCGTCCACCTGGGAGATCGAGGTGGTGGCCGTGATCTGGTCCCCCTTCGGGAACGTCAGCCACGCGCCACGCAGGCCCGCACCACCGGCCGAGGTCCTGCTGCCGGGCGTTCCGCCGGTCGGCGACCAGGTGCCGTAGCTGGAGAAGGGCTTGTCGAAGTGAGTCGTGAAGTACGTCGTGTAGGCCTTGCCACCGCAGAAGGCCTGCGATTCGACGGTGCCCGCGACCGTGTGGTCGTCGACGATCCGCACGCTGCTGCCGGTCACCGGCTCCTTGGCGTTGGCCTGTCCGACGTTCACGAACACGTTGGCGGGCCCCGACTTGTCGAACGTGTAGCGCTCGACACCGCTGCGCGTGGTGGCCGTGGTCTCGACGTCCACGCCGCCGTAGCCGGTCAGGTGCACCTTGTAGTAGCCGGGTTTGCCGACCTCACCGTCGTGGGTGTAGGGCGCGGCGTAGTTCGCGTTGTCGAAGGTGGCCGGTTTGGTCGTGTCGAACGCGGCACCCGGGCCGACGGCGCCCGTGGTGGGCAGGGTGGACACCAGGCCGCCCTGTTCCCAGCAACCGGCGCCGGACAGGTAGAAGTGGCCGAAGCCGCGGATCGCGGTGTCGGTGTAGAGGTAACCGGCGTAGTGCGTGGTCGACGGCGAGACCTGCACCATGCCGAACGGCGCGGACGCCCCGGGGAACGTGTTGCCCTCGTCCTGCGTGCCGATGAACGTGTTCACGGAATCCAGCGCGTCGGCCGGTCGTGCCGACGCGGTGACCGGCGTGAGACCGGCCGCCGCCACGGCGAGCGCGAGCGCGCCCGCCAGTGTTCTGCTCCTCATCGAGCTCCCTCCGGGGAACGAGTTCGTGGCGGGCCCTTCCCCGAACGAGGAAGGACCCGCCACAGTTGGTGGAAAACGGGTCAGCCGACGGCGATCGCGAAGATGTGCATCGCGCCACCGCTGACGTTCGACGGCAGCGTCACGCTCGCCACCGTCTTGCCGGCGTCCAGCGTGATCGGCGCGGTGCCGAACACCATGGTGCGGATCTGCTGCGGGTCGGTGCCCGAAGCGTTGCGGTACGGCGTGGACAGCACGATCCGGTTGCCGAACGACGGCTGCGCCGCGCCGCCGCCGAGGGTCCAGTCGGAGACGCCGACGGTGGCGCTCGACGTGGTGCCGTCGGTGTAGGTGACGGTGAGCGTGCCCTGCGCGTTGCCGTTGGAGCCCGCGCCGAGCAGCGCCAGCCGGCCGGAACCGGACACGGTCACCTTCTGGCCTCCTGCCACCACGTTGTCCGGGTCGCCCGCCGGGAACGCCGGCCAGGTGAACTTGAGGCCGTCGCTCGTCACCGTGCCGCCCGGCGTGGCGCCGGCCGCGGCCAGCGCGTCGGCCGAGTAGCTCCAGCCGCCGCCGTCGAAGTTGGCCTTCGTCGAGTCGGAGTCGGGCGAGATGCCGGCGTTGTCCACTGTGGCCAGCCAGCTGCCCTGCTGCGCCACGAGCACCGTGAGCACGGCCTGAGTGGTCCCCAGCCCCGGCGCGGAGAACGTGACCGGGATGCGGCGGGCGCCGTCGGCGGTACCCGCGGGCACGGTGACCGTCACCGTGGCCTGGGCCTTGCCGCTGGCGGGCACGGCGATCGAGCCCGACGCCGGCGAGAGCGTGATGCCGTCGGCGCTCGAAGCGGTGTAGCTCCAGGTCTTCGCGGTGCCGGACAGGTCCTGCACGCCGATGGTCGCGGTCGCCGTCGAGCCCGCCGGGGTCACCACGCGGGCCGGGTTGGCGAACGCCAGGCTCGGCTTCTCCTGCTCGCGAAACGACGGCGGCTCGTTGTCCGCGCCGGCGCCCCACTGGGTGGCCGTGGCCGAGCGGGTGAAGTCCAGCGTGCCGCCGGTCGAGATCAGGGCCTCGGGCAGCCACGACTTCGCGGCCGCGCCGCCGTTGACCTTCAGCGACCCGACGTAGTCACCGGTGCCCGGCGCGTTGATCGTGATCTTCTTGCCCGCACCGGTGGTGAGCACGGCGTGCTCGAAGCGCGGCGTGGAAAGCAGCACCTCGGCGCGGCCCGGGATCTCCGGGTAGACGCCCAGCGCGGACCACACGTACCAGGCCGACATCTGGCCGAGGTCGTCGTTGCCGATCAGGCCCTCGGGACGCGGGTTGTAGAGCTCGTCCATCGACCGGTGCACGATGGCCTGGGTCTTGGCCGGGGCACCCGCGTAGCTGTAGACGTAGGGCGCGTTGGAGTTCGGCTCGTTGCCCATGAAGGCGAACGGCTCCTGCGTGCCCGCGTTCAGCTGTGTGAAGAAGGTGTCCAACCGCGACTGGGTCGCCGCGTCGCCGCCGAACGCCGAGACGAGGCCGCCGAGGTCGTAGGGCACCATCCACTCGTACTGCGCGCCGTTGCCCTCGACCCAGCCCTGCGAGCTGGCCGGGTCGTAGGTGCCGGCGAACGAGCCGTCGGCGTTGCGCGGCTGCAGGTGGCCGGTGCCCGGGTTGTAGAGGTTCTGCCAGTTCTGGGCACGCTTCATGAACGTGGTGTACGTCGCGGAGTCGCCGAGGCGCTTCGCGAACTGCGCGATGGCGAAGTCGGCGCTGGTGTACTCCAGCGTGTCCGCGCCGGCGCCGGGCACGTAGCCCAGCCGCAGGTAGTCCGCGAGGCCGGGACGCTCGGTGTAGCCCGTGGTCGGCTGCGTGGCGCCCTTGATCATCAGCAGCAGGGCCTTCTGGGCGTCGAAGTCACGCGCGCCGAAGGCGTACGCGCTGGAGACGATGATGTGGTACGGGTCGCCGTTCATCACGCCGGTGTAGTCGTTGGCCACGGTCCAGCGGTCCCACGAGCCGCCCTGCTCGGCGTAGGCCATCATCGAGCGCACGATGTCCGACGTCTGGGCCGGGTCGATCGTGGCCAGCAGCGGGATCTCCGAGCGGTAGATGTCCCAGCCGCTGAAGTTGGTGTACATCGCGTGGCCCGTGTCGGCCTTGTGGATCCGGCCGTCGAAGCCGGGGTACGAACCGTCCACGTCGGAGAACACGTTGGGCTGGATCAGCGAGTGGTACAGCGACGTGTAGAACGTGGTCATGTCGGCGTCGGAGCCGCCGCTCACGGCGACCTTGCCGAGCTGGTCGTTCCACGCCTTGCGCGCGCCGGCCGCGACCTGGTCGAACGACTTCTTGCCGTTGTTCTCGGCCTTCAGGTTCGCCTTCGCGCCGTCGACGGACACGAACGACAGCCCGACCTGCACGTTGACCTGCGCCCCGTTGAGGTTCGCGAAGGTCACGTAGCCGCCGCTGCCGGGGCCGCTCACGGTGGTGTCCTGCGTCTTGGCCTTGGCCGGGCGCGCGATCGCGGCATTCACGCCGTTGGGCTGCGCCACCTTGGCTCTGGCGCCACCGGTCTCGGACGTCTTGCCCGGTGTGACGGCGCCGTTCTTCCACGTGCCGATCGAGGCGAACGGCGTGTCGAACTTGGCCGAGAAGTACACGCGGTAGGTGTTCTTCGCGCCGCAGAAGCGGCCGCTGGTGGCCCAGCCACTGATGGTGTCCTTGCCGATCGTGATCGACGCGTCGTCGGTGCCGTTGACCGAGCCCGACGTGTTGACCAGCAGCGTCGAGGACGCGCCGGCGGGGTAGGTCAGGCGCGCGGAGCCGGTGCGCTGCGTCGCGGACAGCTCCACCTCGGCGCCGCTGTCGAGGGTCACGTCGTACTCGCCCGCGGTGGCGTGTTCGTTGTCGTGGCTGAACTTCGACGTGTAGTGGCCCGGGTCCGTGGCGGGCGAAGTCGAGACCTCGCCGACGTACGGGATGAAGGGGATGTCCTCGTAAGTCGAGCAGCCCGCGCCCGAGAGGTGCGTGAGGCTGAACCCGGTGAGGGCGTTGTCGTCGTAGAAGTAGCCGCCCGGCTGCGACTTCACCGTGTCCGGGCTCCACTGCACCATCCCGAACGGCGCCACCGCGCCCGGGAACGTGTTGCCGGCACCACCACCGGTGCCGTGGTCCTCACCACCCGGCCGCGTTCCGACGAAGGGGTTCACCCACTTCGCGAAATCCGTGGCCGGTGCCTTCGCCGCTTCGGCCGCGGTGGCCGGCGCGACCGCCGCCACCACCGCCGTGGTCAGGAAGATCAGTCCGGCTCTCCAGCGCGCTCGCGCCATCGCCATCGCCTCTCCAGTCGTCGGCGCGACGCCGTTGCCGGCCCCGGGGTCAAGGCGTGGATGACAACCTTGTCGCGCACACCGTCGATGCGGGCAACATTGGGCAATCCTTCACGAGAACGTCAAGTGCGAGGTGGGAGCCTGTCTTGTTCCGGACACACTGATCAGCCATCTGCCTCACAACTTTCGGGGGCTGAATCCCGTTCCTCGCGAACCGGGCATTGACAGCCACCCGCTCCGTGGTGTGCAATCTGCGCCACTATGACAACGTTGTCTCCTCATGGCCGGGAAGCGGACGGGCTTCCCCGCCCGGCGAGCCGACGGGCCACGATGAGCGATGTGGCCCGGCTGGCCGGCGTCAGCATCAAAACCGTGTCCCGCGTGGTCAACGACGAGCCCGCGGTGCACCCCGACACCGCCGAGCGCGTGGTGGCGGCCATCGAGCAGCTCGGGTTCCGCCGCAACCTCGGCGCCCGCAACCTGCGCCGGGGCTCCACCACGGGCACGATCGGGCTGATCGTGGAAGACGTCGGCAACCCGTTCTACTCCGAGCTCAACCGCGCGGTGGAGCGCATCGCGACGTCGTTCGGCCGCCACGTGCTCACCGGTTCGTCGGAGGAGAACTCCGACCGCGAACGCGAGCTGGCGCTGGAGTTCTGCGCGCGCCGCGTGGACGGGATCCTCGTGGTGCCCGCCGGCATGCAGCACGGTTACCTCGTGCCGGAGATGCGCGCGGGCACGCCGGTGGTGTTCCTGGACCGCCCGGCCGGGGACATCGTGGCCGACACCGTGCTCGTGGACAACCTCGGCGGCACCATCGAAGCCGTCTCGCACCTCGTGCAGCACGGCCACCGCCGCATCGCGTTCCTCGGTGACAGCCCGGACATCTTCACCGCGGCCGAGCGCCTGCGCGGCTTCCGCGAGGGCTGCGTGCGCAACGGCGTGTCCTACGACGAGAGCCTCGTTGTCATGCGCACGCCCACGCAGGAGACGATCTCGCACGCCGTGGCCACGCTGCTGTCCGGTCCCGCCGCGGCGACCGCGGTGATCGCGGGCAACAACCGCGTGGCCGTGCACCTGCTGCGCGCGCTGGCCCACGCCGAGCACCGGCCCGCCATGGTGAGCTTCGACGACTTCGAGCTGGCGGACCTGCTGGACCCGCCGGTGACGGTCGTCGCCCACGACGTCAGCGCCCTGGGGCACGCGGCGGCAGAGCTGCTGTTCGCGCGGATCCAGGGGGATCAGTCCGCACCCAGAAAGGTAGTCCTGCCCGTGCATCTTGTCGCTCGTGGTTCCGGTGAGGTCGCCCCGTGAGCACGCACCTCGAACCGATCCGGCTGCCGGCCAACCAGCCCCCGCAGTTCTACCGCGGTGGCGACGCGATCGCCGCGCTGCGCGGGGCCACCGGCACCGACTCGAAATTCGGCCCCGAGGACTGGGTCGGCTCGGTCACCACGATGTTCGGCCAGGAGACCAACGGTCTCACCCAGCTCCCGGACGGCGGCTGGCTGCGTGACGCCGTGCGCGGCAACGCCGAAGCCTGGCTGGGCGCGGCGCACGTCGCGAAGCTCGGCGACTCCACCGGCCTGCTGGTGAAGCTGCTCGACGCCGGCCAGCGGCTGCCCGTGCACTTCCACCCGAGCGACTCGTTCGCACAGAAGCATTTCGACTCGCACTTCGGCAAGACCGAGGCGTGGATCGTGGTGGGCACCTACGGCGACGACCCCCGCGTGTACCCGGGCTTCAAGGAGACGGTGAGCAAGGCGACCGTCGCCGAGTGGACGCGGGAACAGGACGCGCCGAGCATGCTGGGGGCGCTCAACAGCGTGTCCGTGCAGGCCGGGGACACCGTGTACATCCCGGCCGGGCTGCCGCACGCGATCGGCGAGGGCGTGTTCGTGGTGGAGCTGCAGCAGCCCACCGACTTCTCGCTGACGCTGGAGTGGCGTGACTTCCTGGCTTCGCCGGAAAAGGGCCACCTCGGCATCGGGTTCGACACCGCGATCGAAACGCTCGACACGTCGGGCTGGGACGCCGAGCGGCTCACCTCGATCGTGAAGCACACGGCCGAGGACAAGGCCACGTCGGTCGACCTGCTGGCCGCCGGTTCGGACGAGTTCTTCCGCGCCGACCGCGTGCAGCTTACCGGCGATTCGCTGGCGTTCGACCCGTCGTTCTCGGTGCTCGTGGTGCTCGACGGGTCAGGCACCCTGCGCACCGAACACGGCGGCGAGTTCGCCCTGGCCAAGGGCGAGACGTACGTGGTGCCGTTCGACGCCGGGCAGGTCGAGGCGTCGGGTTCGCTCACCGCGATCCGCTGCCGCCCGCCCGCACTCGACAAGAGGTAGGCCGATGAGCGAGCTCCTGCTGGACGCGGTGGACCTGACCAAGCCGCGTGGGGTCACGGCGGCGGCCGACTTCCGGCAGGATCCTGCTCGACGGAGCCCGTCCGAAGTGGACGGCCTGCGCAAGGGCGAGTAGAGGGCGAGCCGGTGACGCGCAACCTGCCGGCGGAGCTGCACTCGATCACCAAGGACGACCTGGACACGAACTCGAAGTACTTCTACAAGCAGAGCTGGTAACGATCCTTCGAAGGGGACTTTCCCGCGTGGAAAGTCCCCTTCGCCGCGTTCGGGGCTAGGATCTACCCCCTGCCCGTCGCCGAGGGGAGGCCGTCGATGACCGAGGGTGTGCGGTTGCCGTGGCGCTCGGCTGTGCGCGCCGGCCCCGTGCCGGTGCTGGCCGCGGCCCGCAAGGTCACCGACGACCTGATCGACGGCCTCGGCGGCACCCACGCGCGGCGTGCGGCCCACGGGCTGCGGCGGCTGTTCGGCGTGGCCGGGCTGGGGCTCACGGACCTGTCGGGCTCGCTGCTGTGGTCCGGACGGCCGGGGCCGGACGCCACCGTCGCCCGCGTGCTCGACGAGGTGCTGCACAGCGAGGAACCCGCTTCGCTCGACGAGGTGACGGCCGTGCCGCTGCACGTCCACGACGAGCTGGCCGGGGCGCTGCTGGTGGTGGGCCTGCGCGGCTCCGACGTGGTGGGGCAGGCGGCCGACGTCGTGGTGCAGGCGCTGGAACGCGGCCGGCTGGAGGCGTCGGCCGATCAGGCGGCGCAGGCGGAGTTGCGGGCGTTGCGGGCGGAGATGTCACCGCATTTCGTGTACAACGCGTTGACGGTGATCGCTTCGCTGGTGCGCTCGGAGCCGGACCGGGCGCGGGACCTGATGCTCGACTTCGCCGACTACACGCGCTACAGCCTCGCGCGCCACGGCGAGTACACCGTGGTGGCGGAGGAGTTCCGGCGGTGGAGACGTACCTGGCGCTGCAGCGCGCGGTGCTGGGTGAGCGGCTGAAGGTGCAGGTGCGGGTGGCGCCGGAGGTGCTGGCGGTGGCCGTGCCGTACCTGGTGCTGGAGCCGCTGGTGGAGAACGCGATCCGGCACGGCATCGAGCCGCGAGCGACCACCGGGCTGGTGCAGGTGCACGGGCAGGCGGAAGGGAACGACTGCGTGATCAGCGTGGAGGACGACGGGGTGGGCATGGACCCGAAGCTGGCCGCGGACATCCTCGCGGGCCGTGCTTCTTCCGATGGCCTCGGTCTGGCCAATGTGGACAGACGACTGCGCAACGTGTACGGCGCCTGGTACGGGTTGACCGTCGAGACCGAGGTCGGCGCCGGCACACGGGTGGTCGTGCGGGTGCCGCGGTTCCAGCCGGGGGTGCTGCCGTGAGCGGGCTGCGGGTGCTGGCGGTCGACGACCTCGCGCCGGCGCTGGACGAGCTGTGCCGCATGCTGCGCGAGGCCCCGGAGGTCGGCGAGGTCGTGGGCGCGGGCGACGCGTTGTCGGCGCTGAAGCTGTTGCAGGCCGACCCCTTCGACGCGGTGTTCCTCGACATCTCCATGCCGGGCCTCGACGGGCTGGAGCTGGCCACGCTGTTGGCCCGCTTGTCCGAACCGCCGGTGATCGTGTTCGTGACGGCCCACGACGGCCACGCGGTGGCGGCGTACGGCATCGGCGCCGTGGACTACCTGCTCAAGCCCGTCCGCACGGAACGCCTCGCGGCGGCGCTGGCGAAGGTCGTGCGCATGGCGCCGGGTTCTCCGGCGAGCCCCGTGCCCGACGCCATGGCCGCCCTCCCGGTCGACGCGGGTGGCCGCACCCGCTACGTCCGCCGCGACGACGTCCTCTTCGTGGAAGCCCACGGCGACTACGTCCGCCTCCACACCCGCGGCGGCGTGCACCTGGTGCGCATGCCGATCTCGCGGCTGGAGGAGTACTGGGAGGGCACCGGGTTCACGCGGGTGCACCGGGGATTCCTGCTGTCGGTGTCGGCGGTGGTGGAGCTGCGCAGCGACACGACGGGTGGGCTCCTGGCGCACACGCACGCCGGCGACGTGCCGGTGAGCCGGCGGCACGCGCGGGATCTGCGGGACCGGTTGTTGGAGGCGGCGCAGCAGGGACAGCTGGGGTCGTCCCGGTGAGCGGGGCCGGGCCGGTCCGCTCTGCCCCCGTGCGGCATTCGGTGCGCTGGCCGCACCCAACGCGGCGTTCGGTGCTTTGCACGCACCAGAAGTGGCATCGGTGCGCCCCTGGCTCTCCAGGCGAGCCGCCGGTGTGCGCGGGATCCGCCGGACCAGCTTCTGGAGGCAGCACAGCCGGCACAGATCGGATCGTCCTGATGAGGGCCCGCTCGGCGTGCCCCGCCCCCATCCGGCATTCAGTGCGTTGGGCGCAGCGAACGCAGCATCGGGGCGCCCAGGAGGCCGCGCGGTGAGCCGGGTGCGGAGGGTGGTCGTGATGAGCCCCCAGACGCGGCTGGCGCGGTCGCGCCGGCAGGCGCGCGGGCGGTGGCGCATGCCGCGGCTCAGGGCGTCCGACGCGGAGCGCGCCGCCGAGCTCTACCGGGTGCAACGCAGGCGGGGCATTCCGGCGCTCGTGGCGATGTTCGCGCTCGTGCTCGGGTTGCCCGCGGTGTTCGCCGTAGCGCCGGGGCTGGACGGGGTGCGGGTGTGGGGCATTCCGTTGTCCTGGTTGATGATCGCGCTGCTGCCGTACCCCGTGATGGCCGGGCTGGCACGGTGGCAGTTGCGGCGGGCGGAGAAGGCCGAGGACCGCTAGATGGACCTCGCGCTGGCGGTGACACCGGTCGTGCTGATCACGTTGCTCATCGGCGTGCGCGGGGTGGCCGCGATGCGCACGACGTCCGACTTCCTGGTGGCGTCGCGGAGGATTTCGCCGTTCGTGAACTCCGCGGCGGTGTCCGGGGAGTACTTGTCGGCCGCGTCGTTCCTCGGGGTGGCGGGGCTGGTGGTGAAGGACGGCGTCGGCGCGCTGTGGTACCCGGTCGGGTTCACGGCGGGGTACATCGCGATGCTCGTGCTCGTCGCGGCGCCCATGCGGAGGTCCGGGGCGCTGACCGTGCCGGACTTCGCCGAGGCCCGCCTGGCATCGCCGGCGCTCCGAAGGATCACGGCCGTCGTGGTGCTGGTGATCGGCACGATCTACGTCGTCCCGCAGTTCCGCACGGCCGGGCTGGTGCTCACGGCCGTGGGCGGCACGCCGTACTGGGTGGGGGTGGTGATCGCAGGCACGGCCGTCAGCGTCACGCTGGCGCTCGGCGGGATGCGCGCGGCGACGTACGTGCAGGCGTTCCAGTTCTTCCTCAAGCTCCTTCTCTTCCTCGTGCCCGCGCTGTGGCTCGTGCTGCACGTGAGCCAAGCCGACCGCGACGCCGCGCTCACGCCCGTCGAGTTCACCCGCTTCACGCACGAGACGCCGGTGGACTTCGAGCACGACGTGACCATCGAGCTGCGCGAGCCCACGACCGTCATCGCCGAAAACGGCCCACGCACCTTGCCACCGGGTGAGCTTGAAGTCCACAGTGGACAACGAATGGTCTTCGCCGCCAACGCGCCGGTGCCCGACGTCAGCGACGGCGCGGCGCTGGGCGGCCCCGACTGGCAACGCCCGCTGCTCGACCTCGACAAGGGCTACCCGCTGCTGGGCACGTGGGCCGTGCTGATCGCGACGATGCTCGGCACCATGGGCCTGCCCCACGTGCTGATGCGCTTCCACACCAGCCCCGACGGCCGCGCCGCGCGCCGCACCGCCGCGATCACCGTGGCGCTGCTGGGCGTGTTCTACCTGTTCCCCGGCGTCTACGGCGTGCTCGGCCGGGTGCTGGTACCCGAGATCTACCTCTCCGGCGACACGGACACCGTCGTCGTCGCGCTGCCGGCCGAGGTCGACACCGGGTGGGCCGGCGAGCTGTTCACGGCGCTGCTCACCGCGGGCGCGTTCGCGGCGTTCCTGGCGACGTCGCTGGGCCTGCTGCTCGTGATGTCCGGCGCGCTCGCCTACGACCTCATGCCCGGTGGCCTGCGCCGCCTGCGCGTCACCGTGGTCTTCGCCGCTGCCGCGATGGTGGTGCTGGCGCTGCCGTCGGCGCGGCTCGACGCCGGGGTGCTGGTGACGTGGGGCTTCACCGTGGCCGCGTCCACCTTCTGCCCGCTGCTCGTGCTCGGCATCTGGTGGCCGCGCCTCACCGCTGCGGGTGGGATCTGCGGGGTGGTGACCGGGCTCGTGGCCTCGTCCGGCTCGATCCTGTTCGCCCTGGCCGGGCCGAAGCTCGACGGCTGGGTGGCGATCTTGGTGTCGCAACCGGCACCCTGGTCCGTACCGCTCGCGTTCGGCGTGATGGTGGCCGTCTCCCTGCGTGGCCGGCCCCCGTCCTGGGCCGGCGCGGCCATGCTCCGCCTGCACCTCGACGAACGAGCGCCCGGGCCCGAACCGCCCCATTCGTCCGCACCCGCGTACCGCTCGTCGACCGTTCGTCGTGTGGCCCGGCGTTTGAACCGCTGACGCTTCCTCCTCGGCGCCCGCCTCCCTACTGTGGCGCGGACCACAATCCGCAGCGTCGCGAGGGAGTGACGATGAGTCCCACCGACACCGGTCCGCCCGGCGAAGCGCCGGACATGGACTGGGAACAGGTCCAGGAGAGCGCCGAGTTCAGGCAGCTGCGCGGCCGGTTGCGCCGCTTCGTCTTCCCGATGACCGCGCTGTTCCTCGCCTGGTACCTGCTCTACGTGCTGCTGGCCGACTACGCGCACGGCTTCATGAGCACGAAGATCGCCGGCAACTTCACCGTGGGCCTGCTGTTCGGCCTGCTGCAGTTCGTGTCGACGTTCCTCATCACCTGGCTGTACGTGCGCTACGCCAACCGGAAGCTCGACCCGCTGTCCGGGCGGATCCGTGAAGACATCGAGAACCCGGCCGCGAAGGAGTCAGAATGAGCACCCTCGCCGCGGGCGTCGAAGGCAGCAACCCGACGCTGAACATCATCATCTTCGCCGTGTTCGTGGTGATCACGCTCGTGGTCGTGTTCCGCGCGAGCCGCAACACGAAGACGGCCTCCGACTACTACGCCGCCGGGCGCGCGTTCAGCGGCCCGCAGAACGGCATCGCGATCAGCGGTGACTACCTGTCGGCTGCGTCGTTCCTCGGTATTGCGGGTGCCATCGCGGTGTACGGCTACGACGGGTTCCTCTACTCGATCGGCTTCCTCGTGGCCTGGCTGGTCGCGCTGCTGCTCGTGGCCGAACTGCTGCGCAACACCGGCAAGTTCACGATGGGCGACGTACTGGCGTTCCGCATGCGGCAGCGTCCGGTGCGGGCCGCGGCGGCGATTTCGACGCTGATCGTGTCGTTCTTCTACCTGCTGGCCCAGATGACCGGCGCCGGCGGCCTGGTGGCGCTGCTCCTGGGCATCGAGGGCAGGACGGCGCAGTCGGTGGTCATCGCCGTGGTGGGCGTGATCATGATCGCCTACGTGCTCATCGGCGGGATGAAGGGCACCACGTGGGTGCAGATCATCAAGGCCGTGCTGCTCATCGTCGGCGCGCTCGCGATGACGCTGTGGGTGCTCGGCAAGTACGGCTTCAACTTCTCGGCTTTGCTGCAGGGCGCCGTGGACAAGGCGGGCCAGGTCGGTGAGACGCTGCTCGGGCCGGGCAAGCAGTACGGTGCCACGGGAACGTCCAAACTGGACTTCTTCTCGCTCGGCATCGCGCTGGTGCTCGGCACCGCGGGCCTGCCCCACGTGCTGATGCGCTTCTACACCGTGCCCACGGCCCGCGAAGCCCGCCGCTCGGTGGTCTGGGCGATCGTGCTGATCGGCGTGTTCTACCTGTTCACGCTGGTGCTCGGTTACGGCGCGGGCGCGCTCGTCGGCCCCGACGACATCAAGGCCGCACCGGGCGGTGTGAACTCGGCGGCGCCGCTGCTCGCGCTCAACCTCGGCGGGCCGGTGCTGCTGGGCCTGATCTCGGCGATCGCGTTCGCCACGATCCTCGCCGTGGTGGCCGGTCTGACGATCACCGCGTCGGCTTCGTTCGCCCACGACGTGTACGCGAACGTGGTGAAGCGCGGCAAGCCGACGCCGGGCTCGGAGGTGCGCGTCGCGCGGATCACCGCCCTGGTGATCGGCGCGGTCGCGATCGTCGGCGGCATCCTGGCCAACGGGCAGAACGTCGCGTTCCTCGTGGCGCTCGCGTTCGCGGTCGCGGCTTCGGCGAACCTGCCGACGATCCTGTACTCGCTGTTCTGGAAGCGGTTCAACACCCAGGGCGCGCTGTGGAGCATCTACGGCGGCCTGATCGTGTCGCTGGTGCTGATCGTGTTCTCGCCCGCGGTGTCGGGCAAGCCGATCGACGCGAAGACCGGCAAGAGCGCCTCGATGCTGCAGGGCGTGGACTTCCACTGGTTCCCGCTCGACAACCCGGGCCTGGTGTCGATCCCGGTGGCGTTCCTGCTCGGGTGGCTCGGCACGGTGCTGTCGAAGGAGCGCAACGCGAAGAAGTACGCGGAGATGGAGGTGCGGGCGTTGACGGGTGCGCACGCGGAAAAGGCTGTGCAGCACTGAGTTTCGTGCGAACGGAGCGGGCAGGGACTTTCGAGTCCCGGCCCGCTTCTTTCGTTTGTCACAGGCCGAGCGGCAGCACCAGCTCCAGGTCGGTCTTGCGCGCGGGTGCGCCGTCCGTGGGGCTGCCTTCGGGGTCGGGCTTGATGCCGCCGGCGGCGACGCGGTCGAGGGTGCGCAGACCGAGCGGGCCGACGGTGCCGAAGACCGTGTAGTCGGGACGCAGGGTGGAGTCGCCGTAGACGAGGAAGAACTGGCTGCCGTTGGTGTCCGGGCCGGCGTTCGCCATGGCGATCAGACCGCGGGAGTAGATGCGGCCCGCCGGGTTGGTGGTGGACGGCGGCAGGTCGGTGGGGAGCTCGTCACGGAAGCGGTAGCCGGGGCCGCCTTCACCGGTGGCCGTGGGGTCTCCGCACTGCAGCACCTTGAGGGTCGGGTAGTCGGTGAGGCGGTGGCAGGTGGTCTGGTTGAAGAAGCCGTGGCGGGCCAGGTGCAGGAAGCTCTGCACCGTGCACGGCGCCTCGGCGCGGTCGAGGGTGAGCGGCAGCAGGCCCTGGTTGGTGAGCACGGGGACGGCGACCTTGCCGCGGTCAGGGGTTTGCTGCGGGTCGGGCGGCAGGGGCACGGGACGGGCGGCGGGCTCGTCCGGCGTTTCGGTGTACTGGCAGGCGCCGTGGGTCGTGGTGGGCTCGCTGTTCGCCACGGTCGCGGCGCCGGCCGTCGGCGCGAACGCGGCGAGCAGTGAACCGACGGCCAGCGTGGTGACGAGGAGCTTCTTCATGCGTTTCCTCCCAGTGAACGAATCACGGAAGCATAAGCAGGGGTTGGACCCTTCGGCATCCGGCGAAAGTGGGAGGCTCACGAAACGCTGACCGCCTCCTGACAACTCCTCCCTAGTGTCCTGAGTCATAATTTCGGGGCCAGTGGTTAGGGTGTTGTGATGCCGAATCCGAAACTGCCGCCGTTGGTGTTGAGTGACGAGGAGCG
>NZ_JBSGDT010000064.1:0-20250 GCF_053602515.1 Amycolatopsis sp. NPDC004368 | reverse complement strand
GCCCTGCCCGACGAAACCGCCCGCACCGCGATCAGATTCGTCCACCGCGCCCGCGCGTTCTTCGCCGCCCACGGCATCACCCACATCCACCGCCTGGTCACCGACAACGGCCCCTGCTACCGCGCAGGCGACTTCGCCACCGTCCTCCGCGGAGCCCGCCATCAGCGGATCACGCCCTACACCCCACGCCACAACGGAAAAGTCGAGCGCTACAACCGGATCCTCGCCGAAGAATTCCTCTACGCCTCCGTCTGGACCAGCGAAGACCACCGCACCGCAGCCCTGGCCGTCTGGAACATCCACTACAACTACCATCGACCACACACTGCCGCCGGAGATCAGCCACCAGCGTCGAGGCTCCGCACCGGCGTCACGAACGTCATGGCCTCATACACCTAGCGGCAACACCGGCACGGCTCTCGTATCTCCACCGAGCCCATCGCCGACCGACCAACGGCGCGACCAACGTGTCGCCGACGAACGGCGAAACCGCCCGCGCCGGTCCAGCGACCTCAACCTCCGCCCGAGAAAGATTGAGGGCCGACCAGGTGTCGCCACTCAATGGCGAACGACGCGACCACCGTGTCGCCCCCGAGCGGCGAAGGCCGATTGGACCTGAGCCGGCGACCTCAACCCCCACCCCCAAAACACCGAGGCTCGCGATCCTCGCCACTCAGCGGCGAACCCCGCAACCACCGCCCCAGAACCGCGAAAGCCAACCCCGAGTCGAGGACCACAGTGGCCATCCCCGGAAGCCGGGGCCCCGGTCGTCGCCTCTCAGTGGCGCCCCCGGCAACCACCACGTCGCCCCAAAACCACGTAATCCAACCCGGGTCGGTGACCGCAGTCACCGACCCCCGAACACCGAGGCCCGCGATCATCGCCACTCAGCGGCAAACCCGCACCGCCCCACGACCGCGAAAACCAAACCCGAGTCGGGGACCACAGTCACCATCCCCGGAAAAGCGGGCCCGCAGTCGCCGCCACTCAGCGGCAAACCGCGCCACCACCATGTCGCTCCAAACCGCGAAAGCCGACCGAACCCCAGCCGGTGACCGTGGCCACGACCCCGGAAATCCAGAGGCCCACCGGCCGTCGCCACTCAGTGGCGAATGGCCGGTGGGCCTCGTCGAACCGAGTGTTGTCAGATGTCCTGGACCGGGTTGGTCAGGGTGCCGATACCTTCGATCGTGATCGAGACCGACTGCCCGTCGACGATCGGGCCGACGCCCTCGGGCGTGCCGGTGAGGATGATGTCGCCGGGCAGCAACGTCATGACGCCCGACACGAACTCGACCAGCTCCGGCACCTTGTGCACGAGGTCCGACGTGCGGCCGTCCTGCTTGACCTCGCCGTCGACCTCGCTTCGCAGCGCCAGGTCCGACGGGTCGATCGACGTCTCGATCCACGGGCCGAGCGGGCAGAACGTGTCGAAGCCCTTCGCACGGCCCCACTGGCCGTCGGACTTCTGGAGCTCGCGGGCGCTCACGTCGTTGGCCACGGTGTAGCCGAGGATCGCGCTCGCCGCTCGCTCGGCGGACACGTTCTTCACCGGTTGGCCGATGACGATCGCCAGCTCGCCCTCGAAGTCGATGCGACCGACGTCACGCGGGCGACGGATGGGCGCGTTCGGACCGATGATCGTGGTCGACGGCTTGATGAACAGCATCGGGGCCGCCGGCACCTCGTTGCCGAACTCGGCCGCGTGCTTCGCGTAGTTCCGGCCGACGGCGATGACCTTCGACGGCAGGATCGGCGCAAGCAGGCGGACGTCGGCGAGCGGCCACCGCTTGCCGGTGAAGTTCGGCTGGCCGAAGGGGTGTTCAGCGATCTCCAGGACCTGGGCGTCGTCGCCCTCGCCCTCGATCGAAGCGAACGCGACACCACCGCTGGGATGAGCAATTCGGGCTAGACGCACCTGGTCAGTCTACTTACGCCGCCGCTCCGACGCTCGCCCCCAGCACGAACGGGCCACTCGCGCCACGCCCTGCGCACAACGTGAGCAAAACGGCACGAGCGGCCCGTTCGTCCGCTTTCTCGCCGAAATCCTCGACTATCACGCCCTTGATGCGCCAATCTGGCAAGACACCTCGTCGACATCACCGCACAGACATCACCGCACAGCCATCACCGCACTGCCGTCTCCGCATTGCCGTCACCTCGAGGACGCCACCGCAGATCACCTGCGAGCCCAGGAAAGGAGCGAGCCCGAACTCAGCCGCGAGCCGTGAGGCTTTTGTGGACGAGCGCGTCACACATCGCCATCCAGCTCGCCTCCACGATGTTCCCATGCACACCGACGGTGGTCCATTCCCGCTCACCATCACTGGATTCGAGCAGGACACGGGTCACCGCGTGCGTGCCCGGATTGGACGGGAGGATCCGCACCTTGTAGTCGGACAGCTCCACCGTGTCCAACCAGGACAGGTGCGGGCTGAGCGCTTCCCTCAGGGCGGCGTCCATCGCGTGCACCGGCCCGTTGCCTTCGGCCGTGGCGATGACGCGGTGCCCGTTCACGTGGACCTTCACCGTCGCCTCCGAAACGACCTCACCGTCGGACCGGTGATCGAGGACGACGCGATAGGACTCCAGGCGGAACGGCGGCGCCACCGGCTCCTCACCGGAAACCTCCTCGACTTCACGGCGCAGCAACAACTCCAACGACGCATCAGCAGCCTCGAACGACCAACCCTCCGCTTCGAGGTCCTTCACCTTGCGCACCGCGTTCGTGAGCGCGTCGGGCCGGCCGGCAAGGTCGACCCCGAGCTCACGTCCCTTGAGCTCGAGGCTGGCCCTGCCGGCCATCTCCGTGACCAGTACCCGCATGCCGTTTCCGACGGAAGATGGATCGATGTGGTTGTACAGCAACGGATCCACCTTGATCGCGCTCGCGTGCAGCCCCGCCTTGTGGGCGAAGGCCGACGACCCGACGTAGGCCTGGTGGGTGTCGGGTGCGAGGTTCGCGATTTCGGCAAGCGCATGGGAGACGCGGGTGAGCTCGGCGGCACCTCCGGTCGGGAGAACCTCCATTCCGAGCTTCGTCACGAGGTTTCCCGTCACGGCGAACAGGTCGGCGTTGCCGGCCCGCTCGCCATAACCGTTGGCGGTGCACTGGACGTGCGTCGCGCCGGCCTGCACCGCGGCGACGGAGTTCGCCACGGCGCAGGAAGTGTCGTCCTGGCAATGGATTCCCAAGCGGAACCCGGTCCTGTCCTTGACCTCGCCCACGGTTTCCGCGAGGCCGAGCGGCAGCTGGCCGCCGTTGGTGTCGCAGAGCACGACGACGTCGGCGCCCGCGGTGGCACCGGCGTCGAGGACGCGCAGCGCGGTGTCGGGCGAGAAGGCGTACCCGTCGAAGAAGTGCTCGGCGTCGAGAAACACGCGCCGGCCCTCGCCGGTCAGGAACGCGACGGTGTCACGGACCATTTCGCACGCCTCGTCCACGTCGACGCGCAGCGCACGCTCGATGTGCCGCAGGTCGGATTTCGCCACCAAGGTGACCACGGGTGCCTCGGCGTCGAGCAGCGCGCGGACCTGCGGATCTTCCGACGCACGAGTGCCGGCCTTGCGCGTGGACCCGAACGCGACGAGCACGGCGTGCCTCAGTTCGAGCTCGCCCTTCGCCGCCCGCGCGAAGAACTCCGTGTCCTTCGGCAACGCGCCCGGCCAGCCGCCCTCGATGAAACCCACGCCGAGCTCGTCGAGCAGGCGGGCGACGGCGAGCTTGTCGGCAACGGAGTACGTGATGCCTTCGCGCTGGGCGCCGTCACGCAGGGTCGTGTCGTAGAGGTGGAAGGCGTCGCCGAGGGGCGTTTCGGCGGGCTCCGTGCGGGTCACGGTGTCTCCTTGTGGCGGGCAGAACCTGTTTCTGGCAACAAAAAAACCTCCCGCATGGGTGCGAGAGGTTGCGCGCCGGAAGCTCTTGTGAAGCGTCTATCCGGCGCGCTCGGCGATAATGATCGAGATGGCGGTCACGGTTTGCATGATGCCACAGCTCCGCCCGGCTTCCAAGCGCCGGGCGGAGCTTCCCAGTCTGTGAGAGCTGATCACCGGCTGTTTCACCGGCTGTTCTGCGCGGTCGCTGACGGCAAAAATCTTGCCGAGGTTGCGCAGGTCGCCGTACAGCGCCTCGAGCGGAGGCATGGTGTTGCGCTGCTTGCCGAGGCCGTTGAGGCAGGCTTCGGCGAGCTGGCCGCTCTGGAAGCAGAGCTGCGCCAACGTGTCGGGCATGAAGCCGGTGCTTTCGGAGAAACCGTAGTACCAGCCCCTGAACACCCGTTCGGGATCCGCGCCCTTCAGGACTTCCCGGTTGATCTTCTCGGCGAGCTGGGGCACCTTGGCGAAATCGCACGACATAGTCGGAAATCCGATCGTCGAGGCCAGGGGCGCACATCGACTTGGTCACGGTTTCCTTGGACTCGGGCCGGTCGAATGACGGCTGGAGTCGGCTGGGTCGCCGAGGTGCGTACCACGTCGGCCCGAGCAGGATGGGTCCGACGCGTCGGCGCTCCGGTGGCTCGAAACCGGAGTGCCGGCGTTCTTGCGCTCCCGGAGATTGGGCTCCACCAGGCGATTTGGGCCCTCGACGCTTTTCGCCACTGAGCGGCAACGGCCAAGGCGGCACGTCCGGAGCTCCGGCTGGCGAGCCGCGCTCCACGCTGTCGTTCCCGGCAGGCGACGAACTTACTGCGACTTCGTCGACCTACATGAGTTCGCCGCTGAGCGGCGACGCCGACCACGCCGGGGCGGAGTCATCGCGCGGGGGTTCGCCACTCATCGGCAACGCGCCGAGCGCGGGATTGCCGTTGGCCGCCGATGCCGCCGCGGCGGTTGCGCGCCAGCCGAAGCGGGGTCACGCGGCGAGGATTCGCCATTGAACGGCGACACCGGAGGCGAACCGGCAGAGGGGATTCGTCAGAGTCGGAAGTCGGAGAGTCCGGGCCGTCAGCAAAGGAGAGAACTTGACACCGAATGGACCCGATCTGTCCAGGGGTCCACACACGACGACGGCAGCCACGCCAAGACAAAAGAAGGGGATATCGACTCCCGTAAACCACGACGGGAGGGCCAAGGGTGATGCGGGAACCACCGCCGGTGTCAGGCCAGCCCGCGGTCCGATGGAGATGGACCGCGGGCCTACCGTTGCGAGTCAGCGCCGGAGTTCGACCGGTCTTCCACGGCGGCGTTCCGGGAAAGAACGTCAGCTCACAGAGCGCACGTTCGACGACACCAGCGCAGCGAGCCGGTCGCCGATGGCCTGGGTGGTGCCGGGCGACGCCTGGTCGCGCGTGGCGAGGTCGAAGGCCACGGACGCCTCGATGCGGCGCGCGGCCTCCTTGTGGCCCAGGTGGTCGAGCAGCAGCGACACCGAGAGCACCGCGGCCGTCGGGTCGGCGAGACCCTGGCCGGCGATGTCGGGAGCGCTCCCGTGGACCGGCTCGAACATGCTCGGGTTGCGGCGCGTGATGTCGAGGTTGCCGCTGGCCGCGAGGCCGATGCCACCGGTGACGGCGGCCGCCAGGTCGGTGATGATGTCGCCGAAGAGGTTGTCGGTGACGACCACGTCGAAGCGCGACGGGTCCGTGACCAGGTGGATCGTGGCGGCGTCGACGTGCGAGTACGCGACCGTGACGTCGGGGTGCTCGAGCGAGACCTCCTCGACGATCCGCGACCACAGCGACCCGGCGTACTCCAGCACGTTGGTCTTGTGCACCAGGGTGAGGTGCTTGCGCGGCCGCTCCTCGGCGCGGTTGAACGCGTCGGCGACGACGCGCCGGACGCCGAACGCCGTGTTGACGCTGACCTCCGTCGCGACCTCGTGCTCGGTGTCCTTGCGCAGCAGGCCACCGTTGTTGGTGTACGGCCCTTCAGTGCCTTCGCGCACCACGACCATGTCGACCTCGCCGGCGTCGGCCAGCGGGCCGCGCACGCCCGGGTACAGGCGCGCCGGGCGCAGGTTCACGTGGTGGTCGAGCTCGAAGCGCAGGCGCAGCAGCAGGCCGCGCTCGAGGATGCCGCTGGGCACCGTCGGGTCGCCGACCGCGCCGAGCAGGATCGCGTCGTGCTGACGCAGTTCGCCGAGCACCGATTCGGGGAGCAGTTCCCCGGTCGAGTGCCACCTCGCGGCACCGAGGTCGTAGTTCGTGATCTCCGCCGTCGGTGCTACTTCACCGAGCACCTTGAGCGCCTCGGAGACCACCTCGGGCCCGATCCCGTCACCTGGGATCACCGCGAGCCGCATCCACACACCTCCGTAGACCAGGCCACCGAACGCACCGATGGCCCATCCGCAAGAAAACGCCAGCAGCGGAAGGTTACCGGCCGTAGACAAGACGCCGTAGCCGCACCACCCTTATGCCGCATCCTCCCGCAGGGTGAGACACCTGAACGGGTGAAAGACAAAGGGGGCTTCCCGGGTCCGAACGACCCGGAAAGCCCCTAACGCGCCATTCGGGGAAGCTGACCAGCCACTTCAGGCCTTCCCTGATCGGAGGACCCCGTCACCCCGCCTGGGCGGGTGACGGAGCCGGCCTCACGGCCGCGTCACCGCCGACTCGATCCGCACGACGGCCGCGCGCGAGCCGGCCGCGTTGTGGTGCTCGATCGCCAGCAGGCCCTTCGCCTTGTCACCGGCGACGGCGGCCGCGTTGCGGTTGACCACGAGCTGGGTGCCGGGCTTCGCGACGTAGCCGAGGGCCGCGTCACCGCCGCCCTGCACCGAGAACGCCGGCGCCAGAGCGTCGAACGACAGCGGCGTGCCGACGAAGTCGATCAGCCCGTCGGTGGTGCCCGGCGCGACGTAGAAGCCCGCCGTGCCGACGGTGTAGCTGATCCGGTGCGACGCCTCGGTCGGGTCGATCCCCAGCGCGGCGATGCTGACCGGCAGCACGACGACGTTCGTGTCGAACACGTTGGTGTCCACGTCGCCGAGCTGACCGTTGACGGCCTGCAGGTCCACCGTCGGGTTGCCCGGCTGCGTCAGCGACACCGTGGCGGCCAGCAGCACGTCGGTGCCTGTGGCCTTCGTCACGAAGGTCTCGAAGTCCGGCTTGCCGTCGCCTGTCGTGTCGAAGTCGACGAACGGGATCGTGTTGCTGCCCAGGTTCGCGAAGTCGCCCCAGGTCGTGAGGCCGAACGCGAGCATGGCGTTCTCCGGTTCGCCCTGCGCCTTGGCGAGCGGAGCCGTCGAGGCCGCGCCGATGTAGCGCAGGTCGCCGCCCTTGGCGGTGCCGTTGAGTGTGCAGTCGGTCGAGACGCCCTCGCCGCACTCCGGCATCTGCGGCGATTCGGCCTGCAGCTCCAGGACGCTGATCAGCGAGCGGTACCGCTGCGCGCCGGTGCCCTGGTCGACGCCCTTGCCACCGAGGTTCAGCACGGCCTGGTTCTGGTTCCCGCCGAACCGCACGCCGGCCGGCGTCGTCACGGACGAGACCGGCTTCGGCGCCGAGTACACGGCCACCCGCAGCGGCACGGTCGCACCGTTCTTCGGCGTGAACGCCACCCGGCCCGAAGCGTCGGCCACGAACTGGCGGGCGAGCCCGGCCTGCGTGGCCTCCATGGTCGGGTCCATGACCTTGCGCAGCGCCTTCGGGTCGGTGATCTTGAGCGTCACCTTCACCTTCGCGGCCCCGCGCGGGTTGAGCTTCACCGTGTTCTTGTCCACTGTGTACTGCACGCCGGGCAGCGAGTTCACGGCCTCGTACGCCACCGAGTACTCGGCCGGCGTGACACCCTTGTTGACGACCTTGATCGTCTTCGAGAGCGTGACCGGTCCCGCTACCTCGACGGTGCCGAACGTGACGCTCACGGCACCCGGGTCGTCCTCCACGTAGGCGAGGACCTGGTTGTCCAGCGCGGCCTTCGCGTCGATGCGACCGGTCCCGACGCGCTGCGGCGCGTAGGTGTGTCCGGCGCCGTCGGTGATGTCGTGCGCGGCCGAGCCCACGACGTCGGCCTTGACCTCCTCGACGTTCCAGTCGGGGTGGGTCTGGCGGACCAGCGCCGTGATGCCCGCGGTGTGCGGGGTGGCCATCGACGTGCCCGAGATCGACAGCCGGCCGTTGCCGCTGCCCCGGAACGCCGACGTGATCGTGTCACCGGGCGCCGTGACGTCCGGCTTCACCGACGGGCCACGGCCACCGCGCGAGGTGAACGAGCTCGGGGTGTCCACAATGGTCTTGTCGGTCGTCTGCAGGCTCGCCCGCCCGGCGCCGAAGAAGCGGACCGAGAGCGTGCCGGCGGTCAGGTCCGGACGCACGGCCGTGGTGGCCTTGCCGGTGAGCTGGAACATCGGCACGCCCGCGTTGCCCGCGATCCCGGCGGCCGGGTGCTCCAAAGTGGACGACAGCAGCACTCCCTTGGCGCCCGCGGCCTGCGCGTTGTTGGCGCGCGCGGCGGAACCGCAGGCGCGGGTGGAGTCGTTGTCGTCCCACTCCAGCCACGCGATCTTGCCCGCGACCTTGGCCTTGTCCTCGGCGGAGAAGGCGGCGCAGCCCGCGTTGTTGGCCGCGGAGAGCGGCACGACGGGCGCGGTGAGGTCGAGCGTGTCGTAGCCGGTGTAGTCCTGGCTGTACTGGCCCGGCTGCTGCCCCGGGTTCGGAGCCGTCACGTCGAGGGCGTCCTTCAGCTCGCCGGCGTCGCGGCTGCTGGCGACGGTGAGGGCCTCGGGCGTGTTGCCCGGCGAACCCGCGACGTCGTTGAGGTCGCCGCCGTTGCCCGCCGCGAGGACCGGCAGGACGCCGTTCTGGGCGAGCTTGCGCACGAACAGCGAGTCGGGGTCGTCCGGCGCGCCGAAGTCGCTGCCCAGCGACAGGTTGACGATGTCGAGGTGGTCGGTGAAGTCACCGTCGCCGTCGGGGTCGAGCGCCCAGTCCAGCGCCTGCGAAGTGATGTTCGTGGAGCCGGTGCAGCCGAACACCTTGATCGCGTAGAGCAGGGCCTTGGGCGCGGTGCCCGGGCCGATGCGCATGGCGTCGAGCTGCTTCTTGTTCAGCTTCTTGTAGTTGCCGGTGAACGTGGTGCCGTCGGCGTTCACGCCGAAGCCCGCGATCGTGCCGGCCACGTGCGTGCCGTGCTCGCCGCACGCGATGGGGTTGGGGTCCGGCTTCGGCGTCGGCGAGCCGGTCTTGCCCTCGGCGTCGTAGTCGTCACCGGCGAGGTCTGTGCCGCCCACGACCTTGGCGCTCGGGAACAGCGGCGACGGCTTGGCCCGGTCCACCGCCTGGTAGGCCGCCGGCGTGCCGGGGCCGCCGAAGTCGGCGTGGGTGTAGTCGATGCCGTCGTCGATCACGCCGACGCGGATGCCGTCACCGAACTTGCCGGTCTGCTGCCAGCTGGCGAGCGTGTTGGTGAGCTGCTCGGCGCTGGCGTTGTTCTTCGTCTTCGGCACGACCGTGCGCACCGAAACGACGTCGGGACGCTTGGCGAGCTCGCGGATCTTCGCCGCGTCGGCGGTGACGACGGCGCCCGCGACGGCGTTCGACGTCTGCGTGACCAGCTGTGTGCCCGTGTCGGCCTTCTTGAGCTGCCCGACGACCGCGTTGACGGTCGCGGCGACGTCGGCCTTCGCGGCGCGCGCGGCCTGCTTGGCCTTCTCCTTGCCGGCGCCCTTGCCCTGTTCGGCGTTGAACGCGTCGACGGCCGGCTTCTTCGCCAGCTCCACGAACGCGGTGATCTTGCCCCGCGCGGCGTCGAGCCGCGGCGAGATCTTGCCCTGCAACCCCGCGGCGGCGACCTTGGCCGGCGCGACCGGGTCGGCGAGCGGCGTCGTCTGGGCCGACGCGCCCGACGCTGTCGTGACGCCCACGGCCAGCACCGCCGCGGCGACGGCGGCCGTCGAACGCGCAGCCCACCCCGGCAACCGGGATCTGCTCATGAGTACCCAACCCCTTCGTTGGAGGCCTGGATCGCGAACCTGCCTGGTGCTCCCGACACCACCCCCGACAGGTGGGCACCGGCGCCGCACCGTGCTCTCACGGCGCGTGGTTCTGCCTCGCGGCACAGAACCTAGCTGCCCGAAACACCTACTTTCGTGGCGAAAATGCGCCGTTATGCGAATGTTGCCAGTCTGGGCGTTCCCGAAAGACGAAAAGCCCCTTCCCCCGCCACTCGGACAGGGAAAGGGGCTTTCGGAAAACGCGCGGAACTAGTTGAAGTCCACCGAACGGATGGTGTGCGCACCCACGGTGGCGCCGATCGGCTCAAGCACGTTGCCGTCCACGTGCCGGTCGACGCGCAGCAGCATCACGGCGTCGGAACCTTCGGTGGTCTGGCTGATCTGCGCGGCCTCGATGTTGATGCCGGCCTCGCCGAGCAGTGTGCCGACGCGGCCCATCACGCCCGGGCGGTCCGGGTACTCGAGCAGCAGCACGTGGCCCTCGGCACGCAGGTCGAAGTGGCGGCCGTTGACCTCGACGATCTTCTCGACCTCGTCCTTGCCGGTCACCGAACCGGAGACGGTGAGCGCGGTGCCGTCCGCGTGGACCGCGCGCACCGTGACCAGGCTGCGGAACTTCGGGCTCTCGGTCTCGGTGACGAGGTCGACCTGCACACCCAGCTCTTCGGCGAGCCGCGGCGCGTTGACGAACGTGACCTGGTCGTCGACCACGCCGGCGAACACCCCGCGCAGCGCCGCGAGCTGCAGCACCGAAGTGTCCTCACTGGACAGCTCGCCCTTGACCTCGACGGTCACCGACGTCGGCGCCTTCGGGCTCAGCGCCGTGAGCACCTCGCCGAGCTTCTGCGTGAGCGACAGGTACGGCCGCACGTCCTCGCCGACGGCGCCGCCGCCCGACACGTTCACGGCGTCCGGCACGAAGTCGCCGCGCAGGGCCAGCAGCACGGAACGGGCGACGTCGGTGCCCGCGCGGTCCTGCGCCTCACTCGTCGACGCGCCGAGGTGCGGGGTGACGACCACGTTGGGCAGCTCGAACAGCGGGCTCGCGGTGGTGGGCTCGGTGACGAACACGTCGATGCCCGCGCCGCCGACGTGGCCGCTGCGGATCGCGTCTGCCAGCGCCTCCTCGACGATCAGGCCACCGCGTGCGGCGTTGACGATGATCACGCCCGGCTTGGTCTTCTTCAGCGCCTCGGCGTCGATGAGGCCCTTGGTCTCCGGCGTTTTCGGCAGGTGGATGGAGATCGCGTCGGCGCGCTGCAGCAGCTCGTCGAGCGGCACGAGCTCGATGCCGAGCTGCGCGGCGCGGGCGGCCGAGACGTAGGGATCGTAGGCGATCAGCTTGGTGCCGAACGCGGCGAGGCGCTGGCTGAACAGCTGGCCGATCTTGCCGAGGCCGACGACACCGATGGTCTTGCCGTTCAGCTCGACACCCGAGAACGAGCTGCGCTTCCACTCGCCGCCCCGCAGGCTCTGGTCGGCGGCCGGCACGCGGCGGGCGACCGCCAGCAGCAGCGCCACGGCGTGCTCGGCGGCGGACACGATGTTCGACGTCGGGGCGTTGACCACCAGCACGCCACGCTCGGTGGCGGCGGGCACCTCGACGTTGTCCAGCCCGACGCCGGCGCGGGCGACGACCTTCAGCTGGGTCGTGTGGTCAAGCACCTCGGCGTCGACCTTCGTGGCGGATCGCACCAGGAGCGCGTCGGCACTCTTCACCGCCTCGAACAGCGCGGGACGGTCCGTGCCGTCCACATGCCGGACCTCTACCTCGTCACCGAACACACTCAGCACGGAAGGCGCGAGCTTCTCCGTGATGAGGACGACGGGTTTGCTGGGCTTGGTCACGATGCGGCTCCCACTATCTGGTCACGAAATCGAGGACGCTCTCCTGCGGCGCACGCCGTTGTGCCCGGATGGGCGGGAGTTTAGCCCGGTTGGGGGCCCGGGTGCTGCCCGCGTTGTTAACTCGCTCGTAATCCGGCGAAAACTTGGTCGCCGGGCCGGTCAGGGTGGTCGTGATCCGGAGTGGGTCCCGGGGATGGGGAATGGGTTTGCGGCAAGGAAAACGGGGCCGGCGCGGCTTCCGTGAGCGTGGGCGGTGCGGTGTTTTGTGCGTTCCACGGTGTGGGATGGGGTGAGGTGGGGCGGTTGGGGTGATTGGGACGAAAGGGGACGAATTGCTCCGTGGTGGTGCTTTGGTGGGTGATGTCCGGGGTTCATCGTTCAGGGGTCGTAGCGCGGCTGGCGAACGGAGCTTCGCGACCTACCTCGGCCTCGCGGGGTGACGAAGTGTGGGTGACGGGACCGTTCACGACGTGCCGGCTCGGGCAGCCGCAGGCGAAGGTAGCTTCACGACCGCCGCGATGTCGCAGTGTCACGAGTTGTCGACCGGTAGACCGTTCACGACGCTGGGCATCCCGGAATCCCGAGCGAAGGGACGTTCACGACCTCCAGGACGCCGCTGAGTGACGAGTCGTAGGTGAAGGGGCCTTCATCCTTCCTCGTCCCGGGACCGGCGGCAGACACAAAGGATCCGTGCCGTCGCCGTTGAGCGGCGAAAGCGGGCTGCCCAGGCGGTACAGTGACTGCGCGCGGTGAGGGCCGCGTCCTGTCCGCGGAAAGGGCTGAGCCCACCCCCGAAGCGAGTGCGTTGTGCGCGCCTTCTTCCCTGCCCGGTGCCGGCGGACCACGGGCGAACCGAGGGAAGGAAGGACTCCCCCATGGCCGCATTGCCCGCCAAACCCGATCTCGCCCAGCTGCGCAAACGCGCGAAGGAGCTGGCGCGGGCCGAGTCGATCAAGTTGTCCGAGGCGCAGTTCCGCGTGGCGCGCGGGCACGGGTTCCCGAGCTGGCCGAAGCTGCAGGCGTACGTGCGGCGCGTCGTCGATGGCGGGCCGAGTCTGCAGCACGCCTACCACGCCGACGCCGAGTACTACCGCGAACGTGCCCTCGGCCTGCTCGCGTCCGCCGAGGACGGGACGGCCGGGGCGCGCGAGGCGTTCGAGCGGCACGATCAGCCGTTGACGCGCGACGGCGCGCGCACGGTCGTCGCGAAGGAGCACGGGTTCGGGTCGTGGCGGGGGCTGCGCCAGCACGTCGCGGCGTTGCCGGAGAGTGGCGAACCGTTCGCGCGGGCGTTTCGCCTCCTGGAGGCGAGGGACGTCGACGGGCTGGCAGCCGTGGTCGACGAGTTTCCCGGGCTCGTCCACGCGCGCGGCACCAACGGCAACGACCTGCTCGGCATGGCCGGCGCCACCTGCGACGAACGCCTGACGCGCGTCCTGCTCGAACACGGCGCCGACCCCGCGCGGGGCAACGCCCACGGCTGGACGCCGTTGCACCAGGCCGCCTACAGCAACCTGCCGCGCTCGCCGGCCTGCTGCTGGACGCCGGCGCACCGCTCGACGTGTCGGCGCGCGGCGACGGCGGGACTCCGTTGGTGGTCGCGTTGTTCTGGGGGAACCGGGCCGTCGCCGAAAAACTGGCGACGCGCGAGCGGTCCCCTCGCAACCTGCGCGTCGCAGCGGGTATCGGAGACGGGGAGCTGCTCGACGAGCTCATCCGTCCGAACGGGACACTCGCACCACAGGCGGGCACACACCGTGAGTTCTACCGGCCCCACAGCGGATTCCCGTCGTGGCGCCCCAGCGGCGATCCGGCCGAGATCCGCGACGAAGCCCTCAGCTGGGCCGCGCGCAACGACCGCACCGACGCCCTGCGCACACTCGCCGCGCGCGGGGCGGACCTCGACGCCGACGTCTACCGCGGCACCGCCCTCACGTGGGCGGCCGCGCAGGGCAAGGTGGCGGCCGTGCAGACGTTGCTGGAGCTGGGCGCGGACGTGAACCGCGTCGGGACGTTCGGCGGACCGCGCCACGGCGTCGGGATCACGGCGCTGCACCTCGCCACGCAGAACAACCGGCTCGACGTGATCGAGGTGCTCCTCGCGGCCGGTGCCGACCTCGACGCGCGCGACGGCCTGTGGAACTCCACCCCCGAGGGCTGGGCCGACGCGTGCGACAGCCCCGACGCGCGCGATCTGCTGGCGAAAGCCCGGTAGACAAGCGGAGTTCGTAGTCCGTATCGTGGCCGCCACGAGACGGACTACAGACTCCGTTTCATCACTGGGAGGACACTGATGACCACACCGCGCGACGTCTTCGTCCGGCTCGCCGAGGGCATCACCGAAGGCCGGTTCGGCGAGCTTTCGCCGCTCTACGCCGAGGACACCGTCGTCGAGCACCCCACCGCGGTCCCACGGCCCGGCCGGCTCGCGGGGCGGGCGGCGGTGCACGAGCGCTTCATGGGCGGTCTGGCCGGGACGCTCCGGCTCACGCAGACGGACCTCGTCGTCCACGAGACGACGGATCCGGAGGTGATCGTCGCCGAATACCGGTACACGGTGGAATCGACGCGCACCGGTAAATCGGTCGAGACGGACAACATCCAGGTGCTGCGCGTACGCGACGGGCTGATCGTCCACAGCCGCGACTACCACGATTACCTGCTGATGGCCGCCGTCCAGGACACGGCGGCGGGTCTGGCCGACGCATACGCCCAGGCGCCGGCGTACGAACCCGGCCCCGTCGCCCAGCGGCCGGCGCGGCTCGCCGATCGCGAGAGCCCGCTGGGGGTGTTCCAACGGCTGTGCTTCGGCGTCTCCGACCAGCGTTGGGCCGAGCTGCCGGATCTCTACGCGGAGCAGACCGACGTCCGCCACCCGTTCCTGCCGGGCGGGCCCGTGCTGAAGTCCCGCGAAGACCTGCGCACGCACTTCGCGCTGGCCGGGGCGCTCGGCATCCGCATGCAGGCCACCGACCTCGTGACCCACCAGAGCACCGATCCCGAAGTGCTCATCGGCGAATTCGCCTACGAGGGGCAACTGGGCGACGTGCCGTTCCGCGTCAACAACATCTTTGTGCTGCGGGTGCGCGACGGCCTGATCGCCGAGTCCCGCGACTACGGCGACCACCCGGCGCTGGCCGCGGCGGCGAGCAGGCTGCCCGAGCTGATCACAGCCGTGTCGGAGCCGCGAATTCAGCCGCCGAGCGACCACACGCCCAAGAGCGGCCGAGCCAGGAGGTGCTAAGCCTCGAGGTCTTCCGGGAGGTCGAACTCGCCGTCTCGAACGCCCTTCACGAACGCGTCCCACTCCGACGGCGTGAACACGAGCACCACGCCGTCCGGCTTGGACGACTGCCGCATCGCGACGTACGTGACGCCGTCGGTGTGCGGCACGAAGGCGTACTCCACGCAGTCCTCGAGCGTGACCCCCTCCGGCTCGGCGCGGATCCATGGGGCGTCGGTGAGGTCCAGCTCGTGCCGGATGTGCGCCTTGTCGTCGACGGGCTGATCACTCATGGCACCAGCCTATCGACCCACCGCCACCGCCCTCGCCACTGAATGGCGAAAACCCCGGAAAGGCCCCCTCACCTGCAGCTTGGGTTCTAGGAGTCGTCGCAACACCCCGGTGGTACTTGCGCGTGGACGACCGGATCCACATTGCTGACCGGTTGCGGGAGAAGGCGACGATCCGGCAAATCGCCGCCGAGTTGGGTCGGAGCCCGTCCACGGTCAGCCACCCCGGCAGCGGTCAGTACCGGCCGCACGCCGCGCAGGCCCGTTCCGACGCCCGCCCGGCCGCGCCCCAAGGCGCAAGATCGCGGTGATACTGCGACGGGAGCACCCCGACCGCCCACGCAAAACGCTCGGCTGGGACACCCCAGCCGAGCGTTTTGCCAAACTCCTGGCCGAAACCAGTTGATCACTTGTGTTGCAACGACCCCTCGAATCCGCCAAGGGTGAGGGGGCCTTTCCGGGGGTCAAGCAGAGACGATCAGGCGGTCTCGGTGATCGGCCGGTCGACCCACGACATGAGGGCACGCAGCTTCTTGCCGGTCTCCTCGATCGGGTGCTTCTCGCCCTGCTCCTCGAGCTTGAGGAAGTTGGGGCGCCCGGCCTCGTCCTCGGCCACCCACTCGCGAGCGAAGGTGCCGTCCTGGATCTCGCCCAGGATCTTCTGCATTTCCTGCTTCACGGCCGGCGAGATCACGCGCGGGCCGCGGGTGAGGTCGCCGTACTCGGCCGTGTCGGAGATCGAGTAGCGCTGACGGGCGATGCCGCCCTCGTACATGAGGTCGACGATGAGCTTGAGCTCGTGCAGCACCTCGAAGTAGGCGATCTCCGGGGCGTAACCGGCCTCGGTCAGCACCTCGAAGCCCGTCTGCACCAGCGCCGACGCGCCACCGCAGAGCACAGCCTGCTCGCCGAAGAGGTCGGTCTCGGTCTCCTCGGTGAAGGTCGTCTTGATGACGCCCGCGCGCGCACCACCGATGGCGGCAGCGTACGACAGGGCCAGCGCCTGGGCGCCACCGGTCGCGTCCTGCTCCACCGCGATCAGGCAGGGCACGCCCTTGCCGTCCACGAACTGGCGACGGACGAGGTGGCCCGGGCCCTTCGGGGCGACCATGGCGACGTCGACGTTCGCCGGCGGCTTGATCAGGTCGTAGCGGATGTTGAAGCCGTGGCCGAAGAAGATCGCGTCGCCGTCCTTCAGGTTCGGCGCGATGTCGTCGGCGTAGATGAAGCGCTGCTTCGTGTCCGGCGCGAGGATCATGATGAGGTCGGCTTCGGCCGCGGCCTCGGCGACGTTCAGCACGCGCAGGCCCTGCTCCTCGGCCTTCGCCCGCGACTTCGACCCCTCCGGCAGGCCGATGCGGACGTCGACACCGGAGTCGCGCAGGCTCAGCGAGTGGGCGTGGCCCTGGCTGCCGTAGCCGATCACGGCGACCTTGCGACCCTGGATGATCGAAAGGTCCGCGTCGTCGTCGTAGAAGATTTCCACTGCCATGGGGGTACTGCTTCCTTTCGGGTTACTGCTGAAGAATCGACTGCTGGTGAATCAGCGGGGCGAGGTGGCGGTGATCGAGCGGGCCCCGCGACCCACCGCGACCATGCCGGACTGCACGAGCTCTCGGATGCCGTACGGCTCGAGCATGCGCAAAAGTGCGCCGATCTTGTCCGAAGTCCCGGTCGCCTCGACGGTGAGCGCCTCCGGGGACACGTCCACCACCTTTGCCCGGAAGAGCTGGACGGTCTCGAGGACCTGGCTGCGCACGGTGGCGTCGGCCCGGACCTTCACGAGCAGCAGTTCGCGCTGCACCGCGGAGGACTGTTCCAGCTCCACGATCTTGATCACGTTGACCAGCTTGTTGAGCTGTTTGGTCACCTGTTCGAGCGGTAGCTCTTCAACGGCGACCACGATCGTCATGCGGGACACCTCGGGATTTTCCGTAGGGCCCACGGCGAGGGACTCGATGTTGAATCCGCGGCGGGAGAACAGGCCCGACACCCGGGCGAGCACGCCAGGCTTGTTCTCGACCAGCACGCTCAACGTGTGGACGGTCATCGGCCTTCTCCTTCCGCGGCGGCTTCGGCGGCTTCGAGGGTCTCGACCGCTTCCTGCGAAACCTCGTCATCGTCGAACAGCGGCCGGATGCCGCGGACGGCCATGATCTCGTCGTTGCCGGTGCCCGCGGCCACCATCGGCCACACCTGGGCATCCTTCCCCACGACGAAATCGATCACGACGGGGCGGTCGTTGATCTCCATCGCGCGGCGGATCGTCGCGTCGACGTCCTCCTTGGTCTCACAGCGCAGCCCGGCGCAGCCGAGGGCCTCGGCCAGCAGCGTGAAGTCGGGGATGCGGTGCTTGTGGGTACCGAGGTCGCTGTTGGAGTACCGCTCCGAGTAGAACAGGTTCTGCCATTGCCGGATCATGCCGAGGTTGCCGTTGTTGATCACGGCGACCTTGATCGGCGCGCCCTCGATGGCGCACGTGGCGAGCTCCTGGTTGGTCATCTGGAAGCAGCCGTCGCCGTCGATCGCCCACACCTGCTGCTCCGGCAGGCCGAACTGCGCACCCATGGCCGCCGGAACGGCGAAACCCATGGTGCCGAGGCCACCGGAGTTGATCCACGTACGCGGCTTCTCATACTTCACGAACTGCGCGGCCCACATCTGGTGCTGGCCGACGCCCGCGGTGAAGACCGCGTCGGGACCGGCCAGCTCGCCGATGCGCTCGATGACGTACTGCGGCGACAGCGAGCCGTCGTCGGGCCACTCGTAGCCGGCCGGGTAGGTGTCGCGCCACGAGTCGACCTGCGTCCACCAGTCGGTGAGGTCGGGGCGGCCGTGCTCGAACTCAGCCTTCACGGCGGCGATCAGCTCGCCGATGATCTCGTTGCAGTCGCCCACGATCGGCACGTCGGCCTTGCGGTTCTTCGAGATCTCGGCCGGGTCGATGTCGGCGTGGATCACCTTCGCGTCGGGCGCGAACGACGACGTCGCGCCGGTGACGCGGTCGTCGAACCGGGCACCGAGCGCGATCAGCAGGTCGGACCGCTGCATCGACGCCACCGCGGCGACGGACCCGTGCATGCCGGGCATGCCGACGTGCTGGCGGTGCGAGTCGGGGAACGCGCCGCGCGCCATCAGGGTGGTGGCGACCGGGATGCCGGTCAGCTCGGCCAGCTCCAGCAGCTGCGCGGACGCCTCGGCCTTGATCACGCCGCCGCCGACGTAGAGGACCGGCCGGCGCGCGTTCGCGATCAGCTTCGCGGCTTCGCGCACCTGCTTTCCGTGGGGCCGCAGCGTCGGGCGGTACCCGGGCAGCCGCATCTCGGGCGGCCAGGAGAACGAGGTCATCTCCTGCAGCACGTCCTTGGGGATGTCCACCAGCACGGGGCCGGGTCGGCCCGTCGACGCCAGGTGGAACGCCTCGGCGATGGTCCGGGGGATCTCCGCCGGGTCCGTGACGAGGAAGTTGTGCTTGGTGATCGGCATCGTGATGCCGCAGATGTCGGCTTCCTGGAACGCGTCGGTGCCGATGAGCGCGCGCGTCTGTTGCCCCGTGATGGCGACGACCGGCACGGAGTCCATGTTGGCGTCGGCCAGCGGGGTGACGAGGTTCGTGGCGCCCGGGCCCGACGTCGCCATGCAGACGCCGACCTTGCCGGTCGCCTGGGCATAGCCGGTGGCGGCGTGGCCGGCGCCCTGCTCGTGGCGGACGAGGACGTGGCGGACCTTCGTGGAATCGAGCAGGGGGTCGTACGCCGGGAGGATGGTGCCCCCGGGAATGCCGAAGACGACCTCGGCGCCGACGGCCTCGAGCGAGCGGACGAGCGACTGCGCGCCCGTGACCCTTACCGGGGTTCCCGCCGGCGGCGCCGGCTTCGGACGTGCTCCTGGGACACCGGGCGCGGTCGGCCCGGGCTTCGCGTCGCTGCGCGACGTGGCACTGGTCATCGGTTCTGCCTCGTGGGTTCTCGGTGTCACTCGTTCGGGTTGTCTGTGGCCGTGCAGCCGGTCGGAAACCGGTTCTACGCAACAAAAAACCCCCGCCGACCGTAAGGTCGTACGAGGGTCGCGCGTCGACGCAGCGGACTCTTCCTAAGCGTCGACGCGCTGAGGAAGTACGAGGCCGGTCTGCGTTGTCACGGCGGTGACGTTAGTCCGGCGTCCGCGCGAGTGTCAACTCTGCGGGACGGCGGTTCCGCATGGTGGACCGCCAGTACTGCTCTGCCGGCGGCCCCGCCACCCGGGCGCAGGCGCGCGGACGACGCGGTGCACCATTCATTGGTGGCCGAAAAAGAGCAGGACCAGCGCGCGGAAGAAGGCCGGACGGCCGTGTTCAAGATCCCCAGCACGGCGTACATGGCGATCGCGCTCCTGACCGTGTGTGTGACACCGATCGCACTCGGGGAGATCAACGGGCTGCAGTGGCTGTACATCTTCCCGATCGCGCTCCTCGTCTTCGTCATCCGCACCCGGACCGTCGCGACGCGCGAGGGCTTGGCCGTGCGGACGGTGTTCGGCAAGCGCGACCTGCCCTGGTCGGCGCTGAAGGGCCTCGCGATCACCGGCAAAGCGCGCGTGCGTGCCGTACTGGGCGACGACACGCAGGTCACGTTGCCCACAGTGAGGACGCGCCACCTTCCGGTGCTCGCGCTCGTGAGCGAGGGGAAGATCAAGGACCCTTCGGGCGTGCTGAGTGACGACGACCTCAAGCCGGGTGAAAAAGCCACCGCGAAGCCGTCGGAGAAGGTCCAGGACCAGTCTTCGGAGGCAACTCCCGCCGAGACCGGCGGTTCCCCGGCCGAACCCAGCGAGTAGAATTGGTAGGACCAGTTTGCGGAGCGGTCCCGTGACTCCGCCTGGACCAGCCTTCTGACCTGGGAGAATGCCGTGCCGCACCTCCGTTCCCGGACCACCACCCACGGCCGCAACGCGGCGGGCGCGCGCTCGCTCTGGCGCGCGACCGGGATGACCGACAGCGACTTCGGCAAGCCGAT
>NZ_JBSGDT010000063.1:0-20717 GCF_053602515.1 Amycolatopsis sp. NPDC004368 | reverse complement strand
CCGTGCGCCGCGCGCGGCGCACGGGTCGCCGGGCTGCACACCGCACCGGACGCCGCGTCTCCCCTGCTGGCGGACGTCGGGCTGCACGGCACCGGTCCATCCACAATGGACGTCTCCGACGTCGGCAGCCGCGTGGCCACCGGCCAGCAGTACGCCGTGGCCGGGCGCCAGGGCGGCTGGACGGCGATCTGGTACCTGGGTCAGAAGGGCTGGCTGCCGAGCAACACCGTCGTGCCGGCGAGCGGCCTCGTGGCCACGCCGAAGCCCGGCAAGGCGACGATCCCCGTGTACGGGCGGGCTTTCCCGGAGGCGTCGGCCTATCCGGCGAACCTCACGGTGCAAACACTGGCGCCCATGCCCTACACGTTCGCCGCGGGTCAGAAGTACAGCGTCGGCGGCGTGGTGCCGTCGGAGTACTACTCGGCGACGACGTTCGACGTGTCGCAGCACGTGGTGGTGCGCGGGAAGATGAAGTACGTGGAAGTCCAGTTCGGACACCGGGTCGAGTACGTGAACCTCGACGACGTGGTGCTGAAGCCGGCTATCTGAGACCGCAGAAGGGCCCCTCCCGCGCGAGCAGGAGGGGCCCTTCTGCTGCGTTCAGCTGTCCAGGGCGACCTTCACACCGGCGGCCACCTCGGTGTTGCGGCGCGTCTTCGACCAGCCGTTGCGCCGGCGGATCAGACGCGTCACGGCGCGCCACGACGTGATGTAGAAGGTGTAGATGTACGCCGCGTACAGCAAGCCCATGCCGAGACCGCGGAAGATGTTCTTGCTGCCCAGGCATTTCATCTGGTAGATCGGGCCCCACACGATGAAGGGCAGCAGGCCGAACGAGCCGTAGATGGCGAAGAGGATCCAAGCGCCCCCGGTGAACCAGGTCCAGACCTGCGCCGGATCACCGGCGGTGGAGGCCAGCAGGAGGATGAACGGCACCGGGTAGAGCAGGGAGCCGAGCAGCTGCATCCACGGCTGGGCCAGGTAGTACATCATCTCCGCGGCACCCAGGGTGGACACGTGCGGCGAGTCCCAGATGCGCCGCAGGTAGCGCGAGCACTGCATGGTGCCCTGGCCCCAACGGGTTCGCTGCACGAGGAAGCGCCGCAAGCTGTACAGGCCCTCCTGCGCGACGTGGGAATCCGGCGTGAAACCCGTGCGCCAGCCGGCGGTGAGCAGGTGGACGCCGAGCTCGAAGTCTTCCAGCAGGGAGCCGCGCCAGGGCTGCGCGGTGTCGCCGGCGATGGAGTCGAGTGCGGCGAGGCGGGTGAACTGGCCGTTGCCGCCCATGGAGATCGTGCCGGTGAAGCCGCGGGAGGTCTGGATGGCGGCGATGGCCGTGCGGAACTCCAGGTCCTGCAGCTGCGCGAGCTTGAGGCCGAACGCGCGCGCGAACCAGGTGCGCCCCGGCGGGCGGGTGCGCACGTTGCTCATGCGCACGTCGAGCTGCACCGCGCCGATCTTCTCCTCGCCGAAGAGGTGGTCGGCGGCGCAGACCTCCAGGCAGTTGGGGGCGGGGCGGCCGTCGGCGTCGACGACCACCACGACCACCCGGGAACGGTCGGTGCCGGGCTCCAGCCAGTCGTTGAGCTCACGGTAGGCGGCGTTGAGCGCGTCGCCCTTGCCGGTGCGGGCCTCGGGGCGGCGGCGTTCCACGAGGTGCAGGTTGGCGTCGTAGCCGCCGTTGCGCCGCCAGACCGAACGGACGACGCGGGCCGTGCGGTCGTCGGAGTCGTCGTCGACGACCCACACGTGCGCGCGGCGGAAGGTGGTGCGCAGGTACTTCACGGTCTCGCGGATCACGGCTTCCTCGTCGCGGCACGGCACGAAGAAGTGCCACGCGAACGCGGCGGGATCCCCCACCGGCGCGGGTTTGCGGCGCAGGTAGGGCACCACGATCACTGCGACGTAGACGATGAAGGCCACGCTCATCGTCAGCGCGAACGCCTGCGTGATCGAGAGCAGGACCTTGAAGCCGGTGTCGTTCACGCGGCGGCCGCCTTCTCGGCCTTCGTCCTGCGCGTCGCGAGCCACACGAACAGCACGAGCGACACCGCGCCGCCGAGCACGCTGACCATCGAGCCGAGCAGCGTGTGGCCCCAGTAGTACCCCTCGTCGGTGCCCAGCACGTGGACGAGACCGACGATGGTGAGGATTCGTAACTGATTGACGAGAATGACGGCGATCGCGGCAATTCCTAGCGAGAGAAAGAGCCTGCGCGCATTCTGCGGACGGAAGTAAAGGAGCACGGCGGTCACCAACAGAAGTGGCAGCAGCAGGAATACAGAAGAGCATTCTGGGGTCATTCTCAACCCGAACGGAGTAGCACCGGTCAACCCGAAGTACACAGATTCGCGGCTGCTGGCCACATAAACACCCGATGAGGTGATCACCCTCAGTATCACGCCGGCGAGTTGCACTTCCAGCTCACGGTAGACCCGCTCGACGAGCACGAGGGCGACGCCCACCGCAACCACGCCGAGAACCGCCATACGCAGCGGAAACCGGGAGACGGGGGACACAGGTGTGTTCGTTACTGCCACGACGACCCTCTCAGCCGGAAACCTTCGGAAGAACGGCGGACCCCGGCAGCAGCGTAGGACACGAGTGCCGGAACTATCGACGGGTATCCCTCTTCTCAGGGATCTCCCAGCGCCCTTCGGCACAAATCGAGAGAACCTTGCTAGGCCGTTCGGGTGGCTACTGCACCGACGTGGGAAGTCACTTACCAGAAACCACCCGATACGGTGGTCTCGCCAAAATTGTGTGCCATTTTCGGCGGTACCACCGATATTCGATCCGCGTGCCGACTCTTGTTCAGCGGGATTCGTCCGTGCAGCGGCTCGCCTGACAAAAATCGGAGGACCAGTGAAGAAACACCTCTTGCGACGAGGCGGGATGCTCGCCGCTGTGGTGGCGAGCATCGCTCTCGCCGGGGCCGTCCCGGCGTCGGCGGCGCCCGGTGACGGCTCCGCCTACGGCGTGAACATCGACGTGAAGCTGCTCGGCGCATCCGCCGTGAAGCTCGGCCCGCTGGCGGCGGCGAACACCAACGGCCCGACGAGCAACAGCACCGTCAGCGCCGACGCCAAGGGCATCCTCACCGCCGGGGTCATCAACACCTCGGCCGTCCGGGACGAGAACTCGGGCGCGGTCACGGCGAAGGCGAGCACCGCCGACGTCGGGCTGCCGCTGCTGAAGGCGGCGCTGGGCAACGTCGGGATCAAAGCCGTCGAGGCCGTCTGCACCGCGACCCAGGAAGGCGTCAAGGGCAGCTCCACGCTGGTCGGCGCGGACCTGGGCAGTGTCGGCGACGTCGACTCCACCCCGGCCCCGAACACGCAGATCAAGGTTGGTCTCGGCCCGGTCAACGTGGCGACGCTGATCCTCAACGAGCAGATCAAGAACAAGGACGGCAGCCTCACGGTCAACGCCCTGCACCTGAAGCTGCTCGGCGGTGTCGTCGGTGCCCTGGGCAGCGGTGACGTGATCGTGTCGTCGGCGACCTGCGGCCCGGCCGCGCCGCCGATGCCGCTCGCGTCGGGCGCCGGCCTGTGGGTGGGCCTCGGTGTGCTCGCGGCCGTCGCCGTGCCGGTCGGCCTGCGGTTCACCCGTCGCCGCTCGGTCGCCTGATCGGTCCGGGGTGAGCAACTGATGTACAAGATGCCAGGTGCGGGCGTCGGCGTCGCCGGCGGCGGCGTGGGCACCCTCGCCTACACCGGCGCCGACGTCGGCTGGTGGCTCACGATCGGCGGGCTCCTCGTGGTCCTCGGGACCGTCGCGGTGATCGCCGCCCACCGCCGCAACCGGCGGTTCGCTCGCACGAGCGACTAGCAGTGTCCGTGGGCCACCGGGGTTCCGGTGGCCCACGGCCTGCGGTGGGCCACCACAAGAAATCCGACCGACCACAAGCGACAGTCGTGGGACGCGTCACTGCGCCGATCGCTACCTTTCCGACCACAGCCACGGCCGAATGGCTTCGCAGCACCGGATACGTGCCACGTGGGGGTCGGCCTACTTTTGGCCGCATTGGTAAAAAGCCGGCCGCCCGCACGACCGTCGGCGGGCCGGTGTTTCCGGGACACTCGAAAGTGTGGGACACGTGGACGTGATGTTGCTGGCCGGCACCCGGCCGGAGGCTGTGAAGCTGGCGCCGCTGGTCGTGGCGCTGGAGGGGCGGCCCGGGGTGCGGCCCGTGCTGGTGCACAGCGGACAGCACCAGGGCATGGTCGAGCAGGCGCTGGAGCCGTTCGACCTGACCGTGGACGCGTGGCTCGACGTGCCGGCGCGCGTGAGCGGCACGCAGGCCGAGCTCGTGAGCGGGCTGCTGCCCGCGCTCGACGAGATGCTGCGCGCCCTGAGGCCGGCGGCCGTGGTCGTCCAGGGCGACACCACGACGGGGCTGGCGGGGGCACTTGCGGCGTTCTGGCTGGGCATTCCGGTGGTGCACCTGGAGGCCGGGCTGCGGACGAACGACTTGAGCGCGCCGTTCCCCGAGGAAGGCACGCGGCAGATGGTGGCGCGGATCGCCGCGGTGCACCTGGCGCCGACGGAGGCGGCTGCGAAAGCGTTGCGTTCGGAAGGTGTTGCCGCCGAGAAGATCGTGCTGACCGGCAACACCGTGGTCGACGCGGTGCTGGCGATCACGGCGCGCGACCTGCCCGCGCACGATCCCGCGCTCGCGTTGCTGGAGATGGAGATCGCCGAGGCCGGCGAACGGCTGGTGCTGGTGACCTCGCACCGCCGCGAGTCGTGGGGTGAGCCACTGGACCGCGCACTCGCGGCCGTGAGGGAGATCGTCGAAACCCATCCCGACGTGCAGGTCCTGTTCCCCGTGCACCCGAACCCGGCGGTGCGGGCGCAGGTGCGGGCGGCCCTCGGTGGCGTCGAGCGCGTGACGATCACCGAACCGCTGGAGTACCCGGACCTCGTGCGCGCGCTGCGGCTCGCGTCGCTGGTGCTCACGGATTCCGGTGGCATCCAGGAAGAAGCGCCGACGTTCGGCACGCCCGTGCTGGTGCTGCGTGAGGTCACGGAACGCGCCGAGGCCGTCGACGCGGGCTGCGCGTGGCTCGTGGGCACCGACCCGGCGAAGATCACCGGCACCGCAACGCAGCTGCTGGCCGGCCGTCTCTGCCCCGCGGCCACCCCGAACCCGTACGGCGACGGGCACGCCGCCGAGAAAGCCACCGACGCGATCGAACGCCTGCTGGGCGTGGAGACCGCTTTGGAGGAAGCCCGCGGCTAGAGCGACACGATCTCGACCGAAAGGCCGGGCGTGGCCGAGAACTCCCACGGCGCCGTCGGCCGCCCGGCCGCGACGACGTGGGCGCCGAGCGCCGCGATCATCGCGCCGTTGTCCGTGCACAGGCGCGGGCGCGGCACGCGCAGCTCGATGCCCGCCGCGGCACAGCGTTCGGCGGCCAGCTCGGAAAGCCGCGAGTTCGCCGCGACACCACCGGAGATCACGATCGTGCCGATCCCCTGTTCCTTCGCTGCCTTCACCGCTTTCGCCGTCAACACGTCGGCCACGGCCTCCTGGAACGAGGCCGCGACGTCGTTCACCGGCACCGCGCCACCACCGCGCTCCACGTTCTCCACCCACCGGGCCACGGCCGTTTTCAAGCCGGAGAAGGAAAAGTCGAACTTGGCGTCCCGCGGACCCGTCATGCCGCGCGGGAACGCGATGGCCGACGGGTTGCCGAGCTTCGCCGCCTTGTCGATCGGCGGCCCGCCCGGGTACGGCAGGTCCAGCACGCGGGCGACCTTGTCGTAGGCCTCGCCGGCGGCGTCGTCCACAGTGGACCCGATCTCGGTGATCTTCGACGCGATGTCGTCCACCCGCAGCAGCTGCGTGTGCCCACCGGACACCAGCAGCGCGAGCACCGGCGAGGGCAACGGCCCGTGCTGCAGCGTGTCCACGGCGATGTGGCCGGCCAGGTGGTTCACGCCGTAGAGCGGCACGTCGAGCGCGGAGGCGTAGGCCTTCGCCGCCGAGACACCCACCAGCAGCGCACCCGCCAGGCCGGGGCCCGCGGTCACGGCGATGGCGTCCACATCGGACAGCTTCAGCCCCGCCGTGGCGAACGCCCGCTCGGCCGTGGGCACCATCGCTTCGAGGTGCGCACGGCTGGCGACCTCGGGCACCACACCGCCGAAGCGCGCGTGCTGCTCGACGCTGGAGGCCACCTCGTCGGCGAGCAGCTCGACCGTGCCGTCTTCGTGCAGGCGGACGAGGCCGACACCGGTCTCGTCGCAGGAGCTCTCGATACCCATGATGACGCGCGACATCAGCCGGCCACCTCGTCTCGTGCCGGGGTCCGCGCCGGGCGGGCCATGGTGAACGCGTCGGCCCCGGAAGGCTGGTAGTAGCGCTTCCGGATGCCGAGCTTCTCGAAACCGTGTTGTTCGTACAGTCCGACAGCCGTGTCGTTGTCGGTGCGCACCTCGAGGAACACCGGGGCCGACACCTCGTCGGCGTGGTCCAGCAGGGCGCGCAGCAGAGCCTTGCCGATGCCCTGGCCCTGGGCCTCGGGCATCACGCCGATGGTGTGGATCTCCGCCTCGTACTCACCGCGGCGGCCCATCACGGCCAAACCGCCGTAACCGAGCAGCTCGGTGTCGTCGTCGGAGCGGGCGGCGAGGTAGAAGTGGCCCTGGTCCAGCTCCGAGTGGAACGCGCGGGCGCTCCACGGGTCGTCGCCGGGGAAGAGCACCTGCTCGAGCTCCGCGCAGCGCTTCGCGTCGCTGCGGCGCAGGCGGTCGAGCTTCACGGCGAGGTCACCCGCTTGCGAGCCGCGGGCTCGACGGCGTCGGGACGGCGCAGGTACAGCGGCGTCAGCGGCTCCGGCTGCGCGCCGGCGAGCAGAGCTTCGCGGGCGACGCGGACCAGCCCGGCAGGCGACGGGAAGCGCGGCTCGATGGGCACGACACCGATCGCGTCGGCGTACAGCAGCGCACCGTCACCGGCGGCGACGCGGGCGGTGGTCTCGACCTCGGCGGGGCGCTGCACGTGGGGACCGCTCACGCGGGCGCCGGTGGCGTCGTACTCGGCCCAGTACACCTCGCGGCGGCGGGCGTCGGTGAGCACCAGGAACGGCTTGTCGGTGCGCACGACCTCGGCGGCGATGGCGTCGAGGCTGCCCACGGGGTACACGGGGATGTCGAGCGCGTGGCCGTACGCGGCGGCCGTGGCCATGCCGGCGCGCAGGCCCGTGAACGGACCGGGGCCGACGCCGCACACGATCGCGTCGAGGTCGCGCAGGGTCACCCCCGCCGCCTCGGCAGCGGCCAGGGCGTGGGGCGTGATGAGCTCGCCGTGGGCTCGCGGGTCGACCGTGACGCGGTCGGCCCGGGTGGTCAGTTCCGCCTCGTCCACGGCGACGATGCCCGCGGTCACGGCCGGGGTTGAAGTATCGATCGCCAGTACCAGCACGGTTTCCCAGCTTACGTCCACCCCCGGAGGGCCAGGCTGGCGGGCCGCGCGGGCAACCCTTCGAGCGTGTGAATCGCATCGCAGGTGGCCGAGGTCACGGCGCGGTACGGTGCCGTTGAGACGCCCGCCGACGCCGCGCCGCAGGAGGTCCTCACCGTGCCCGATCCGCTGTTCCCCGCGATCACCGCCGGTTCGCCGAAGGTGGCGTTGCGCTTCGGCGACCAGGCGCTCACCTACGCCGAGCTGGGCATGGTCGCCGGTGCGCTCGCGGGCGATCTGCCGCCGGGCCGCGTCGCGGTGTGGGCGACGCCGACGCTGCACACCAGCGTCGCCGTGGTCGGCGCGCTGCTCGCCGGGGTGCCCGTGGTGCCGTTGAACCCGAAAATCGGGGAGCGCGAGCTCGCTCACATCCTCTCCGACAGCTCACCCGCGCTGGTGCTGGCCGAGCCCGGCGTCACGCTGCCTTCCGGCCTGGCGGGGATCGAGCGTCGTGACGTTCCCCTCACCGGGACGGGGTCGGTTCCTGACGGCGAGCCCGACGCCGAGGCGCCCGCGTTCGTCGTTTACACCTCCGGCACCACCGGGCCACCGAAGGGCGTGGTGCTCCCCCGGCGCGCGATCGCGTCGACGCTCGACGCGCTGGAAGACGCGTGGGGGTGGACAGCCGACGACGTGCTGGTCCACGGGCTGCCGCTGTTCCACGTGCACGGCCTGATCCTCGGCATTCTCGGCCCGCTGCGCCGCGGCGGCTCGGTGCGCCACCTCGGGCGGTTCTCGACCGAGGGCGTCGCGCGGGAGCTCACGGACGGCGCGACCATGATGTTCGGCGTCCCGACGATGTACCACCGGATCGCGGAAACGGTGGCCTCGGATCAGGCGCTGGCTTCGGCGTTGCGCGGCGCCCGGCTGCTGGTGTCCGGGTCGGCGGCGCTGCCCGTGCACGACCATCAGCGCATCACGGCCGCGACCGGGCAGCAGGTCGTGGAGCGTTACGGCATGACCGAGACGCTGATGAACACCAGCGTCCGCGCCGACGGCGAGCGCAAACCGGGCACGGTCGGCGTGCCGCTGGCGGGTGTTTCACTGCGGCTGGTCGACGAGACGGGCGCCGAGATCACCGAGCTGGAGACCGTCGGCGAGATCCAGGTGCGCGGCTCGAACCTGTTCACCGAGTACCTCAACCGGCCCGACGCGACGGCCTCCGTTTTCGTGGACGGCTGGTTCCGCACCGGTGACATGGCGACGCGTGACGCCGACGGGTACGTGAAGATCGTCGGCCGCAAGGCCACCGACCTGATCAAGAGCGGCGGGTACAAGATCGGCGCCGGGGAGATCGAGAACGCGCTGCTGGAGCACCCGGGGGTCGCCGAGGCGGCCGTGACGGGTGAGCCCGACGACGATCTCGGGGAGCGCATCGTGGCCTGGGTGGTGCCTGCGGGCTCTCGGCCTTCGGCTGAGGAGCTGGCGGATCACGTGTCGAAGCTGCTGGCGCCGCACAAGCGGCCACGGGTCGTGCGGTACCTGGATGCGTTGCCCCGCAACGACATGGGCAAGATCCTGAAGCGAGCGCTGGGGTGAGGCCCTCGGCCCGCGAGGTCATCGCGAAGGTGTCGACGGGGTTCACGGAACTGTCCTCAGTGGACGATCCTGACGATCCCCTCGGCTGGCCCGGCTACTCGTCGGCCTACGCGGCGGCTGCGGAACGGACCGGTGAGACGGAGTCGGTGGTCGTCGGCGAAGCGCTGGTGGGTGCGACGCCCGCGGTGCTGGTGGCGTGGGAGTTCGGCTTCCTCGGCGGGTCGATCGGGCGGCGCACCGGGGACCGGGTCGAGGCGGCGTTTTCCCTGGCGCGGTCGCGTCGGCTGCCGGTGGTGTCACTGATCGCCACGGGTGGCTCGCGGATGCAGCACGGCATGCGCGCGTTGTCGCAGCTGCAACGCATCGCGCGCGCTTCGGCGGCCGCGCGGGCGGCCGGCGTGGCGCAGATTTCGGTCCTGCGCGACCCGACGACCGGCGGCGGCTGGGCGACGCTGGGCTCGAGCGCCGACGTCGTACTCGGGTTGCCGCTGGCGCAGGTGGGTTTCGCGGGCTCCCGCGTACGGCCGGCGACGTCGCCTTCGGAGGCCTACACGGTCGAGGCGAAGTACGAGTGGGGGCAGGTCGACCAGCTGGTTTCGCTGTCTTCGCTGGGGGCGGCGCTGGAGCGTTGGCTGGTGCTGCTGACCTCCGGTTCCGCTTCGCCGGCGCCTCCTCCGGCCGCGTTGCGTGCGGTGCCGCTGCCCTCGACGGGGTGGGAGGCCGTCCGCGCGGCCCGGTCGTCGCGCCGCCCCCGCGCCGCTTCGTACGTGGACGCGTACTTCGACTATTTCGAAACGCTCCGGGGCGACCGCACGGGCGCGGTCGACGAGGGCGTGCTTTGCGGCTTCGGCCTGCGTGAGGGCCGCTCGGTGGCCTTCGCCGCGCAGTGCGGCACCGCCACGCGTCCGGCGGGCTTCCGCACGGCGGCCCGTCTGGTGCGTCTGGCCTCCCGGCTGGGTATCCCGGTCCTGACGCTCGTGGACACGCCCGGGGCGGCCAACGACGCCTCCGCCGAGGAGGGTGGCGTGGGTCCGGCGATCGCGTCGTTGTTCGAGGCCATCGCCGAGGCGGCGGTCCCGGTCACCACGCTGGTCATCGGCGAGGGCGGCTCGGGCGGGGCGCTGGCTTTCGCGGCTCCGGAGGACACGTGGATCGCTCCGGATGCGTACTTCTCCGTCACCTCACCGGAAGCGGCCGCGGCCATCCTCAAGCGCCCGATGACGGACGTCCCGGCAACGGCCGACCAGCTGCGGTTGCGGCCGCAGGACCTGGTGGAGCTCGGATTGGCGCGGGGAATCGTGGAACCCTGATCCGGCGGCGACAGGGGGCTGGAGGGCTTCCGGTCGTTTTGCCCAGCTGCCGCCGGCTTGCCATCGGCTTTGGCAAGATGCCGCTCGACGGCGAGGCTTGCCGCGCAGGGACCGCGGGTGCCACAACGCGGGCAGCTTGCCGAACGGAATCGCCAACCGCCCGGCAGCTTGCCGGGCACACCGGCAAGAAGCCATCCAGCGCAGAGGCTTGCCAACCACACCGACACTTGCCACACAGGGCAGCCGCGGATGCCGCGAAACCCGGCAACGTGCCGTGGCGAAAGACGTCCAGCGCGGGTCTGTCGTCCTGGCGGGCCAGCGACGGCGGTGTGGCGAGGTGGCCGGAGCTAAGCCGTCGGAATCACCAGCGATGGCGTGCGGGAAACCCAGCTGCCGTGCGGCTCCAACGAAACTTCCCGCACATCATCATCCCGGCGCGACATCCGCACCACGAGGTAGTCGGCCGACAAACGTTCAGCCGAACCCTCGCCCCACTCCACCACTACGGCGGAGCGTTCGAGGTCCGTGTCGAGGTCGAGGTCGTCGAGCTGGGCGAGGTCGCCGCCGAGGCGGTAGGCGTCGACGTGGATCAGGGGGACGCCGGAGGGGCCGGGGGCGTGGACGCGGGCCAGCACGAACGTCGGGGAGCTGACGCGGCCGCCGACGCCCAGGCCGTCGGCGATGCCGCGCATGAGGGTGGTCTTGCCGGCGCCGAGGGGGCCCGCCAGCAGCACCAGGTCGCCCGCGCGCAGCGCCGCGCCCAGCGACCGGCCGAAGGCCATCGTGTCGTCGGGGGTCTCGAAGATCACCGTGTCCACCACCAGTTCCGCCGGTTCGGGGCAGCGCTTCCGGAACAGCGCTGCAGAAGGTCGATGAGCCGCCCCGTGACGAGGTCGGGCTGTTCGAGCTGCACCATGTGGCCCGCGCCGCGCACGCGCACGAGCTCGGCCTCGGGCAGTTCGGCCGCGATGCGCTCGGCGTGGGAGACCGGTGTGAACCGGTCGGAGTCGCCGCCGATGACCAGGACCTGGGTGTGCTTGAGGCCGGCCAGTGCGGCGTAGCGGTTGTGGCTGCCGAGCGTGTCGACGAAGTTCACCAGGCCCCGCACCGGCGTCACGGCGAGCATCGACAGCATGAAGTCCACCAGCCGCGGCGACACGTCACGGCTGCCGAACGCGAGCCGCCGCACGGCCTGGCGTTCGAGCTGGCCGCCGGCCGCGCGCACGAACTCCACGAGCCCCGGCTGCCAGCCCGCGAGGTTGCCGACGCCGCGCGTGAGCGGGTTGTACTTCGACAGCAGCGAACGCGGCAGCCCGCGCGCCCCGACCTCCCCCGCGGCCGTGGCGATGAACACGACGCCGCACACCCGGTCCTCGAAGAGTTCGGGCCGCTGCGAAGCGAGCTCCATGATCACCATGCCGCCCATGGAATGTCCCATGAGGACGATCGGGCCCTCGGGCACCATGGCGCGCAGCACGCTGTCGAGGTCGTGCGCGAGCTGCTCGATCGTGCTGGTCTCCGCCGTCGCCGCGCCGGAGAGGCCGTGGCTGCGGTGGTCGTAGTAGACCTGCCGCACCCGCGGCAGCTTCAGCGCCGCGACCGCCTGGCGCTGGAAGTGCCAGGACTTGCGGGACAACGCGAACCCGTGCACGCCGACCAGCGTCAGCTCGGGTTCGCCGCCGTCCTCGGGGTCGATCTCCTCGACCGACAGCGGCGTGCCGTCCTCCGCCGCGACCGTGGACGTGCGGTCGGGCTTCAGCTCGCCCAGCGGCTCGTCCACGTACTGGTCCTCACTCTGCCTGCGTTGCTGCGCCGCGACCAGCGCCGCGGCGGCCGTACCGGTGGCGACCGCGCCGAGCCCGCCGACGATCGCCCACAACCGAGCCGACGGGCTCACGGCCGCTCCCCCACGTACCGGCGCCGCACGCGCGGGCGGTACATCGACGTGACGATCTCGTAGTCGATCGTGCCCAGCTTGTCGGCCCATTCACGCGCGGTTGGCTCACCCGAGCCGCCGGCGCCGAACAACACCACTTCGTCGCCCACGGCCGGGGCGTCGTCGCCGCAGGCGACCACGAGCTGATCCATGCACACCCGCCCGACGACCTCCCGGCGCCGGCCACCCAGCCACACGTCCATCCGGCCGGACAGCGAGCGCGGCACCCCGTCGGCATACCCCGCCGGCACGAGCGCAACCGTGGTGTCGCGCACAGCCGTCCACGTGTGTCCATAGGAGACGGACTCGCCGGCGGGCAGGCGTTTGGTGAGCGCGACGGCCGCGCGGAACGTCATGGCCGGCCGCAGGTCTTCGTGCTGCGGCACGGGGTTGAGGCCGTACATCGCGATGCCGGGCCGCACGAGGTCGAAGTGCAAGTCGGGCCGCGTGAGCACGGCCGCGGAGTTGGCCAGGTGCCGCATCGGGTCCAGGCCTGCGGCACGCGCGACGTCGTACGCGTCGGCGAACCGCTTGGCCTGCAGGTCGATCGACGGGTGGCCCGGCTCGTCGGCGCACGCCAGGTGCGACCACACGGCGACCACGTCCACGTCGGACGAAGCAGCGGCCTCGGAGACCAACGCCGGCCAGCCGGCGGGCTGACAACCGTTGCGGGACAAGCCCGTGTCGATCTTCAGGTGCACGCGCGCCCGCCGCCCGACCTGCCCAGCGGCCGCGGCGATGCGCCGCAGCTCGTCGACCGAGCTCACACCGAGGTCGACGTCGGCGAGGATGCCGGGCCCGAAGTCGACCTCCGGCACGTCGAGCCAGCTGAACAGCCGCACCGACAGCCCGGCGCGGCGCAGGTCCAGGGCCTCACCCAGCGAGCACGTGCCGAGCCAGGTCGCGCCCGCCTCCACCGCGGCGCGGGCGACGGGCACCGCACCGTGGCCGTACGCGTCGGCCTTGACCACGGCCATCACCGCCGAACCGGCAGCACGGCCGGCCAGCAGAGCGACGTTGTGGCGCACGGCGTCGAGGTCGATCACGACCTCCGCGCGCGGGAAACTGGCAGTCATAACGGCCACCAGTTTCCCACGCGCATCCGTCAGGGCAGGCGCAGCCCGGTGGTGCCGGAGAACACGTGCAGCTCGTCGGGACGGATCCGCAGGTGCAGGGTGTCGCCCATGGCCGGGGTCTGGCGCGGGTCCACGCGCACGACGACGTTCTTCGAAGCGCCCTCGGCGGCCAGTTCGCCGGCGCCGCCGGCGAGCTTGCCGTAGACGAACGCGTCGGAGCCGAGCTCCTCGACCAGGTCGACCTTGATCGGCAGCGTGCCGTTGGTGTCCGTGGTGGCTTCGAGCGACTCCGGGCGGAAGCCCAGCGTCACGGTGTCGCCGTCGGCGGCCGAGCGGATCGCCGACGTGAGCGGGACGCTCGCGCCACCGATCTCGGCACCGTCTGCGGTGAGCTTCGCCGAGACGAGGTTCATGGCGGGCGAGCCGATGAAGCCGGCGACGAACACGTTGGCCGGGTGGTCGTACAGCGCGCGCGGGGTGTCGCACTGCTGCAGCAGACCGTCGGAGAGCACGGCCACGCGGTCACCCATCGTCATGGCCTCGACCTGGTCGTGGGTCACGTACACGGTGGTGACGCCCAGGCGGCGCTGCAGCGCGGCGATCTGCGTGCGCGTGGACACGCGCAGCTTGGCGTCCAGGTTGGACAGCGGCTCGTCCATGAGGAACACCTGCGGCTCACGCACGATCGCGCGGCCCATGGCAACACGCTGGCGCTGACCACCGGAAAGCGCCTTCGGCTTGCGGTCGAGGTACTGCTCGATGTCCAGCAGCTTCGCGGCTTCGAGCACCTTCTGCTTGATCTCCGACGCCGGGCGGCCCGCGATCTTCAGCGCGAAGCCCATGTTCTGCGCCACCGTCATGTGCGGGTACAGCGCGTAGTTCTGGAACACCATCGCGATGTCACGCGAACGCGGCGGCAGCTGCGTCACGTCGCGGTCGCCGATCCAGATCGAGCCCTCGTCGACGTCTTCGAGGCCCGCGAGCATGCGCAGCGCGGTCGACTTGCCCGAGCCCGACGGGCCGACCAGCACGAGGAACTCGCCGTCGGCGATCTCCAGCTCGAGCGCGTCGACGGCAGGCCGATCGGTGCCGGCGTAGCGCCGGGTCGCCTTGTCGTAGGTGATGGTGGCCATGGGTCAGTCCTCTCCGAACTTCGCGGGGACCCCGTGCGCGGCTTCGCGCGCCTCGAGGTGACGTCGCTGGATCTCCTTGCCCGCGGCGCGCTGCGCCTCGGCCGGCTCGTCCAGCACGAGCCCGTTTCCAGGTCCTTCGGCCACCCACGCGGGTGGCTCTGCGGTGCCGGCCAGCGCCCAGGCGGCCTGCCGGGCGGCGCCGAGGGCGACGTACTCGCCGGTCTCGGGGATCACCACGGGCACACCGAACACGATCGGCGCCACGGCCCGCACGGCCGCCGACTGCGCGCCGCCGCCGATGAGCAGCACGCGGCGCACGTCCATGCCCTGCGCGCGCACGGCGTCGAGGCCGGCGGCCAGGCCGCACAGCATGCCCTCGACGGTGGCCCGCGCGAGGTTCTCCGACGTCATGTTCGCCCTGGTCAAGCCGTGGAGCGAACCGGTGGCGCCCGGCAGGTTGGGGGTGCGTTCGCCGTCGAGGTACGGCAGGAGCGTGAGGCCGCCGGCACCCGGTTCGGCGGTGAGCGCGAGGCGGTCGAACTCGGCGAGGTCGACGCCCAGCATCGCGGCGCCCGCCGTGAGCACGCGGGCCGCGTTGAGGGCGGCGGTGAGCGGCAGGAAGCGGCCGGTGGCGTCGGCGAACCCGGCGACCAGGCCGCTCGCGTCGGCCGAGCCGGTCTCGGTCACGCCGAACACGGTGCCGCTGGTGCCGATGGAGATCACGGCGTCGCCGGGCGCGAGCTCCAGGGCCAGCGCGGCGGCCATGTTGTCGCCGGTGCCCGCGGAGACGAGGAGGCCTTCCGCCGTGTGCCCGGCGACATCGGCGGGGCCGAGCACGGTCGGCAGCTCGGGGGTGCGGCCGCCGAACGCGTGGGCCAGGACGTCGACGCGGTAGGCGTTCTCGGTCGGCGAGAAGTAGCCGGTGCCCGACGCGTCACCGCGGTCGGTCACGGCTTGCTCGGGCTTGCCGAGCAGGCGCCAGGTGAGCCAGTCGTGCGGCAACAGCACACGCGCGACACGGTCGGCGTTGGCCGGTTCGTGCTCGGCGAGCCAGCGCAGCTTGGTGACGGTGAAGCTCGCGACCGGCACCGAGCCCACGGACTTGGCCCACACACCGGGACCGCCCAGTTCCTCGGTGAGGTCCTGGGCGGCCTGCGCGGATCGCGTGTCGTTCCAGAGCAGGGCGGGGCGAACCACCTCACCGTTTTCGTCGACGGTCACCATGCCGTGCTGCTGACCACCGATGCCGAGGGCCTTGACGCCGTCGAGCACGCCATGGGTGGCCTCGCCGAACGCCTGCCACCAGGCCGCGGGGTCCACCTCGGTGCCGTCGGGGTGCGGCGCGCGGCCGGTGCGCACGACGGCACCCGTGCGGGCGTCGCACACCACGACCTTCGTCGACTGGGTCGACGAGTCGATCCCGGCCACCAGCTCAGCTGTCATAGGGCTGCCCCTCCTCGACGTGCTCCACTGTCTCCACGGCCGTGCCGGCGTTGAGCGCCGCCTCGATCTCCTCGGTCGGCGTGATCTCGCTGGTGATGAGGAGGTCGTAGTCGCCGATGTCACCGTGGGCGAAGGTCGCGGTGCGGCCGAACTTCGAGTGGTCGAGCACGAGCACGTTGCGGTTCGCGGCGCGCAGCGCGGCCTTCTTGAGCTCGGCGTAGTCCTGCACGGGGTGGAACAGGCGCCCGACGGCGACGGCGCTCACGGACACGAACGCGATGTCGGCGCGGGTGCGTTCCAGCAGCGCCAGCACGTCGGGACCGGAGCAGGAGTCGTACTCGGCGTGGTAGCGGCCGCCGGTGACGACGACGTTCACGCCCTCGCCGAGCAGCTGCGCGGCCCGCAGCGAGTTGGTGATCACGGTGAGGTTCCCGATCTCCGCCAGGCGCTCGACCAGGGGGAACAGCGTGGTGGAGTCGTCCACGAACACCGTCTGGCCGGGCTCGACGTGCTTCACGGCGGCTTCGGCGAGCGCTTCCTTCTCGGCGGAGTGCAGCGTGAAGCGGCTGGCGGTCTCCATCGTGAGCGCCGGGTAGGCCTCGACCTTGCCGCGCAGCTTGCGCAGGAGCCGGCGTTCGGCCAGGTCGTCGAGGTCGCGGTGCATCGTCATGAGGCTCACGCCGAAGCGGGCGGTGAGGTCGTCGATGCGCGCCCCGCCGTGCTCGATGACGTGGTCGAGGATGTCCTGGCGCCGCTGTTCGACGGCCGCGTCGGAAGGGCGGGTCCTAGGCATGGCACACCCCGTCGTCGACCCGGTTAGGGGTCACCTGATCGGGGGCGTCAGTGCTCACGCCGTCGTTCTTACCAGATTTTATCGCGTTAGTTAACGGGTAACTCGATAACTTCTACGTCTGCGTTGCCGGTGGCCCCTCGGACGAGCTTCAACGCACCCGGGATGGCGTCGACCAGGCCGGACGCCGAGGTGGGCACGCCGTCGGCGGCCAGCGCCCCGGCGAGCGAGTGCAGCTGCGCGCCCGCGGCGGCAGCGAGCCACGGGTCGCGCCCGGCGGCGAGCAGCGACCCGACGAGGCCGGTGAGCACGTCGCCGGAGCCCGCCGTGGCGAGCCAGGAGCCGCGCGGGGTGTTCACGGCGACGCGGCCGTCGGGGGCGGCGATCACGGTGGTGTAGCCCTTGAGCAGCACGACGGCGTGGTACTTGCGTGCCGCGTCGCGGGCGGCTTGCACGCGGTCGGCGCCGGGGCGGGTGCCCATGAGGCGTTCGTACTCGCCGGCGTGGGGTGTGAGCACGAGCGGGGTCTCGGGGTCGCGGGCGTCGAGGACGTCGGGGTGCTGCGCGATGATCGTGGTGGCGTCGGCGTCGGCGCACACGGGCACGCCCTGGCCGAGGATGTGGCGCAGCACATCACGGCCTTCGCCGCCGGTGCCGATGCCCGGGCCGACGACCCAGGCCTGCACGCGGCCGGCGTCGGTGACCGAGCCCGTCGCCACGATCTCGGGCCAGCGTGAGCGGACCACGTCGGCGGCCGGGCCGGCGTAGCGGACCATGCCGGCGGTGGCGTGCACAGCGGAACCCGACGCGAGCACGGCCGCGCCCGGGTAGGTCGCCGAGCCGGCGGCGATGCCGACCACGCCCTGGGTGTACTTGTCGTCGCCCGGTCCGGGGATGGGCCAGAGGTCGGCGAGGTCGGCGAGCTCCAGGCGTTGCAGGTCGGGCTCGCCGAGCTCGGGGCGCAGACCGATGTCGACGAGCACGATGTCGCCGCAGTGCTGGGGCGCGAGCGCGTGAACGGGTTTGGGGGCGCCGAAGGTGACGGTGAGCGCCGCGGTGACGTGGGGGCCGTCGGTGGCGCCGGTGTCGGGGTCGACGCCGCTGGGGAGGTCGACGGCGACGATGGGTGCTTCCGCCTTGTCGACGAGGCTCGCCGCGTCGGGCCTGAGCGGGCCTTTGCCGGAGATGCCGACGATGCCGTCGACCACGACATCGGCCTTGGCGATCCACTGTGGACCGTCGTCGGCAGGCACCACGCGGCCACCGGCCTTCGTGAACGCGGCCAGTCCCTTGGCGTGCGCCTTCTCGGAATTCAGCACCACGGCCGTGACGGCGACGCTGCGCCGGCGCAGGAACGCGCCGGCCCACAGGGCGTCGCCACCGTTGTCGCCGGAGCCGACGAGCAGCACGACCCGTCGGCCGGCGACGCCGCCGGTGCGTTCGGCCAGGAACCCCGCGAGGTGCGTGGCGAGGCCGAACGACGCCCGGCGCATCAGTTCGCCGTCGGGGGTGACGGCGAACAGTTTGCCCTCCGCCTCGCGAATCCGTTCCGTGGTCCAGATTCCCTGCACTCCCGGGCCCTCCGCGGTTACTCGACGGTGACGGACTTCGCCAGGTTACGCGGCTTGTCGACGTCGTACCCACGGGCGCGAGCGATCTCCGCGGCCAGCACCTGCAGCGGCACGGTGGAGACCAACGGCTGCAGCAGCGTGGGCACGGCGGGAATCTCGATCAGCTCGTCGGCGAACGGCCGCACCGCCTCGTCGCCCTCCTCGGCGATCACGATGGTGCGGGCGCCGCGGGCCTGGATCTCGCTGATGTTCGACACGAGCTTCGAGTGCAGCACCGCGCGGCCCTTCGGCGACGGCATGACCACGACGATCGGCAGGCCTTCCTCGACCAGCGCGATCGGACCGTGCTTGAGCTCGCCGGCGGCGAAGCCCTCGGCGTGCATGTAGGCCAGTTCCTTGAGCTTCAGCGCGCCCTCGAGGGCGACCGGGAACCCGACGTGGCGGCCGAGGAACAGCACCGCCTTCGAGTCGGCGATCCGGCGGCCGAGGTCGCGCACCTGGTCCACAGTGGACAGTACTTTTTGCACGGCGGCCGGCATGGCCTCCAGCTCGGCGAACTCGCGGGCGACCTCGTCGGGGTACTTCGTGCCGCGCGCCTGCGCGAGCGCCAGGCCCACGAGGTAGTTGGCGGCGATCTGCGCCAGGAACGCCTTGGTGGAGGCGACGCCGATCTCGGGGCCGGCGTGCGTGTAGAGCACGGCGTCGGACTCGCGGGGGATCTGGGCGCCGTTGGTGTTGCAGACGGCCAGCACACGGGCCTTCTGTTCCCGCGCGTGCCGGACGGCTTCGAGCGTGTCGGCCGTCTCCCCGGACTGCGACACGGCGACCACGAGCGTGTCGCGGTCGAGGACCGGGTCGCGGTAGCGGAACTCGGACGCCAGCTCCACCTCGACCGGCAGGCGCGTCCAGTGCTCGATCGCGTACTTGGCCACCAGGCCCGAGTGGTACGCGGACCCACAGGCGACGACGAAGACCTTGTCGACGTCGCGCAGGTCCTGGTCGGAGATGCGCTGCTCGTCGAGGATGATCCGGCCGGCCTCGAAGTGCCCGCGCAGCGTGTTCGCGAGGGCCTCGGGCTGCTCGTCGATCTCCTTGAGCATGAAGTATTCGTGGCCGCCCTTCTCGGCGGCGCTCAGGTCCCAGTCGACGGTGAACGGCTTGGCCTGCGCGGCGTCGCCGTGGAAGTCGGTGACCTCGTAGCCGTCGCGCGTGATGACCACCAGCTGGTCCTGCCCCAGCTCCACGGCCTCACGCGTGTGCTCGATGAACGCCGCGACATCGGACGCGACGAAGGTCTCGCCCTCGCCCACTCCGACCACCAGCGGGGAGGACCGGCGGGCCGCCACGATGGTGTCCGGCTCATCGGCGTGCGTCACGACCAGCGTGAACGCACCCTCCAGCCGCCGGCACACGGCGGCGACACTGGCGGCGAAGTCGCTCTTGGTGTCGCCGCTGTTGTACGCCCGGGCCACGAGGTGGGCCGCGGTCTCGGTGTCGGTGTCACTCGCCATCTCGACGCCGTCGGCCTCGAGCTCCGCCCGCAGCGCCGCGAAGTTCTCGATGATGCCGTTGTGCACCACGGCCACCTTCTTGGTGACGTCCTGGTGCGGGTGCGAGTTGCGATCCACGGGCGCGCCGTGTGTCGCCCAGCGGGTGTGGCCCATGCCGGCGGTGCCGGTGAAGCCGTCCCTGCCCACGGTGTCGAGCTGCGCCTCCAGGTTGGCGAGCCTGCCCGCCTTGCGCTCGACCTTCAGAGCGCCGGCGCCGTCCAGCACCGCCACCCCGGCCGAGTCGTAGCCGCGGTACTCCATCCTCCGCAGGCCACCCAGCACCACGTCCAACGCCGGCCGGTGTCCGACATATCCCACGATTCCACACACGCGAACAAGCCTAACGAGGGATGTCCAGTCCCCTACTCCGGTACCTTCCCGGGGCTTTTCAACCCTGGTGAGCAGGAGGGATGGGGTGCGGTGGAGTGGTGCGAGCAGGCCCGCGGGTGAGGCCGTGATCGGTGCGGTTCGAGGGGCTCTTGGAGCTGCGGACAGCCCCCGCCCGACAGACAGCCCCCGCCCGCCAGACAGCCCCCGCCCGCCAGACAGCCCCCGCCCGCCAGACAGCCCCCGCCCGCCAGACAGCCCCCGCCCGCCAGACAGCCCCCGCCCGCCAGACAGCCCCCGCCCGCCTCAGGGGGGCGCGCCCATGTCCATTCTACCGGCCGACCCCGACAAAACCGTGCCACGAGCCTAGTTGTCCACAAGCGTGCCAAGTTGTGGATAACTCGATGCGGGCGGCTCGCCGTCGCGGAACACCACACTGCGTCGCCGCCCAGCCCCAGCCCGACAAGCCCGAGCCGGGTGTCAAGCCCCGGGTTTGGTGGAGACTGGATTAGCTGGTTTCCAGGGTTGGGGTGACCGGGTGGGTCATTGCGTGTAGTGCCTCGTACTGGGC
>NZ_JBSGDT010000062.1:0-21245 GCF_053602515.1 Amycolatopsis sp. NPDC004368 | reverse complement strand
ACGACCCCAAACCCTTCGTCTGGACCAAAACCGCCGACCAGATCCTCGACACCCTCGCCGCATACTGCCAACGAATTAACGACTCAGGACACTAGCCTGCAAGCGCCCGATCCGAATATTGAGCTGCAGCCATAAGGCCCTCCTCGTCAAACTCGACGAATGCTCCTGATCCGGAGATATTCCACCAATATTCATCAGAGACGAACGGTTCGGATTTCACCGCCATCCGCCCACTGGATTCAGCCACGTTCGCAAATTCCGACAGCGTGAAATTCTGCACCGTGATCCTCACGCCGCGCGGACCAGGAACAACCAGGTTCGACCCGGAAGACTCAAGGGCGCAGCTGTGGGCCAGTCATTACCACGGCGTGCCAGGGGAATGCTCAGCCGCCACTGCGACGTGGTGGTCCGCCTCCGTCGACGGAACTGCCCGTGTCCCAATAGGCCGCTCAACCGGTTCATGGAGAGTCACCGGCGAGCGCTTGCAGACTGGTGCTCCCCGAGTTCTGATCGAAACCGAGTCACCCTCATCCGCGTGGGTCGCCGGCTTTTCGGTTTGGGTGGCGGTGGACAGGGCCAGCACGCACGTCTGGTTCTGCCGATGTCGTGCGGAGGTGCACGCGCACGTGAATGTCGCAGCCTTGCGAGGAGTGCCGGTGCGGTTCGGTCGGGTGCTGCGGGTTGCGGTCGCGGAGCTGGCGGTAGGCGGTGATCACAGCCGCGAGCCGGTTGCGGTCCGGGTGGGGTGCGTCGGGGTGGCAGTCACGGACGGCGCGCCGGTAGGCAGCGGTGATCTCGGCGGCGCTGGCGTGGGAGGCCAGACCGAGCACCGCGTAGGGGTCGGGCAATTCTGCGGGGTGTGGGGCGTTCATGGCGAGGACCGGAGCGGACCAGTTGGGTTGACGTGGCTGATTTCGGTGTAGTAGTCGCGCGCCGCGATGTGGGCGGTGTCGAGGGCCTGCCGCAGGGTGGCCAGTTCCCGGCAGGCGGAGGCCAGATGCGCGGTACCCGCTGCGCCGTCGACCTGGCGAAGCTGCTCGGGGCGTTGGGTGTGGTGGCCGGTGTGCTCGGCCACGAGGGTCACCAGATCGGTCAGCTCGCCGGTGAGCTGGATCAGCTGCCAGCCGACGTCACGCAGCTGCGCCAGGCCAGGTGTCCTGGTCGGGTCGGCCGCGCGGACCGCGCGCCGGAGGTCACGGGCCGTCGTGGCCAGCGTGGTGGCGATCGTGGCCGAACGGCGTCCGGTGGTGCCCATCGTTTCCGCTCACCTCCTTCTGCGCTCGATCCGCCGTGGGGTCCGGGGCCAGGGCTCGCTGTTGTCAAGAACCAGTCCATCGCGATGCTGGTCGGCGAGGCCGGATCGGCAGCGCTCGGGCCGGGGTCGGCGAAGACGCAGGCCCCGCCCGCGCGGGCGGGGCCAAACGTCCGGCCAGGCTCTGGCTCGTTCAGGCGTTGATCTCCTTGGCCTCACTCGCGCCGCTGATGGCGATCTTGCGCGGCTTGGCCTGCTCGGCGATCGGCACCCTCAGCGTCAACACCCCCGCCTCGTAGTGCGCTGCGATGTTATCTGCGTCGAGTGCCTCACCCAGGAACAGCTGACGCGAGAACACCCCGCGCGGCCGCTCGGACACCTGGACCTCGGCGCCCTCGTCGTAGACCGGGTTGCGTTCGGCCTTGATGGTGAGCACGTTGCGCTCCACGTCCAGGTCGATGGAGTCCGGCGCGACACCGGGCAGGTCGAACTGCACCACGTACTGGTTGCCGGACCGGTAGGCATCCATGGGCATCACCGCCGGGCGCGATGTGGTGCCGGTGGCACCGAAGAACTGCTGGGTCAGCCGGTCCAGCTCCCGGAACGGGTCGGTCCGCATCAACATGACCATCCCTCCTCTGTTCCTTTCCTGGGCATCCTTTCCTGGGCACCGCCACCGGCGTGCTGGTGACCGGAGGCGGCTGATCCTGCTTCGCGGTCGGTAGTGGTTCTATGTGTGATCGTCGAGGTCCGGCCCTGCCGCAACCTGGCGGCAGGGCCGGAACCAGTTCGGTCGGAATGCGCGTTGTCGAAACTGCAGTTGCGATCGGTTCTTCGATCACCCTGGTGCCCGTCCTGGCTGTGGTACCGCCGGCCGGGGTGTCGCGAAGGGTGCGCCGCGAGACGCGGGGCCGGGACCGCTGTGAGGTCTCCTCGGCCGTGTGCCGAAGCAGGCATCCCCTTCCGGCGAGAGAACCACGGAGGGCTCCGGGTGTGCGGGCATCACCTGCCTTTCGAGGTCACCGTCTCGTTCGCCGGCCGCAAAGGGCACCTGAGAGCGGAGGCGAACGCTGCCGATGCCCACCGCGGATCGCCTGCACCACGCCGACCAGCCGGTCGCCGGTCACGACGGCGCGGCGGCTTCGTGGAGGTCGCCGCGGTCCTGAGGACCCAGGCCGGGGCGTTGGTAGATAGGGAGGGATGGCACCGAAATTGGCAGTCATGATCGCGTCGAACTCCGCACGCAGCCAGGCCGCGTCAGCGTAGACCAGCTCGAAGAACCCGCTGGTCACCGCCTCGCGATGGATGGTGTCCGGCATCGTCGATCACTCCCCGGCAACGTCGTCGTGTTCGGCACCAGGTCATGCACTGCTCTTTCATTTCTATAGCGCGCACTGCAAGTTGTGTCAAGCGTTCGCTCTAGATAATCTGGAGCGGCGGGGGCGTTCGTGACGACCCGAAAAGGAGGTGTACGTGGCTGATCTGGGCAACCTCGACGACCAGGATTACCCAGCCTTCACCACCGGGCAGACCGCGAAGATGCTGGGTGTGCAGGAAGCGTTCCTGCGCAGCCTGGACGCCGCGGACTTGGTTCGCCCCCAGCGCTCGGACGGCGGGCATCGCCGCTACTCCCGCCGCCAGCTCACCCTCGTGGTCCGGCTGCGCGAACAACTCGACGAAGGCCACACCCTCACCGCGGCCGCCCGCATCATCGGCCTGCAAGACCAGCTCGCCGACGCCGAGAACACGATCCACGACCTGCGCGCCCAACTCGACCGGCGCTGACTCCACGCCGGAAGGCCGCACTTGACAGTCATGGCTTCCACTGCGGCTTCGTGCGAACGACGACGCCGGCGACGTTGGGTTCATGAATCAGCACCGCATCTCGCCCGAACACCTGATTACCGAAACAGTCGCCGGGCGGTCTGCTGCGGACGTGTTCGAGGTAGCCGCGACCGGGTGCACCCTCCCGCAACTGCACTCGCCGGGGACGTCGATCACCATGCCCGCGGCACTCTCGACGCCTTGCTTGGCAGCTCGACGCGGACGACGTCTCAGCGCGCGGCACCGAGCCGCTGGGCGAGCAGCTTCTTGCCCTGCTCCGCACCCTTTCGGCTTTCCTCCTGCGCACGGCGGAAGAAGGCGGCCAGCTCACGGTCGCCCGCGCGATCGGCATCGGCGATATAGGATTCCATCCGCAGGGCGTTGCTGAGGCATGCCTCCACAAACCAGATGATGTTGTAGTCCTTGTCCTGTGTACCTGTGACCTGGTCGGTTTCACTGCCAGTCACGATTCCTCCTCGAAACTCGTTTCTGAGAACCGGCTACCCGGAATCCTTCGCGTGACACCCGCCCGGGACCGAAGACGAGTGCCAGTGCGGCGTGGGGAAAATGCAGGCCTGCTCCCGCGCCCCCGTCCGCTGTCTTTCGAGGCAAAAATGGAACTGCCGTCCCCCGCAGCGACAACCTCGTCGACCGATTCCCGAGTTTGCTCTCCGCGTTCGGCGCTCTGCCTGCGCAGCGCCGTCCCGGGAGCGCTGCTGTCCGACAAGGCCTGGCGGCAGGCACATGGTCACGACGGCGCTGACCTGCACTGTTCTCGCCGTCGCTGCTCCATCCGGATTACGCTTCGCTCCAGTGCCACCTGGGCGGACAACTTGCTGGGTCCGTGGTGCCGGCAGGCGCGGGCAGCCGACGAGACGTGCGGGGGACATCTCGTCGGCGCCCGTCACACGACCGCGAGGGGTGCCGTTGCCGGTGGAGACGTCGCCGGGGCGTGTGGTGTTACACCTCGTCCGGACGGGTTGTCTGGGCGGTGTGGCGCATGCGTCGCCGGTATTCGCGGGCGTGCAGGGGAGCGCCGCACTTGTTCTTGTCGTGGCAGACTGCTGTTGTTCTTCGACAGGTCGAAGAACGCTATGCGGCACAGGGGGTCGTGGCATGGCTTGAGTCGGTGGAGGGTGCCGTTCTGCTGGGCCGGCCGCAGTTCCGTACTCAGTGCCGACTCGAACCACGCGTCGTCGCGCCCGAGCGGGACCGCTCGGACCTGACCACCCTCCACCGTGACGGCGACGCGGGTGCTCAGGTGCTCCGCCGGGGTGCGCAGCAGCGCGTCGCGGATCGCCGAACGAAGCTCGCGCACCCGGTCGAGCCCCGCGCCGGTCAGGTTCATCGTGGGCGCGCGTCCACCGTGGACGGCTTGCGCGCGCACGTCGGCGGCAACCAGGGCGTGGCACTGGCCGCTGAAGCGGAAGCGCACCTCCGCCGGGCCGCGCTCCGCTTCCCTGTCGCCACCATCGTGACCGCCGACGGCTGCGAGCTCCATCCCGTCGGCACCGGCATCGACCGGTCCTTCGCCTACCTGCTCGCCGCTGTGGCCGACCTCGCCTCCCGCGGCGCGTGGTCACGCGTGAAGGTTTGCAAGAACGACGGGTGCTACACCGCGTTCTTCGACAAGACGCGCAACTCTCCGGCGCTCTACTGCAGCCCCACGTGCAGCGGTCAGATGGCCACCCGCGCCTACCGGGAGCGGAAGAAGGAGTGTGCCGCGAGGTAGCTCGCCAGGCGGTAGGGACCGGCCGTCGCCTGCCTCCGCGGTTGCCGGTCAGGCGACCTGTTCGGCGACCGGCAGGGTGTGCATGACACCGTCATGGAACACGAGCGGGCCGCGGCCGAACACCTCGGCCGCCTCGGCGCTCGATCCCCTCGGCGATCTGGTTCGTCACCAGACTCTTGCTGGGATCAGAGCACCGGAAGAAGGTTCGGTCAACGAACTCACCCTGGTAGGCTGAAGTCATGGCTCTTCCCAAGTACTACGCGGGCCAGCAGTGCTCGATGGCCCGCAGCCTTGAGATCGTCGGCGAACGCTGGACGTTGCTGATCCTGCGCGACGCTTTTTTCGGTGTGCGGCGGTTCGGGGATTTCCTGGCCCACCTGGGAATGTCGCGTGCCGTGCTGACCGAACGCCTTGAGGGACTGTTCGAATCCGGCCTGCTCTCGGAGACACTCGGCAGCCACGGTTACCGCGAATACGTCCTCACCGACAAGGGCCTGGGCCTCTGGCCGGTCGTGCGTGACCTCCTCGCCTGGGGCGACGAACACTTCTCCGAGCGCGGCCCGCGCCGGGTGTTCCGCCACGTGGGTGATTCCGGCCTCCTCAACCCGGACGGGTCCTGCACCGCGTGCGGTACCGCAGTCGCCCCGGCCGACCTCGTCGTCCTCCCCGGCCCGGGCTACGACGACCACGCCGACGACTTCGTCAGCGAGGCCCTCGCCGAGCCGCACCGCCTGCTGGAGCCACTGCGCGCTCGGTGAACGTCGTGATCACCGCGAACCGCAGCCGGACAGGCGGGTTTCGAGGTCGACGACGGCTTGGTCGTGGTCAGACGTCGCCGGGTCCAAGATCCACACGCGGTGGTCGTACGGCCGGAAACCGAGGGAGGCCATGTCCTGCGGGCGTGGTGCGGCTCCTGGCCGGAGGTAGCCGCGAAGGGAGCCACCGCGATCAGACCCGGCTCGGCACACAGCCACTGCACCATTCGACTGACGAGGAGCCGGCCGACCCCGCCGTGACCGCGCCACGCCGACGCGAGCACCACGTGCCCGATCAGCACGACCTGGTTGCCGGCCGCGGTAACCGAACCTTCCAGTCGCGCGGCGAGCCGGCCATACCCGGAGCCGTCCGACTCGCCGAAGAGCGCGCCGAACGCGGCGAATCCGGTGTGGGAACGAAGTTCGCCGACGACGTCACCCGTGTGCTGCAGGTCGACGAGGAGCCCACCCGCCTCGAAGAACGTGCCGGTCACGCCCCCGTCGACCGCGCGGCACTCCGCGAGGAACATCCCCGCGGCTTCCGCGCGTTCCGCCGGCTCGAGCGTGACGTTCGCTTCGCCGGACCAGACCGCCACGCCCGAACTGCTCAACATATCGCCCGTCAGCGACGCTGTCGTGCCCACGGTCATCCGCGCTCGGCCGAGCAGGCTCGCCGGACCGAGCGGCGCGTGCCGGGTCACGAGAGGGCGCGGGCGAGGCGGACGCACCCGCGGGCACGAAACTGCTGCCCAGCCAGCCTTCCGCGAGCTCGCCGGCCAGCTCGAGCATCTTCGGCATCAACGCCGCGACGTAGATCGGGATGTCCGGGTTCGCTGTGCCGGACCTTGTCGCCGGCGAACACCTGCCGGACGATCTCGATCGTTTCCCGCATCCGGCGCGGCGGGCAGGAGTACGGCAAGCCGTTGCGGCGGACGAGGGAGTACGTCGAGATGGTGCGGAAGGTGATCGCGAGGGAAAGCCCGGTCGAGTTCCGCGGGGAGTACTTCACGATCCCGGCGGAAGGGGGGTCCGGTCTCGGGAAACCGTTGCACGTCAACATTCGGCCGCGCCGACCCGAGGTCCCGATCTACCTCGGTGCCCAGGGCCCTGAGAATGTCGCGCTCGCTGCCGAGATCGCGGACGGCTGGCTCGTCCTGTTCTCCGGCCCCCAGCTCGACGCGTACTACCGTGCGGCGCTGGCCGAGGGGTTCGGCCGGCCGGGTGCGCGGCACACGGCCGAGTCGTTCACCGTGGTCGCCAACGTCAACGTGTCCTTCGAGGACATGGCCAGCCCCGCGACGCTGCGGACGCTCGCCGAGCTGATGGCCTGAACCCGACGCCGACCGGGCTCCGCGTCGCGCTCGATACGCAGTGGCGAAGTCCGGTGCCGCTCGAACCCGGCGGCGTGGTGCCGGTGCCGAACCCCGTCAAGTCAGTGAGTGACAGCGCCTTCCCGGTCACCTGCGCGGGAAATCCGGGCGTAGACCGGGATCGCCACGCCGACGACAACGGAAATGGCCGCGCAGATCACGACCGGAACCGTCCAGGAATGCAGGAGGGCTTGCCGCGACGAAGGGTCCACAGTGGACGTGACCACCGCAACTCCGAGTCCGGAACCGAGGTAGCGAGCGGTATTGTTGACACCGCTGCCCATGCTCGCGTGGTGCGCGGGGACGGTGGCCACCGCTTGGGCGCCGAGCGCGGCGTTGAGCAATCCGGTCCCGACGCCGGCGATCGCGAATCCCGGAACCAGGCGCAGCAGCGTGGCGCCGTCGGACAGGGGAGCCAGCGTCGCCAGTCCGGCGCCGGTGATGATCAGCCCCAGGGCGAGCTGGGTCTCCGGGGTGATGCGCCCGCGGAGGTGCCGCGCGACCAGCGAGACGAGCACGCTCACCCCGGACCAGATCACCAACGGCGTCGCTCCGGCAAGCGACGAGCCCCGCAGACCCTGCTCCACCAGCGTCGGGGTGTAGGACGTCAGCGCGATCACGCCGAGTCCCGCGGTGAAGGCGGCGATGGTGACTGTGACGAACTGCCAGTCGGTGAACAGGCTGATGTCCACCAACGGGGATCCAGTGCGCCGCTCATGCCGCACGAAGAAGGCCATGATGAGGACACCCACGACCAGGAACACGAGCACTGTCGGCCGGACCCAGCCGGCGCGGCCGAGCACCAGCCCGGCCAGCAGCGCACTCGGGCCGGCGATCAGCGCCGCGGCACCGAAGTAGTCGATCCGGCCGCTGGTCGACGCAGGCCGGGCGTGACTGGCCGGCAGCGCCCGGAAAAAGACGATCAGGCCGACGCTGAGCACTCCGACGACGAGGTACGGAACGCGCCAGCCGGCGGCCGGTCCGAGGAGGGACGCCAGCAGCGGCCCGACGAGGATGCCGCCGCCCAGGCTCGCGCCCCAGAAACCGGTGGCCCGCGCCCTCCGGTGGCCGTGCGGGGTGACCTGGGCGATCAAGCCCAGACTCGTCGCGACCAGGGCCGCCGCGCCGATGCCCTGACCGACGCGGGCGATACTGAACAGCGTCGGGTTAGCAAAACCGGTGCCTCCGAACAGGAACGCCGCCTGCACGACGGCGCCGATCACGAACACAGTCCGCCGGCCCAGCCGGTCGGCCAGCGCACCGCTCACGAGCAGGCCGGCGCCGAGTCCGATGCTGGCGGCGCTGAGCATCCACGTACGCCCCGTCGCACTCGCACCCATGGCGTTGCCCAGGGAGACCAGCGTGCTCATCGGCAACGTGAACATCACCATCGCCAGTGCGGTGGCGACGCACGCCAAGGCAACCGTCGGGCCCTCCGCGTGCGGCTCCGGGTCCACCGTCGCGCGCCCGGTCTGAGCCGTTGACTGATTCTCGACGTTCACGTTCGTCCCACCTTCTGCTGTTCCTCGTGCACGCTCTGCTTCCCGATCCGATGCCGGCCGACCAGCGCCGGCCCGCCCCGTCACGGCACTCCCGCCGGCGCCGCGGCCAATGCCCGCCGCAGCGCGTCGACCAGGTCGGCGCTCCTGCGGCGGGACACCGCGCCGAAGGCTGCGCCAGGGAACGTCTCCGGGTAGAGGTGCAGTTCCACCGGCACGTTCGCCTGGGCGAGCCGGCGCGCGTACTCCAGCGCCTCGTCCCGGACCGGATCGAGCTGACTCGCCGTGACGTAGGCCGGCGGCAATCGGGCGAGGTCGGCGCCGCGCGCCGGCGCCGCGTAGGCGGACACCAGGGGTCCGCCTGCCTCGGTGCCGAGGTAAGCGGCCCAGCGCCGCTCGGCGTCGTGGCGGCGCCGGTCCCGAGTGTCCGCCGCGGCCCACGCCCATTCGGTCGCGAGCCGATCGTCGAGCATCGGTGAACCGAGCACCTGGAGCGCCGGCGCCGGGCCGCCGCAGTCGCGTGCGAGCAGCGCTACCGCGGCCGCGAGTCCGCCGCCGGCGTCCTGTCCGGACACCGCAATCCGCGTCGGGTCCACGCCCAGGTCCCCGGCGGATTCCGCCAGCCACAACAGCACTCCGTAGCAGTCTGCGACCGCGGCGGGGTGCGGGTGCTCGGGCGCGAGCCGGTAGCCCACGGAGACCACGACCGCACCCACCGCCGCGGCGATCGCGGAGGCGGTGGTGTGGTCGGTGTCGAGATCGCCGGTGACGAAGCCGCCGGCGTGCAGTTGCAGCACCGCCGGCCACGGCCCGCTTCCTCGCGCCGGCCGGTACACGCGCACCGGCACCGCCGGCGCGCCGTGTCGGCCGGGTACTTCGCAGTCTTCAATGGTCACCCCGGGCAGGTCCGGTTCACGAGCGTCGTGGGAGTCACCAGCCTCGGGGTCCGGGAACCCGGGCAACCGGGCGGAGAGCTCGGGATTCACCGCGTGGGGCAAGGGAAACTCCTCGGTCGGGCCACCCGCGTCAGGACGCGGGGACGGAACGCTGGGCGCCGGCCGCGAAAAGTGCGCGCTTGTCGCGGGCGAACTCTTCGACGGAAAGCGGTGGGCGGCCGCCGACCTTCTCGACGATGTCGTTCGTCCCCGCGAAAACACCGTTGCGGTAGTCGACCGCGACCTTGCTCATGTGCTGGACCAGGTGCGGGTCGTAGCCGCGCTCGACCAGCGACGCCGAGAACTCCTCGATGCTGATCGGCTCGTAGTGCACCGGGTGGCTAAGCGCCCGCGCCAGAGCTTCGGCGATACCTCGGTGATCCATCTCGACGGGGCCGTGCAACCGGTAGATCGCCCGGTTGTGCGGCTCGGGGTCGAGCAGCACCGCCGCGATCACGCGGGACTGGTCGGCCGCCGCGATCGGCGCGTGCCGGCCGTCGCCGAATGGCAGCCGCAGGTACCCTTCACCGTCACGCAGGCTCCACGACACCGCGAGCAGCTCCGCGAAAAACGTCGGGCGCAGGTGTGTCGTGAGCAGGTCGGTCCGGTCCAGCAGACGTTCGGCCAGCCAGTGCTGCCGGGCCGCGTTGCTCGCGGCCTCGCGACGCGCGGGGAGCTGCGACATGTTGACCACGGACCGGACACCGGCTTCGGTCGCGGCCTGCGCGAACGTCACGGTGGCCTCCAGCGGGCCCGGCAGGAGCGGGTAACAGAAGTACGCCCCGGTCACGCCTTCCACCGCGGCACTCACCCCCTCGAGGTCGCGCAGGTCCGCGATGACCACCTCCGCACCGGCATCAGCCAGTACCCGGGACCGGTCGTCTTCGCGGTGCACCAGGGCACGGACGCGGTGCCCGCGCTCGATCAGGAGTCTGATCACCCCTCCCCCCGTCCGACCGGTTGCCCCGGTGACCAGGAAGCGCCTGTCGTCCGACATGGAAAACCCTTCGTAGAGCAGAGAACGTGAGCTCAGCCGGTGCCGGGCAGCCGGGCACCGTCGACGTGAGCCTCGGCGAGGCGGAGCAAGCCCGGGTGCCCCTCGGCCACTTCGTCCCGGTGCTCCCACCGGAAGGTGAAGGCCTCGGTGAACCGGTCCATGGGCGGTCTCCAGGGTCGGCGTCGTCGCGGTACCCGCGAATCGACTGAGGAAAAAGTCTGGTGAACGAACTATCGTGACTGTAGCACGGGCAGGTTCGGTGAGCGAACCTCGCGCGCCCGAGGTCGAACGTGCACTTCACGCCACTTGACAGTCCGTCCTGTTGAGCAACTAAGCTCGCCGAACCGCTGCGAGCCGGTTGAGTGGCGAGGGGAGCCTGGCGCCGATGACTGACGCACGCCCCCGCGAGAGCATTTCGGGCATGCTCGTGGAAGCCGAAGGGTTCGACGAGCACGGCGGCTGGACGATGGATTCGCAGTTCGAGTCCGAGATGGGATCTTCGTACCTGCTCGCTCACGGCCTCGGGCGTCCGGTCGCCGACGCGACCACGACGATCGCTGTTCCCGAGGCCGGCGATTGCCACGTGTGGGTGCGCACGAAGGACTGGGTGCCCGAGCACCACCCGGGGCGCTTTTCCCTCTCCGTCAACGAAACCCGGCTGAACGCCGAGTTCGGGACGCACGGCCGGGACTGGTCCTGGCAGCCGGGCGGCAGCGCCGCGCTCAGCCGCGGCGAGGCACGGCTGACGCTGCACGACCTGACCGGGTTCGACGGGCGCTGCGACGCGATCTTCCGCAGCCAGAGCAGTGCACCACCCCCGGACGAGGCACCTCGCCCGTGGCGCAAGTACCTCCGCGGCCTGCCGCCGGATCCGGTGCGCTCGCTGCGCAACGTGACAGCGTAACGCTGCGCGAAGCCGGTCGCCATCTCGTCGAGGCCCTTCAAGAGGGTCGACGAGCGGATCGGGCTCCGGCAGGGCGCGCGGCGCCTTGGCGAGCGCTCCCCGGACGATCAGCTCCACCCAGCGGTACACACTCGTGGTGTACTTGACCAGAAGACCAAGAGTCCAGTCAGGACAATGCGGAACAGCGTCCGCGGGTGCGCTCCGGCCGGCCGCGGCCGGCAGACCCGGTCCCTGCTCCGCCGATTTGGTCGAGGTAGTACTCGGCATCCACCGGCGGTCGGTGAACCGCGTCGCGGGTACGGGGAGCCGGAACAAAGGACAGCGAGGTGCTCCGATTTCGCATCTGTGTAGGTATGTCAGACGACGTAATATCGGCTTCGTCAACATCTTCAACCGCGGAGGGAGGAGCAAGGCGTACCCGACACCGATCTTCACTTCTCCCTCGATCCGGTGTGCCAGTTCGCCTGGCTGACGTCGAAGTCGTTGCAGAAGTCGTTCGGTCCCACATCTTCGACATCCAGCCCTGGCGCGATGACGCCGACGCGCTGTTCGACGAGTCGTGGGACGCGCAGAGCCGTGCCGAAACGGACGCCGCCCGCGCGTTGACCGGCAGGGACGTCGGTACCCCGATCCTGCACGTCGACCCGCCGGACGGCCTGCGCGAGCGCCCGCAGTTGCGGGTGTACGGCCTCGTACGAGTCGCACGTCGACAAGCACGAAGACTGGCATCAGGGCAGCCGCCGCCTCAGGCACTGGCCTTACCCGGCTGTGCCGGGCGCGCGGGGCGACCCCGGCCGAGGAGACCAGGGCTGCCTCGCGCTCCGAGTCACTTGCTCGTCGCGTCGGCGGCGCTGACGATGAGGTCCGTGACCTTGCCGGGCTGTGACACGTACACGTCGTGCGCGGCGCCTGGCACCACGACCGTGTGCGCGTGTGCGCGCTCGGCCATGAATTCCTGCGCGGCGAACGGGATGCTGTTGTCCGCCGTCGGGATCAGGTCCCACACCGGTACGTCCTTCCACGCGGGCACACCCGACACCTCGCTGACCGCCGACGCCGTGACGGGACGCTGCCCGGCGGCCATCTGCCGGGCCTGTGCCAGCGGGATGTCGGCGGCGAACAACGCCGGGAAGAGGTCCTGCCGCACGTAGAGGTCGGTCTCGCCGTCGGGAAGGGTGACCTGCCGCAAGGACGCGCTGAGGGTGCTGCCCGGGAACTTCTTCGTGATGTCCAGCGCGTTCTCGCCCTGATCCGGGAGAAAGCTCGCGATGTAGACCAACGCCCGCACCCGGGGGTCGTTCCGCGCCGCGGCGGTGATCACCGAACCGCCGTACGAGTGCGCGACCAGCACGACCGGACCACCGACGCTGTCGACCAGAGCCCTGACGTAGGCCGCGTCGGACGCGACTCCGCGCAGCGGAGTGGCGGCGGCGATCACGGGGTAACCACGCTGTTCGAGCCGGGTGATCTCGCCGTTCCAGCTCGACGTGTCGGCGAACGCCCCGTGCACCAGCACGATCGTCGGCTTTGCCGGTACCGGCCGCTGGTGCCGTGCCGGTTGGCCGTGCGCCGCCGGTAGCTCGGGCCCTGTCTGTTGCGAGTGCCCTGACTGCTGCGAGTGCCCTGACTGCTGCGTCGCCGCCGACGACGGCACCGCGGCGAACACGGCACCGGCGGCCAGCGCGGTCGCGGCGGCGACGATCCGGGCCAGGCGAGTACCTCTGCGCATCTGGTGCTCCTCGGGAAGGTTCGGACAGGTCGCGGATTCGCCCCGCCGGACTGCTACTGCTCGTTCCACCATCTGGTCAGGCCCTCCGCAACCTCGCGCGCCTGCTGCGCGGCCGCTTCCGTCGCCACGTCGATGAACCGCGCGTCGAGCAAGTCGGACGGCTGCTGGTAGTAGGACTCCGAGACGAGCACCTGCACGTCGAAGCCGTGCTCGGTGAGGAAGGCTTCCTCGCGCGCGATGTCGTCCATCGGCCGGCAGGCCACGATCAGAACTTTGCCCCCCGCCCATGTCGACGGCCGGTGCGACCCCCGGAGCCGCGGTGGAGCACGCGATGCCCAACGCGACCGGGAGGCGGTCGGTGGCCGACCACGTGCGCGCATCACCGGTGCCGACGTCCACGCTCACCATCGCCAGGTTTCGCGGCCACGAACCCCCGGGTGCGCCGAACCTCCACAGATCTTCGGCTTCGGCGGCCGACAGTGGCGACTCCGCCTCGACCGCGGCCTTCGCGAGCGCCAGCATGGAAGACCCGCCGGCACCGGGCTTCTCGCTCAGCAGGTGTCTGAGCTTGTCGCGGTCGCTGCGACCGCCCGCTGCGCGCTCCGCGTGCCAGGCCGCCCGTTCGCGCATCAGATCGGGCAGCCCCGCGAGACCGTCGGGCCGCATCGTCAGCCAGGCGCCGACGAGCGCGCCGGCCGACGTGCCCACCACGACCTCGCACTCGGCGGCCGAAAATCCCGCGGCGGTGAGCTCGAGGAGCAGCGCGGCCTCCCACGAGGCACCGACGGGTCCTCCACCACCCAGGACCAGCGCCTTCGGAATCCCATCCACGGGAGAAAAGCCTTTCACCAGTTGATGTCGAAGGGGAAAAAGACTTCGTCTTCGGGCGTCTTCTTGCGCTGCGCCAGGAGCTTGACCGCGCTCGCCCCGGCCGGCACGCGCAGTGACGGGTTGTCCTGCTCGATCGTGTCGGCCACGATCGAGGCGACTTCCTCCGGGGTCACGACCTCGCCGCGGGTCTTCACCAGCTCGTCGAACAGCGGACCGTACGGGTCGTCTTCGGAGCGGTACAGCTTCGCCTTGGCGCCACCGTTCGTGGCCACCACACCAGGCTGGATCAAGCTGACCTTCACACCGAAGTGCCCGGCCTCGATCGCGAGCACTTCGGCCATGGCTTCGACCGCCCACTTGCTCATGCCGTACGGGCCGATGATCGGCAGCACCATCCGGCCCTGGATGCTGGACAGGAACACCAGGTGGCCGGACCCGCGCTCGCGCATGCCGGGCAGAGCGGCCTGCACGACCCGCAGCGCGCCCAGCGTGTTCAAGTCGAACAGGCGGGCCACCTCGGACACAGGCACACTCTCCAGGGGAGCACGCATGGTCTCGCCGGCGTTGTTGATCACGACGTCGATCTCGCCGGCCGCGGCGAGCGCGGCGTCCACACTGGACTGATCGGTCACGTCCAGCCGCAACCGCTCGGCGATGGGCAGGTCGGCCAGGTTGTCCGGGTTGCGCGCGGTGCCGATCACCCGGTGACCGCGCTCGGCCAGTTCCAGCGCCATGGCCCGGCCGATGCCCTGTGACGCGCCGGTGATGAGGATCGAAGACATCTCAAAATCTCCTGCTTGCTGAGTTGTTGCTGATCGGACGGCAGAGAACACACCGCAGCGAGCAGGCGACCGTCCGGCTGGGTTCCCACTGGACGACCGGATGGCGCGTCAGTCCTCTGTGGACCGCGCCGGACGGGGGTGTCGAAGCCGTTCCGGCGACTGTCGGTCGGCGAACGTATCGGTGTGCCTCCACGAAGGCTAGCAGCTATATATACTGAGCGACATAATTTGAAGGCATCTTTCGAGTGATGAAGCCGACCCTGGCGATCAGCCGCGGGCGGCCGCGAGCATTCGAGCGCGGTCGGCCACGGTGTCGCGGACCGCGTCGAACGGCTCGGGGCTGCGCAGGGCCCGCGAGGTGACCATCGCTCCCTCGACCCCCGCGACCGTGGCGTGGGCCAGCTCGTGGGCGTCGGCGGGATCGGCGCCGAGCACCACCAACCGAAGCGCCATGGTCTCGACCATGAGGAGAAACGCGCGCCGACTGGCAGCACCGAGCTCTTCCGAAGCCTGGCCGACCTCGAGCACGAGGGGCGCAATGGTGCACCCACGACCGTAATCGCTGGTCAGCATCCCTTCGCGAGCCGCCTCGACGTAGGCCCGGACCAGGTCCTCAGGCGCGGACGCCTCCCCTGCGAGCGCGGTGATCAGGTCGACCTGCTCACGCGTGTGAGCCTCGGCCGCCTCGGCGGCCATCTGCACCTTGCCCTGGGGGAAGTGGTAGTAGACCGACCCGCGGGGGGACGCGCTGCGCTCGACCACGTCGGACAGCGCCATGGAGTGGAACCCGTGTTCGCGGATCAGCTGGCGGGCAGCCCCGACCATCCGCTGCTTGGTGTCTGAACGTCGAGCCATGAGGAGAGTGTAGCGCTATTACCTGTATGACGGACGACATATTGGGTTGCACTCTGTCCTGTGTCGAACGACATAATCGGGCGAGGGTTCGCGGGCGGGGGACCAGCACGATGCCGTTCGTGCGCATCGGCCTCTCCCGCCTCAGGCTCGCCCGGATACCCGGCCGCCCCTATTCCCGAGGAGAAACACCGTGAACCGAACCGTCCGCTTCCACGAACTCGGCGGCCCCGAAGTGTTGAAGCTCGAAGAGGTTCCCGACCCGACGCCGCGGGCCGGTGAGGTCCTGATCGAGGCCCGCGCGTGGGGGCTCAACCGCGCGGATTCGCTGTTCCGCCGAGGACAGTACGGTGTCGCCCCGGCCCTGCCCTCTGGTTTGGGCTTCGAGGTCGGCGGCGTGGTCGCGGCCGTCGGTGACGGCGTCACCGAGTTCCACGTCGGCCAGGCCGTCAGCGTGGTGCCGGGCTTCGACCTGCTCGAGTACCCGATGCACGGGGAACAGGTCCGCGCGCCCGCGAACGTAGTCGTGGCACACCCGGAAGAGCTTTCCTTCGAGCAGGCGGCCTCGGCGTGGATGCAGTACATCACTGCGTACGGCGGCCTCGTCGACATCGCGCACACGCAACCCGGTGACACCGTGGTGATCTCCGCCGCATCCAGCAGCGTCGGCCTCGCGGCCATCCAGCTGGCCAAGCGGGAGGGCGCGAAAGCCGTCGCGCTCACCCGCACCAGCGCGAAGCGGCAGCAACTGCTGGACGCCGGTGCCGACGTGGTCATTGCCACCACCGAGGAAGACGTCGTCGCCCGCGTCCAGGAACTGACCGACGGCCGCGGCGCGCCGGTCGTCTTCGACTCCGTCGGTGGCGCCACCCTCCCCGCGTTGATCTCGGCCGCCGCCCCGGGTGCGACCGTCGTCATCTACGGCGCACTCGACTTCGCCCCGGCCACCGTGAACGTGCTGGAGCTGCTGCTCAAGCGGCTCACCGTGCGCGGCTTCGGCGTGATGGAACTCGCGACCGACCGACCGACCGGCGCCGCCTGGCCGCCGCCGTCGACCACATCCGCAAGGGCATCACCGATGGCGACCTCGTTCCTGTCATCGACAAGGTCTTCCCGCTGGAGGACTTCGCCGAGGCGCACCGCTACTTGGAAAGCAATGGCCAGGTCGGCAAGATCGTCGTCGCCCTCTCCCCCAGCGGCCCTGCGGCCGGCTGACCCGACAGCCGCCGTGCGATCGCACCCGCCTGCCGACGGGCGCGATCGCCTTTTCCACGCTCCGATGCTCGCCCGCGTAGTCCCAGCGTCGATCAGCCGCGCGGGGTCTGCGGACTACTTGGCCAGAGGCGTGACCCGCCGCCTGTTCAGCGACGACCCGTTCGCGCCCGGCCGCCATCGATCATCACGCCGAACCGCTCGTCGTCGATTCCGTGCCGGGTCCCGGCCTCCACGCCGGTCGGGCCGTTCGCCTCACCCGGGAGACCAGCCGAGCGCGCCTCGGCCGGCGGCCGGCGGAGAACCTCTTCCGGGGCTTCGACGGTCCGGCTGCGCAGGTACTCGCCGAGACCTTTTGCCTGCGGATCGGGACGGGCCGACGCGGCCACGCCCTCGCCGAGGAGACCGACCACCACGAAGTTGAGCGCGCGCAGGTTGGGCAAGTCGTAGCGCCGAATTTCGAGGGCGGCCGCTTCGGGCAGCAGTGCCCGGAATCGGTCTTCGTCGAGGTAGTGCCGGAGCCAGTCGTACTCCGCGTCGGTCCGGGTCCAGAGGCCGACGTTGGCGTTGCCGCCCTTGTCACCGGAGCGCGCGCCCGCCACGTCGCCCAAGGCCACGCGCCGGATCGGGCCGGCGAACACCGGCGGCTGGGACACGGCGGGATTCGCCGCGGTGGGGCGCGTCCGGCCGGCCAGCGGGCCGGGCTGTGGGTGCGGGATCACGCGCAGGGTGCCGTCCGGCAGGGTGACGCGGTGCTGGACTTCGGCCGCCGGAATCAGCGTCGGCCAGTAGACGCCGAAGTTGCTCCCTGCGGACGGCGGGGTCGTGGTGTGGAAGCCGGGGAAGCTGCCCAGCGCCAGTTCCACGGTGGCGTTGGAGAAGTGCCGGCCCACTTTGGCCGCGTCCGGGTCCTTGACCGTGATTCTCAGGTAGGCCGTGGCTTCGGCGTTCACGGGTGCGTCCGGGTGGTCGAAGCGCAGCAGGGCCACATCGGACTCGGCGAACTGTTCCTTGCCGCCGAGCAGCTCGAACAACTGCTGCTCGGCCCACGCGGCCTTCTCCTCGATCCGGGTGCCGGTGATCACCAGGGTCATCGTGTTGCGGTAGCCGCCGTCGTAGTTCAGGGCCACCTTCAGCTGGTCGCCGGGTGCACTGCCCCGCGTGCCGCTGATGCGCACCCGATCCTGGCCCGACGCCAGACTGCTGACCGGCGCCCGTCGGTATCGCCGGCGTGATCGCGCCGGACAGCGTCTCGGACACGCTCAAGGTCAAAGCGAAAGGGGCGCGCCGCAAAGCGGAGATCCGCACGGGCCTCGGCGGGACCTAAGGTAACCGAAGTGGACGTTCGCGTTCGCGGCCGGGTGCGGTGTATGCACTGCCGGCGCAAGATGGCAGTGCATACACCGCACCAGCCGGATCTACCACCGCTGCGCTGCGCGAACGCTCACCGCCAGGCGGCCACCTCCGGCGGATCAGGCGACGTCGACGACGACTTTGCCCGCCGCAGCGCCGCTCTGGACCAGCGCGTGGGCGTCTGCGACGGTGTCGAGCGTGAACCGCCGCGGGTCCACCAGCGGCGTGAGCTCGCCGTGGTCGACGAGCGCGGCGGCGGCCTCCGCAATGTCGCCGTGGTGGCCCCGGCCGCGCCCGGTGAGCATCGGCAGGAGCGTGAACACCCCTGAGTAGGTGGCGCCACGGAATGACAACGGTGCCAGCGGATGCGTGCCCCAGCCGAGCGAGCTGACCACATGGCCGGTGTAGTAGCGCGCCGCGGCGAAGGACGCGTCGAGCACAGGACCACCGACGGTGTCGTAGACGATGTCGAAGCCTTCGCCGTCGGTGTACTTCTCGACGTATTCGTCAACCGGCGTCCGGTAGTCGATCCCCGCGGCGCCCAGCGCTTCGATCGAGGCGAGCTTGTGCGGGGCGCCGGTGGCGAAGACCTCGGCGCCGCGCGCCCGTGCGATCTGGATGGCGACGTGCCCGACACCGCCCGCACCGCCGTGCACGAGCACCTTGTGCCCCGCCGCGACCCGCGCCCGGTCGACCAACCCTTCCCAGGCAGTGATGACGACCAGCGGCAGCACCGCCGCTTCGCGGAAGCTCAGTGATCGCGGCTTGTGCGCCAGCAGCATCGCGTCCACGGCGACGGCCTCGGCGAGAGAGAGAACCCTGAAGCTTCCCGACCCCGCCGGTGAGGCCGTAGACCTCGTCACCGGGCACGAACCCGGTGACGCCTTCCCCCACCCGGCCGACCACGCCGGCCAGGTCCATTCCCGGCACCGCCGGCAACTCCCGCTGGGCGTGCGCGGCCTGTCCCGCCGCGATCTTCAAGTCCAACGGGTTGACGCCGCTGGCCTTGACGTGCACCAGAACCTGTCCCGGCCCCGGTTCGGGGTTGCGCATCTCCCGCAACTGCAAGGGTTTCCCGAATTCCTCAAGTACGACCGCTCGCATTGAAGTCTCGCTCCTGCTCGATGTCCGACGTCCGGAGCGCTTCCGCCGGCTCCATATCCCTTGCTTAATCGAACAGACGAGTACGTTCGATTAAGCCCAACTGTGACCGAGGTCTCCACAGTGGCACTTCGTCACCGGAACGCCGGTTTCAAGCGTCACCGGCGAGCCGTTGCCCAGGAGCGACGCGGCGCCACGGACGGGGCGCCCCCCACGTGCCAGCCGTCGGTGCGCAGTTCCTCGATCAAGACCCAACGCACGGAAGGCTTCAGATCCCTCGGGCTTCACCATCACGTCGGTGAGAGCCGCGGCCAGCGCGTGCTTCTCCTCCTCGGTGGAACAACCCTCGACGAGCTTGACGTCGACGAACGGCATGACGGTGGCCCTTTCGCGGTGAGTTGATGCGGCTCACCGCGTGCCGGGGCACCGAGGCGCACGGATCTGTCAGATGACTGCGGTCGGCTGGTCGGCGGCGAGATGGCTTCCGATGAGGCGCCCGGCCGCAGCCTTCGCCCCGTCGACGACGGTCTGGTCCTGCAGCAGCCGCCCGGAAGCGAGCGCGCCGTCGATGAGCAGGCCGATCTGCTGCGCCAGCCCGTGCGCGTCCGGCGCGCCCGCTTGCTCGCACAGCTCGGCGAGCCACGCCTGCCGCCGTTCGGTGTGCTGGATGGTGATCGCCCGCGCCTCGGAATCCAAAGTGGTCTCGACGGCGGCGCTGATGAACGGGCAGCCGAAGAAGCCGTGCCGGTCGAACGCGTCGAGCAGCGCGTCGAAAACCCCAACCAGTTGGTCGGCCGCCGCCGGGCCGGCTGCCTCCGCGGCGGCACGCAGGCGCGCGCGCCACGACTCGTCGGTCCGCCGCAAATACGCCGCGACGAGGTCCTCCTTCGTGCGGAAGTGGACGTACAAAGTCGACTTGGCAACCCCGGACCGCTCGATGACCTGTTCGACGCCGACCCCCCGCAGCCCGTGCAGGTAGAACAACTCGGCGGCAGCATCCAGGATCCGGTCCACCGACTTCGTCTTGCGCACCCGCGTCACCACGGCACAGACCCCTCACCGGAACTGCTTAATCGAACAGAACTGTTCGTATTCTAGCAGGGCTGACCACTCAGGGGCTCCGACCGGCGAACACAACCCCGAGCTGGGCGCCGGGGCCGGCCTCAGTTGCGACTGCTTCCCGCTGGACTACTTCAGCCAGTCCGCGTAGCGAGTGGGAGCGATGCGGGCCCCGTCCTTGGTGGTGAGGACGGCGTCCGTTACGGCGCTGAATATGCCTGCGTTGTCGTCGACCGTCACCGTGCGGCGGTCACCTTTGGCGGCAAGGGTGATGCGACCCAACTCGTTCAGCGGGTAGGTGTCCGGGCCGCCCAGGTCGAGGGTTCCGTTCAGAGGCGCGCCGGCGGCGACCTCCGCGACGGTGGCGGCAACATCAGCCGCTGCGACGGGCTGCAGCGGTGTCACCGGCAGGCGGACGGTGTTTTCGTCGGCGGTCCAAGACAGAACCGAGTCGATGAACTCCATGAACTGGGTAGCCCGGACGATGGAATACGGAACCGGACCAGCTTTGAGCAGATCCTCCTGCAGCGTCTTGGCGCGATAGTAGTCAAGCCCCGGTACCTGATCGACGCCGACGATCGACAGGATGACGAAGTGCCCGATGCCGGCCTTCTCGGCCGCGGCCAAGAGGTTGCCCGTCGAGGTCTGGAAGAACGCGAGCGAGGCCGCGTCGAAGGTCGGGGAATTGGTCAGGTCGACGACCACGTCAGCGCCGACCAGTGACTCCTCCACACCCTCTCCGGTGATGGTGTCGACCCCGGTGGACCTCGAATGCGGCACGGCGTCGTGCCCTGCCGCCCTCAAGTCCTCCACCACTTGCGACCCGATCAGCCCGGTCCCGCCGATTACTGCGAACTTCACGACCTGTTCCCACCTTCGCTGCTCCACGACGACATCGAGCTCGCCGACCAGTCTTCCGGGAGTGGTGGACTGTGCTGCAGAGCGAAAACCGACCGGGTTCCCACAGATCCGGACATCGGTTCGGCACGGGCAGCCGCGGGTGCGACGCTTCAGGCAAACCACCGAGGACGCTTGTGAGGTCGAGACCGTGCCCAGCT
>NZ_JBSGDT010000061.1:0-22064 GCF_053602515.1 Amycolatopsis sp. NPDC004368 | reverse complement strand
CCCCACCCACCCGAAAACCAGCAACACCCCACCACATGCAAAAACACAATCCCCCAATGCGCACAACAAATACCCACCCATCGACCCCCCTGCTTTACGCTCGACGGTGTGTCGAACCAGCCATTGATCGCGCCGTCCATCCTCTCCGCCGACTTCGCCCGGCTCGCCGACGAAGTGGCTGCCGTGCAAGGAAAACCCGGCCGCGGAGCCGACTGGCTGCACGTGGACGTGATGGACGCGCATTTCGTGCCGAACCTGACCTTGGGCCTGCCGGTCGTGCAGTCGCTCCTGGCCACCACGGACCTACCGCTCGACTGCCACCTGATGATCGAGAACCCGGACCACTGGGCGATCGGTTACGCGGAAGCGGGTTCCTACAACGTGACCGTGCACGTCGAGGCCGCCGACGATCCGGCGAAGCTGGCGAAGGACCTGCGCGCCGCGGGGTCGAAGGCGGGGCTGGCGATCAAGCCGAACACCCCGCTGGAGCCCTACGTCGACGTGCTCAAGCACTACGACACCCTGCTGGTGATGTCCGTGGAACCCGGGTTCGGCGGCCAGAAGTTCATCGCCGACGTGCTCGACAAGGTGCGCACGGCGCGCAGGATGGTCGACACCGGCCACCTGAACCTGATCGTGGAGATCGACGGCGGCATCAACGCCGACACGATCGAACAGGCGGCCCAGGCCGGCGTCGACTGCTTCGTGGCCGGCTCGGCCGTCTACGCCACCGACGATCCGGCGCACGCCGTGGAAGCACTACGCCGCCGGGCGGAAGCGTTTTCCGCCCGGCTGTGATCCCCCTCGTGGTCAGACGCCGAGCAGCCGCCGCAGCTCCGGCGCGTGGCGGCGGGAAACGGGAACGAACTCGTGCGAGCGGGAATCCATAATCAGGAAGAGCTCGCCCTTGATGCCCCGCTCCAGCTCCGCCACCCGGCGCAGGTTCACCAGGAACCGCCGGTGCACGCGGCTGAACCCGTAGGGCATCAGCAACTTCTCGACGTTCTCCAGCCCGCGGGTCGCCGCCTGGATCCGTCCCCGTTCCGTGACCAGCCAGACGATGTTCCGGTCGGCCTCGGCGTAGCGGATCTCCGACGGGGCCAGCAGGACCAGCCGGTCGTTGCGCATCCCGATCACGCGCCGGGGCAAGGGGCCGACGTCCGATTCCGTGGTGCCCTCGTACGGCTCGCCTTCCTGCACCCCGAACACGCACAGCATGCCCACCACGTGGTTCGAGTCGACGACCGGCCGCATGGTCAACGGCGTCGCCTCCTCGCCCGGGCTCACCGGCAGGTAGGCGAACCCGCTCCACTGTGTACTGGTCTGCGCGCGATCCTTGGCCCACCGCAACACTTCCGGCAGCCCCGCGATTTCGGGCATCCAGCGTTGCGCCGGTTCGATCGCCCCCGTGACGATGGGGGTTTCGCCGGCCAGCCCGAGCAACGCGACGGCCGCCTCGTTCGCGGTGATCACGTTCCCGCCGCGGTCCATCGCCATGAACGCGCCGCCGGCCTGGGCGCACTTCTTGTTGAACTCGGAGATCACCTTGTCCGCTTCGTAGACGGCTCGCCGGTAGATCTCCTGCTCGACGCACGCGACGGCTTTCGTCAGCCACGCCGGCACGAGCTTGGACAGCGACGCGTTCCACCGCGAGATGTTGATCGACGCGACGGGCGCCCCGGTCACCACGTCGCGGATGGAAATGCCCGCGCAGGCCCACTGGTGGAACGCTTCGCACCAGTGCTCCGGCCCGGTCACCGTCACCGGGCCGGACACCTCGAGCGAGGTGCCCATCCCGTTGGTGCCGGTGCACGACTCCGACCACGAAGACCACGGCGCGAGGTTGTGCAGCTCGGCCCGCCGCAGTGCCGACGGGTCACCCCAGGCCCCCAGCACGCGCCCGTCGCCGTCCGTCACGGTGACGATGGCGCCGTCGCGTTCCACTTCCTGACCGGCCAACGCACCGAGACCGCCGAGCGCCGTGAAGATCACGCCGTTGTCGATGCGCGGCGAGTCGTCACCCCGCGCACCCGGCGCGACGTCCAGCCGGCGGTCCACCTCGTACCGATCACGGCACCGATACCACGACGCGAGGATCTCGGGCCGGACCCCCGTTTCGATGTCTTCGCCCGCGGCAAAACTCTCCCAGGCGCGCGCGACCTCCTTCGCCGACGAGGTGGTCACCAGCGAGCCATCCGTCACGTGATCACGTCCGCTCGGCCGGCTCGGCGCGATCGCCAGCGGCGGCACTCTCCCGGTCATCCGCGACCTCCTTGTCGCCAGGCACGCCGGGGCCAGAGCGGACCACCGGGCAGTGACGGAAGTTACAAACTAACTCCGGCGCGCAAGCATTTCAAGACAGCTTCGCGTCGTTCAGCCACTTAGCTGTAGACATAACACGAACACCTCGGCGACGCCGGATCAACGGCGCAATCCGCCCGAAGAACCGGCAAAGCGGGCAGCCTCGACGAGGCCGAAACCCCATGTGGCACAACATCAATTGGCCGGTCCGACCACCCGGAGCGCATTGGTTGCCCCTGGTCAGCGGGGAATCCCGGACCACCGTCCGACCCGTGAAGGGCGTTTATGGAAAACCACAAAGCAATGCGTCGCACACCCGGAGTGCGCCGGTCACAAATGATCTTGTTCCAAATGCGGAACGACGATCATCGACGGCTGAACCGGGTGACCGTTGGTGCGCGGATGGCCACCGATAATCGCCGACGCACGACCGTTCGTCCGTCATTCGCCCACCGTCAGCACAGGCCGCTTGCCCTCCGATCGGCGAAGAGTTTAGCTTGCCTCGGCGGCGAAGCGACGCGGCGGCACCAGACCAAAGGCGGTCTCAGATGACACAGGTACGCCGGCTCGACCCGACCTCCCGCAGCAGCGCCGACGCCACCGTGCACGGAGCGTGGGAGCGGTTCGTGCGGGGCGAGGACGACCTGCGCGGCGTGCGGCCCGAGATAGCGATTTCCTGGCAGCGCTGTCGCGACCAGTACCGGGTCGACCCGTACCTCACCGAAGCCCCCGTGGCCGTCGCCGAAGTCGACCACGCGCTGGAGCACGACGTCGTCATCGCCGAGCTCGGCTTCCGCGCCGCCTCCCTTGCCCGCGAGGTCAGCAACGTCGGCGGGGTCGTGACCATCACCGACGCCTCCGGCCGGGTCCTGGCCCAGTGGGGTGACCAGGCGACACGCAGCGTGGCCGCCGAGGCCAACCTGGCGCCGTGGTTCTGCTGGGCCGAAGGTGCCACCGGCACGAACGGCATGGGTACCGCGCTGATGTCCTACACCCCCGTGCTGATCCGCGGCGCCGAGCACTGGTGCCAGGCCTTCCACGACTGGACCTGCGCGGGAGTGGCCGTCCGCGATGTCGTGACCAGGGAACCGGTCGCCGTCCTCAACATCTCGTGCTGGCGCAGCGAGCCCCCCGCGGCGACGGGAACCTGGCTCGGCAACGCCGCCACGATGACGCAGCGCATCCTGCGCAAGCGCGCCCAGGACGACGGGGCCGAACTGATGGCCGCCTTCAACCACGCCAGGTCACGCCCGGTCGCGGCACTCGCGGCCGTCGACCCCGCGGGCCGGGTGGTGCTCGCCGACGACACGGCGGGCGTGCTCCTCGGCATCCCGGGCTCCACGCCGGCGCCCGATCCCGCGGTGCGGTGGAAGCCGGAGCTGCCGGAGTTCATCCAGGCCACCCGTTACGCCGCCAAGCAAGCCGCGCGCAACCGTGACTGGACCGGTTCGACGCAGATCTTCACCCGGCTCTCCAGCGAGCCGACCTCGATCAGCATCCGGCCGGTTTTCCTGTCCGGGCACCTGGTCGGCACCCTGGTCTCGTTCGGGGTGTCGGAGGGTGAACCCTTGCCCCGCGCCGGCGGCGACAGCCCGCTTCGCGCGCAGCCGCACCGGATGGTCGCCACGCGCGAGAACCGCATAGTTCTGCTGCGGCTGCCCGAAGTCTCGTTCGCGCAGTCGGACGGCAGCGACGTGTGGCTGTCCACCGACCAGGGTCGGCTGCGTTCCGCCTCGCCCGGGCTCGACAAGCTCGAGACCGAACTGGGCGATTCCGGATTCCTTCGGGTGCACCGGCAGTACGTGGTGAACCTCAGCCGCATCAGGGAAGTCGAGCGCCGGTACAAGGGCGAGTTGTTCCTCGTCATGGACGACCAGGCGAAAACGATGGTGCCGGTTTCCCGGCGAAACACGCCCGCGGTGCGCCGTGCGCTGGAGATCTGACGGCCCTTGGTGGCCCGGCGAAGTTTCCCCTGTGGTGGACCACCGTTGGCCCGGCGGCAACGAGCCGGTGCACGAACGGTACCTCCGGTCGGGAGAACGGCGGGGTCTGGCCGATCTGTGGCAACGCATATCGGAACCCCTTGCGCGGCGGTAGAGTTCAATCTCGTTGCAGGCAAGGAAAACAGCGGTCGAGCAGCCGCGGAACACGAGCTCGGCGAACGCCCGCAACCGCCACACCGGGTCCACTTGTGATGTGGCACTTGGGAAGTACGCGATTCGGTCGCCGGCGCGCCGGCGCTTTCGCGCGCAAGTGAATTCCGCGAATTCTGTCAGAAGTTTCATTTTTGCTGACGAGGAGGTGAAGTCCGATGACGGCTACCCAGGATCGCGAAGATCTGCTGGCCGAGCTCAGCGGACAGAACAAGGCCACCATCGGCGCCGTGCTCGGCACCGGCTCGATCGGAAAGGCGACCGAGCGGCCGGACGGGACGATGGAAGCGACCATCCGGATTCCGGAGGACGCGATGACGTGGGAGCCGGGGGTCGTGATCATGCCGCACGGCGGGATCCTCGAGCTGACGATCATCAACGACGACAAGAACACCCACGCCTGCCTGCTGCCCAGCAACGGCGACCGGCAGTTCATCGGCCTGCTGAACCACTCGAAGGGCAGCGCGACGCTCGAGCTGGATGGCCCGGGCTGCTACTGGTACGGCTCGCCGGCCGGCAACGACGAGGGTCGTGGCCTGCAGGGCGCCATCGTCGTGTCCGGTGAGGTCCCGCCGGAAGCCAAGCTCGACCGACCCGCCCAGCCGCGGCCGTAGAAAGGCAGAACCCCGCCATGACTCTCGAATACATCGACGCCGGCAAGGCGTTCAACCACAACAAGCTCTCCAACCTGCCGCACAGCGCGCCGGACGTGACGCGCGGCGTCAACTACGAGCGCATCCTCGACGCGCGCAACGAGTCCCACAACTGGATCACCTACTACGGCGCCTACGACGGCCAGCGGCACAGCCTGCTCGACCAGATCAACGTCGACACCGTCAAGAACCTGAAGGTCGCCTGGATCCACCAGGCGAGCGCCACGGGCATGATCGCTTCGACCTCGACCTACGCCTTCGAGGCCAGCCCGCTGATGATCGACGGCGTCATGTTCGTCACCGGCTGGGACGGCTGGCTCTGGGCGCTCGACGCGCGGACCGGCGAGCAGCTGTGGCGCTACAAGCACGCGATCCCGATCGACGTGACCCTCTGCTGTGCCAACGTGAACCGCGGCTGCGCGGTGGCCAACGGCAAGGTCTACATGGTGACCCAGAACGCCCAGCTGGTGGCGCTCGACGCCACCAACGGGCAGAAGGTCTGGCAGAAGACCATCGGCGACGTCCGCGCGGGAGAGAGCGCTTCCATCGCCCCGCTCGTCGTCAAGGACACCCTCATCACCGGTTCCGCCGGCGGCGAGTACGGCGTCCGCGGTCACATCGACTGCTGGGACCTGGAGACCGGCGAGCGGCGCTGGCGCACCTACACCGTGCCGAAGCCGGGTGAGCCCGGCTCCGAGACCTGGCCCGCCGACGGCGAGGCCTGGCAGCGCGGCGGTGCGAACCACTGGGTGACCGGCACGTTCGACCCGGAGCTGAACCTCTACTACGCGGGCACCGGCAACCCGGCTCCCGACTTCGACGGTGAGGTCCGCGAGGGCGACAACCTCTACACCGACAGCGTGGTCGCGCTGGACGTCGACACGGGCGAGATCAAGTGGCACTACCAGTTCACGCCGCACGACCTGTGGGACTACGACTCCACGATGGAGATGACCCTCTTCGAGCGGGACGGCAAGAAGCTGCTGGCCCACTTCGACAAGAACGGGTACATGTTCGTCCTCGACCGCACCAACGGCGAGCTGCAGCACGTGACGCCGTTCGTCGACCGCATCGACTGGGGCGTGATCACCCGCGACGGCAAGGTGACCCCGCGCAAGTACCCGGACAAGGAAGGCGAACCCTGCCACTTCTACCCCGGTCCCGCCGGTGCCAAGGAGTGGACGCACGCCTCGTACAACCCGAACCACGACCTGTTCTACGTTCCGGTCGCCGACGTGGGCGCCACGGCCACCCGGCGTCGTCGTGAGTTCAAGGAAGGCATGCCCTACTGGGGTGCCGCCGTGGAGGTCGACGTCGACAACATGGCCGGTTCGGTCAGCGCGTTCGACTCCCACGGTGAAGAGAAGTGGCGCTACCGGCTCCCCTTCCCGATGTGCGCCTCGACCCTGAGCACCGAGGGCAACCTCGTGTTCGCCGGCACGCCGTCGGGCGAGTTCATGGCGCTGCACGCCGAGACCGGCGAGAAGCTCTGGAGCTTCCAGTGCGGCAGTGGGCACCACAGCAGCCCGTCGACCTGGTCCCTGGATGGCAAGCAGTACATCTCGGTTCCGGTCGGCTGGGGTGGCTGGCTCGAAGGCATCGTCCCCGGCATGTCCGGCCAGGGTCACGGTGCCGCGCTGATCACGTTCTCCCTGTGATCGGAAAGCACCACTGATGCGAGACCCGGGGTGACTCCCCGACAGTCCCCCTTCCGCCCGTCCGGTGATCGAGGCAACTCGATCACCGGACGGGCGCCTTCGCGCGCGCAGGAAGCCGCGCACCCCGCTCAGGCGAAGACAGCGAAAGGTGACGTGATGAGCCAGTCGTCGATTCCCCAGCAGGACAACGAGATCGAGCGTCTGCCGTGCTTCAACTGCGGGGATTCCTACCAGTCCGGCGAGCTCGCGCGGCACACCGAGCCGGTGCACTGCGGGACCTGCATCGCGTGCGTCGACCGGCCCGCGTGCTTCACCTGCCGGCTGATGTACTGCGCGTGCGACGTGCACAAGTACCGGGGCTGACGGCCCCGGTCGACCTCAGCGCAGGTCGAACCGGTCCAGTTCCATGACCTTCACCCACGCGGACACGAAGTCGCGCACGAACTTCGCGCCGGCGTCGTCGCTCGCGTAGACCTCCGAGAGCGCCCTCAGCTCGGAGTTCGACCCGAAGATGAGGTCGGCCCGGCTCGCGATCCACTTCAGCTCGCCGGTGTCCCGGCCGCGGCCTTCGTAGACCACCGTCCAGACGTTCGTGCTGGGCCTCGGGGCCCACACCGTGCCCAGGTCGAGCAAGTTGGCGAAGAAGTCGTTGGTCAACGTCCCGGGCGCCGAGGTCAGCGCACCCAGCGGGGAACGCCGGTGGTTGGCCCCGAGCACCCGCAGCCCGCCGACCAGCACGGTCATCTCGGGCGCGGTCAAGGTCAGCAGATTGGCCCGGTCCACCAGCAGGTGCTCGGGCGACATCCAGAAGCCGTCACCGAGGTAGTTGCGGAAGCCGTCGGCCTGGGGTTCCAGCGCGGCGAACCACTCGACGTCGGTCCAGTCCTGGGTCGCGTCGGTACGCCCGGGCCGGAACGGCACCTCGACGGCGTGCCCGCCGGCCGCGGCGGCGTGTTCCACCGCGGCACACCCGCCCAGCACGATCAGGTCGGCCAGGGAGATCCGTTTGCCCGCCGGCTGGGTGGCGTTGAACCGCTCCTGGATCGCCTCGAGCACGGACAGGACGTCAGCCAGCTGCTCGGGCTCGTTGACCGCCCAGCCACGCTGCGGCTCGAGCCGGATTCGCGCGCCGTTCGCCCCGCCGCGCTTGTCGCTGTTGCGGTAGGTCGACGCCGAGGCCCACGCCGTGGCGACGAGCTGCGAAACCGTCAGCCCGGAGTCGAGGAGCTCACGCTTGAGGGCCGTGATGTCGGCGCCATCCACGAGTTCGTGGTCCAGCTCCGGCACCGGGTCCTGCCAGATCAGCCGTTCGGCCGGGACGAGCGCCCCGAGGTACCGCTGGATCGGGCCCAGGTCGAGGTGCGTCAGCTTGAACCAGGCTCGCGCGAACGCGTCCTCGAACTCCTCCGGGTGCTCCAGGAACCGCCGGGAGATCTGCTCGTAGGCCTTGTCCTCCTGCAACGACAGGTCCGTGGTGAGCATGACCGGGTGGTGCTTCTCGTCCGGGTCGTACGGGTCCGGGATCGTGCCCTCGCCCTGGCCACCGCTCGGGATCCACTGCCACAGACCGGCCGGGCTGAGCTCCACGTCCCACTTGTACTCGAACAGGGTCTCGAAGAAGGTGTGGTCCCACGTCACGGGCGTGCGGGTCCACATCCCCTCCAGCCCGCTGGTCGTGGTGTCCGGGCCCTTGCCGGTGCCGTGCTCGTTGGCCCAGCCCAGGCCCATCGCCGTGAGCGGCGCGGCCTCGGGGTCGGGACCGAGGTGCACGGCCGGGTCCAGCAGCCCGTGGGTCTTGCCGAACGTGTGGCCGCCGGCGATCAGCGCCACCGTCTCCTCGTCGTTGAGGCCCATCCGCCGGAAGGTCTGGCGGATGTCACGGGCCGCGAGCACGGGATCGGGGTTGGTGGCGGGGCCCTGCGGGTCGACGTAGATCAGGCCCATGTCGCTGGCCGCCAGCGGCTCGTCGAGGTCGCGGCGGCCGGTGTGCCGGTCGTCGGCCAGCCACTTGCGTTCCGGGCCCCAGTACGTCTCGTCGGGCTCCCACACCTCGGTGCGGCCACCGGCGAAGCCGAACGTCTTGAAGCCCATCGACTCCAGGGCCCGGTTGCCGGCGAAGACCATCAGGTCCGCCCAGGAGATCCGGCGCCCGTACTTCTTCTTGACCGGCCACAACAGCCGGCGGGGCTTGTCCAGGTTGCGGTTGTCCGGCCAGCTGTTGAGGGGAGCGAAACGCTGCATCCCGGCACTCGCCCCGCCGCGGCCGTCGCTGACGCGGTAGGTCCCGGCCGCGTGCCAGGCCATGCGCAGCACGAGCGGGCCGTAGTGCCCGAAGTCGGCGGGCCACCAGTCCTGCGAGGTCGTGAGCACCTCGTCGACGTCCCGCGCCAGCTCGTCGAGGTCCACCGTCTTGAACTGCTCGGCGTAGTCGAAGTCCGCGTCCAGCGGGCTGTCGGCGGGAACGTTGCGGTGCAACGTCTTCAGGTCGATGCGGTGCGGCCACCAGTCGTTGGGGTTGCCGCCCGCCGTGGGGTGGCTGCGCTGCCGAGCCGGCCGCGACTCCTCCAGGACCCGGTCGTAGGTGCGGTAGACGTGCGTGTCGGGATTCTCGGGCATCGGTGTCCTCCCGGGCGGCGCCGATCAGTCGAAGACGAGCGGCAACAGGATCGCCGCGCCGAGCAGCGAGATGCCGCAGAGCAGGTCGGCGCGAACGCGGATGACCTTGGCGGCCATCTTGCCGACGAAGAGCCCGGCGAACGACATGATCACGGTCATCACACCGAAGGCCACCATGGGGACGATGAGGGAGAACCCGGCGATGCCCAGACCGGCGCCCGCGACGAAGTTGTCGATGCTCAGCGAAAGCGGCATCCCGAAGAGCGTCACCCACGGGTGGTCGAGGTCTTCCTCGTCCGGCTCCGGGTGCCGGATCGCGCCGACGATGAAGTACACGCCGTACAGCCCCAGCGCGGCCGCTCCGACGTAGTCGGCCCAGTCGCCCAGGAAATCCCCCAGGAAGTGCCCGATCAACCCGCCCAGCAGCGGGCTCACGGCGTCCCACACCCCGAAGACGAGCGCGACCTGCACGGCGCGGCGCCAACCGAACGGAATCGTTCCGATGGCGATCGACGAGCGGAAATTGTCGAGACTGAGGCCGAAGGCGAGCGCTATCAACGGAAGAAATTCAAGAGACACCTGAACCACCTCAACAGATCAACCAGGGTTCACCGGGGAGGGAGAAACGAGCCGACGCGCGACCAGGCACCGCGCTTTTCCGGCGTGCGACACAAGGCCCCGGTGCGAAAGTTGCCCCGGGGCCTTGCGCCAACGCAGACGTAGCCCGGCCGCGGACTTCAGCCGTCTGCCGCGGCTACTCGAAATCAAGCGACACGGGCCGTGGCGCCCGGCTGTCAGCCCCGGTAGAAGTAGCCGGTGGCCTCAGCGCACACCTCGACGACCGTGTACTCCGGAGTTTCCCACTTCATGTTTTCCTCCTCAGCTGTTGGCTGCGCCCGGCGACTGAGCCAAAACCGGACATCCGTGATCCGCGCAATTTCGCGGACAACGTCACGAAATTTCGCGGTCATGAAAGAGCATCTTCGATTTAACGCCGGCGTCGCAACTGACCTTGAACCAGTGGTCGGGAACCGGTGTCGAACGGCGCTCCGCGGCCGACGAGTGGAGGTGACCCGTTCACCTGCGGCAGGCGGCACGACTACCGGCCGCCCTGATCCGCGCCCGCTTCGACCTGCGGGAACACTGGCCCGAGCGGCGGCGTGAACACCTGTAACGCCCGCGTGCGGACCACGCGGTGAAGAGGCCCGTTCCCCGGACATACTTCAGCTCTATAGTACGAGTGAGCGGGCGACGAAGTCAATCGGCCTATCAGATCTTCAAATGCCCGCCCGGCAAATCACCGTGCACCGATTCACAAATACGGAATTAGAATGCTCACGTGCGAATTTACCTTGGCTCCGATCACGCCGGACTCGAACTCAAGAACCACTTCGTCCAACGGCTCACCGACCTCGGCCACGAGGTGATCGACGTCGGTCCGGCCACTTATGACGCGAATGACGACTACCCCCCGTTCTGCGTCGAGGCGGCGACGCGCGTGGTCGCCGACGAAGGCAGCCTCGGCCTCGTCATCGGCGGTTCAGGCAACGGTGAACAGATCGCCGCGAACAAGGTGCCCGGTGCCCGAGCCGCGCTGACCTGGAACGAGGACACGGCGAGGCTGGCGCGCCGGCACAACAACGCGCAGCTGGCCGGCATCGGCGCCCGCATGCACTCCGTCGAGGAGGCCGAGCGCATCGCGGACGCGTTCCTCGGCACCGAGTTCGAGGGCGGCCGCCACCAGCGCCGGATCGACCTGCTGGCCGACTACGAGCGCACCGGCGAACCGCCGGCGCTGCCGGGGAACTGACGGAAGGGGCTGTGCCGGGCAACCCGCGCAGCCCCTCTTGAAAGCGCTCAGCGGGCTCGGTCCAGCCGGAGAAGCCCGAGCCGGCGTTCGACCTCACCCCACCGGCCGGCGTCGTCGGAGACCGCCCGACCGGCGTCACGCGCGGCCCACGCCGTGGTGACGACGGACTGCAGCGCGGCGCCGTCGTCACCACCGCCCGGCATCCGGGGGACACCGTCCGGCCCGAGGTCGACACCGTCGTCATGCGAGGTGCGCAACGGCAGCGCGGGCTCGAGCAGCCCACCCAGATCGGTGGCGACGTACGTGGGCCGCGCGGCTCGCTCGGCGCACGCCAGGTCCCGCAGCCGCGATGCCCCGGTGAGGACGAAAAGCGAGTCGAGGCCCGCCGAGTTGGCGCCCTCGATGTCGGTCTCCAGCCGGTCCCCGCATACCAGGGTGTCGCGCTGAGCCGTGCCGAGCCGCGAACGGGACAGGTCGAACAGGGCGGCCTCCGGCTTGCCGACGACGTGGGGCGCCGCGTCGACCGCCGTCTGCACCAGGGCGACCAGCGCGCCGTTGCCGGGCGCTGCTCCGTACGGCGTGGGCAGTGTGAGGTCGACGTTCGTGGCGACCCAGGTGGCGCCGGCTCCGACGAGGTAACCCACCGCCGCGAGCTCGGTCCACGTGACATCGGACCCCAGCCCCTGGACCACGGCCTCGACCGTTCTGCCGCCCAGCTCCGCGACCCGCACCGGCGTCAAGCCGGCTTCGGCGAGCGCCTGGGCGACGCCCGGCCCGCCCACCGCGCACACACGCGCCCCTGGGACCAGCCGCTGCGCCAGGTGAGCCGCGGCCGCCTGGGAACTGTTGACGACGGACCAGCCCCGCGGTGCGATCCCCAGCCCGCGCAGGTGGTTGCCCACGTCTTCGGGCGGGCGCGCGGCGTTGTTGGTCGCGAACACGACCGCGACGCCGTCCGCCGTCACCCGGTTCAAGGTCTCCACGGCCCGCGGGACAGCGTCCGCGCCGCGGTAGACCACCCCGTCGAGGTCGCAGATCAGCCCGCGGTAGCGCGTGATGAGCGGCTCGGCCGTCATGCGGATCGGTGTTCGGTCTTGACGATCCGCACCGTCCCCGGCCGCGAACAGAGCACGAGGGACTGTGTCGTCGTGCGACCGGCGTGCCGCTGCACCCCGCGCAGCACCTCGCTGCCGGTCACCCCGGTGGCGCAGAACAGCACGCGCTCGCCGCGGACCAGGTCCTCGGTGCGGAGAACGTCGTTGCGGGTGCCGGATTCGTCCGACCGCAGCCGGGCCTGCACCGCGCCGCCGAGGCAGGACAGAGCCGCCGCGGCAATGACCCCCTCCGCCGCGCCCCCGGTGCCCAGCAGCACGTCGACCGGGCTCTCGGGACGAGCCACGGCGATCGACCCCGCGATCTCGCCGCCCTCGATCAAGTGCACGCGCGCGCCCGTGTCACGGATCTCGTGCACGAGCTCCCGGTGCCAGGGCCGGTTGAGCACGGCGACGACGACATCAGAGACCCGTGCGCCCTTGGCCTCGGCGACCGCGCGCAGGTTGTCCGCCACCGGGCGGTCGAGCTCGACGACTCCTGCGCAGTCCGGCCCCACGACCAGCTTCTCCATGGCGACGTCCGGCGGCGGAACGCAGAGCGCACCCCGCTCGGCCACCACGACCGCGGCAAGCGCGTTCGGCACGTCCCGCGCCACGGAAAGCGCGCCGTCGCCGGCGTTGATCGCGACGTCACAGGCCGTCCCGGCGCCGCTGCCGACCGCTTCGCCCTTGATGAGTCGCTTTCCGTCCTCGCCGAGCACCACGACGCCGCGCACCGGCATCGACCCGACCACGTGGTGCATCGCCTCGACGGCCGCGGCCTTGCCGCTGATCTCGTCCCCGTGCCCGACCCACCGGCTCGCCGCGATCGCGGCCGCTTCGGTGACCTGCACGAGTTCGAGAGCGAGGCCGTCACCGGGTCCGTCGACACCCGTCGCCCGTTCCTCACGAATGCCGCCGGGGTTGACCCATTCCTTGGTTTCCATGAACCTCAATCCACTCGGACCGGTCGGTGAAGGGTGTGCTGTCGGGGAACTGCCGTCGTGCAACGGAAACCGAGGGCGACCGGACCGGCAGACCACCGCGCCGATCCGGTCGCCCTCCCCAGGCAGGGGCCGGCCGCCGGCACCGCGGACGGCCCCCGGCTCGGACACCTCAGCGGGCAGCGGCGTTCGCGGCGGCGCGATCGGAGAGCACCTGCTGGGCCGCGGCCCGATTGCCCTCTTCGCCCCGCCACGTCTCCAGAGCCGGCCCGACCAGCGCCCGGCCGAACGAGTAGGTGAGCTCCCAGGGCAGCGGGTCGAGTTTCTGCATCGCCCCGAGGTGCTGGGTCGCCAGCTCCGGGCTCTGCCCACCGGAGAGGAAGGCGATGCCCGGCACGGACGCCGGCACCGTCTGGCGCAGAGTGTCCACAGTGGCCTTGGCTACGTCGTCCACCGAGGGCCGGTCCAGGCTGCCGGACCCGGCCACGACCATGTTGGGCTTCAGGACGATGCCGTCGAGCTGCACCCGCATCAGGTCGAGCTCCTCGAACAGCACCTCCAGCACGGACTTCGTCACCTGCGCGCACTGCGCCAGCGAGTGCGACCCGTCCATCAGCACCTCGGGTTCCACGATGGGCACCAGGCCGCCCTCCTGACACAGGCCCGCGTAGCGCGCCAACGCGTGCACGTTCGCGTGCACCGCCCGCTCCGAGGGCACGTTGTCGCCGATCGTGATCACCGCGCGCCACTTGGCGAACGTCGCGCCGCCCCGCACGTAGGCCGCGACTCGTTCGCGCAGGCCGTCGAGCCCTTCGGTGATCTTCTCGTCCGACGCTCCCGCCAGCGGCTTCGCCCCGGTGTCGACCTTGATCCCGGCGAGGATGCCGAGGTCGTCGAGGAACTCGGGGAAGGTGCGGCCGTTGGTCACTTTCTGGTGGAACGTCTCGTCCGCGAGGATGACGCCGCTGATCGACTCCGCGAGCCGGGGGGTCGTCACGATCAGCTCGCGGTAGACCCGGCGGCTTTCCTCGGTCGGCTCGACCCCCACCTTCTCCAAGCGGGAGGACATCGTCCCGATGCTCTCATCGGCAGCGAGAATACCGCGCCGGTTGGAGACGAGCGTGCGCGCGATTTTGTTCAGTGCAGACATCTACCTTGCTCCTCCTGGGACTCGACCGACGTACTGTGTCGATCGTTACCGATCCGGCCACAGTCACGGCCGAATGACTTCGTACCAACGGTTACGTGCCGAGTGGAGCCGGCCTAATTTGGCCGGATCGGCAACTGTCGAATTACGTTCTGGTGGTGGTTTTCGCGGTGGTTTTCGTGGCCGTGATCCGGCTGCCCTTCACTTTCTGACCGGGCACGAAAACCGGAATCGGGCTGCCTTTCGACGCCGCGATCTCCACCAGTTCCCGCGCGTACTCGGGGAGCTCCCGGCGCTCGCTCCAAGCCGCGTAGATCGGTTTGGCCGGCATTTCCTCGTCGACGGCCACCAACTGCAGCCGGCCGTCCGCGAGTTCCGACCGCACGGTGGAAATGTTCAGCACGGTCACCCGCTGGCTCGTCGCCACCGCTTGCTTGATCGCGGCACTGGACGGGAATTCGACGTAACTGCGGGAGGTGCGGGTGGTGCCCAGCAGTTCGTCCGTGAACTCCCGCAGCCCCGAGCCGCGCTCGCGCAGCACCAGCGGCGCCGATGCGAGCTCCTGCACCGTCACGGGCCGGCTCCGCCTGGCCCACGGGTGTTTCGAGCCGACCACCACGGCGAGCATGTCGTCACAGATGTAGCGGGTGACCATGTCGTCGCCGAACTGCTGCTGCACGTGGCTGCCGGCCTGGCACCAGCCGTCGATGAACGCGAGGTCGACGTGGCTCGCCCGGATCAGCTGGCGCAGCTCGTCGATGCTGCCGGTCTGCACCTCCACCCGGGCCTCGCCGAACGAGAACCCGGACCGGTTCAGCCATTCCGGGATCAGGTGCTCGGAGACGGCCGGGCTTCCCGCCACCCGCAACCGTTTCGCGTCGGCGGACGGCGCCCCGGAACCGAATTCCAGCAACTCCCGCGCCGCACTCATCACGTTGCGGGCGTACTTCGCCAGCATTTCCCCTTCGGCGGTCAGCTTCGAGCCGGTCGGGGAACGTTCCAGCAACCGAAGACCCAGCCGGCGTTCCATCGCACTGATCCGGATGCTGGCGGCCGGCTGAGAAAGACTGTGCGCTTGCGCGGCCTTTCCCACGCTGCCGTAACTCTCCACGGACAGCAGTAAATCAAGATCGGCGAGCTGCGGCATCTTTGACGGAAGAACCACGTTTCCACCTCTCGCTCGGCCGAAAAGCAGTTGTCGGCTACACCGGCGGCTCCCGGTGTGCCACGAGAGTGCCCGGCGCGGTAAACGCGGTCAATGCGTTGGACACGAACGCGCGCTGTGCGCGCATGAACGGTGTGCACCGCGCCACATACGGGCGTACGGCTTAATCGGGCGGCGGCGAAGAGACCGCGGACTTCGCCCGTTCGGCCATCTCAACACGAGGAACGGGCGGCAGTCAAGGGGACCCGAGTTTCCCTTCGTGGCAGCACTCGCACCGTTCGTCAGCGATCCGCTGCCATTCGTTCACCCTCGCTTGCCGTTGTTTCGATCCGGCGGCCATAGTTCGGCGACGAAGCTCCGGATTCGGAGTGCACCTACATTTTCACGCGAACGGTAACAGTTCCGTTCCTTTTCCCACGATCGCGGCAGCCGGCCGGCGCTCGCGCGCGGGACACCTGCTGGCGCAAGGTTCCGGCCTGCACGGAGCACCGGGGCCTTGCGCCATCCACCTCGCTCGGTCAGCGGCGCTTCAGCTCCGCGTCGCACGCGCGCGCGGCCCGCATGACGGCAAGCTCGGCCCGCTCCTCCCGGACGACCTTGCGCACGCTCTCGGGAAGAAGTCCGTTGTCCAGCAAGCGATCCGTGCACGCCAGCACGGTGGTCTCGTCGGTCGTGAACCGCGGGTACAGCCCCCGCGCGAACTCCCGCTCGCCGGCGCGGCTCTCCAACGCCCGGAGGTAGCGATCCGCGTACGGGGTGAGCAGCGCTTCCTGCCCCGGTTGCCGAAACCCCGCCATGACGGCTTTCCGTTCCGCGAGCGAGAAACCCTCGCCGACCACCCGCGTCCAGGCTTCTTCCTTGGCCGCACGGGTCGGACGCGCGGCCTCGGCCGTCAAGGCGTTGCGCCGCCCGCTGTCCCCCGGGTCTGCTTCGCGCACGACGGGCAGCAGTCCGTCGAGGTCGCCACCGATCGAGGCGAGGCGGATCGCGGCCCGCCACCGCAGATCGAGGTCCGCCTCCAGGTCCGGCCACGGAGATCGGCCGCGCACGAGGTCACTCAGCACGGCGTGGTCCCGGCCGACAGCGACGAGGGCGCGGGCGAGGACCAGCCGTCGGTCGCTGCCCGGCTCGGCACCGGTCAACTGCGCGCACACCCGACGTGCCACGGCTTCGAGCAACCGGACGCGGTCGGCTGGGTTCCCGTACAGCTCGACCGCCCGCACCGACCGCTCCAGAAGCACTTGCAGGACACCGATTTCGGTCTCCAGCACGCCGTGGGTGAGTACCGCGGCCGCGTACGTGCGAGCCGGCAGGCGGGCGTCGAGCACGTCGTCCCACAACGCTCCCCAGACCACCGCCCGCGCCCGCCGATCGTCCATTGTGGACAGCAATTGTAGAGCCGTCCGCCGGGATCGCGGGTCCAGCCTGACCTTGACGTGGCTCACCGCGTCGTCATTGGGCACGAGCAGGTCTGCGGACCCGGCAACGGCGAGAGCACGCTCCCGGGGACCGAGCGACACGTGCGCGCGGTAGCGCCAAGCCAGCTCGCCGCCGCGTTCGTCGAACGCGCCCACCCGCAGCTTCAGGTGCCTCGGCTGGCCGTCGGGAAGCTGGATCACCTTGCCACGCACCACCTCGACCGTGTTGATCCCGCCGCGCAGCAACCACTCCACAGCCCACCGGTCGATGTCCTCGTCCGCGAATTTCCTGAGCGCCGCAACGAAATCGTCGAACCGAGCGTTGCCCCACGCGTGCGTCCGCAGGAAACTCCGCACCCCGGCGACGAAGGTTTCCCAGCCCACGCGCGCAGCGAGGTCGTGGAGCACCGCCGCACCCCTCAGGTAAACGATCGGGCCGAGGTTCGACCGAGCGGCGTCGGTGTCGGCAGTTTCCACGCGGATCGCGTGACCGGTGGGCAGCCGGTCGGCGTGCCGGGCCGCCGGCAGGGCGTGGTGGGCGAAGGCCGTCCAGCCTTCGCCGTACGGCGTCGCCTCGGCCTGCGCGACGACCGCCACCATCGTCGCGAAGGCCTCGTTCAGCCACAGGTCGTCCCACCAGCGCATCGTCACGTAGTCGCCGAACCACATGTGTGCCATCTCGTGCAGCAGGACGTCGGCCCGTTGCCGCCGTGTCTCCACGGTGACGCGGTGCCGGAACACGAACCGCTCGTTGAGCGTCACGCAGCCCGGGTGTTCCATCCCCCCGAACGCGTACTCGGGCGCGAACACGTGGTCGTACTTGCTGAACGGGTACGGCAGGTCGAACAGCCGGCTGAAGAAGTCGAGTCCGCGCCCGATCACTTCGAACAGCTCCGGCGCGTCACGAGTCAGCGCGTCGAACAGCGAACCGCGCGCGTACAGCGCCAGCGGCACCCCGCGGTGGCTGGACCGCAGCCGGCGGAACGGGCCCGCGGCGAAGGCCACCAAGTACGGCGGCAGCGGTGGCGTGCGGCCGAAGCGCCACGTCGAACGCTCGCCGTCCCTCGACAGCCCCGAGGGACCGGTGTTGGCGACCACGACCCAGCTCGCGTCGGCGGTCACGGTCAGGTCCACGGGCGCCTTGAGGTCGGGCTGGTCGAAGCAGGCGAACACCCGGTGCGCCGCGAACGGTTCGAACTTGGTGTGCACGTAAACCCGCCCGTCGAGCGGATCCTCGAACCGGTGCAGCCCCTCCCCGGTTCGCGAGTACGCCGCGAACCCGGTCACCCGCACCGTGTTCTCGCCGGGGCACACGGGCAGCCAGACGCGTGTTCCTTCGTGCGCGTCCGGCCCCAGCTCACGGCCGTTGCACTCGACCGACTCGACCTGCCCCGCGAAGTCGAGGAAGACGAATGCTCCCCGAGCCCGAAACCGAACCACCGTGCTCGTCGCGAACTCCCGCGCACCGACGGTCAGGTCGAGCTCCACCGCGTACCGGACGTCGAAGACCTCGGCCGAGCGCGCCGCCGCCTCGGCCTCCGTAAGCTTGTCGCCGGCGGCGGCCCGGCCGTCGAACGGCATCCGTCAGGGCCGCTGCGCCGAAACCGTCGGGCGGCGGTACACCAGCTTTTCGTGCAGCTTCTCCCCGTCCGCCGGCACGTCCTCCTGGTTGGCGCGCACGAGAGCGTCCTGCACCAGGTGGTGGTCGGGCGAGTGCAGGCACACGGGATCGGTGCGCCCCGCGTCGCCGGTCAAGGCGAACGCCTGGCACCGGCAGCCGCCGAAATCGAGCTCCTTGCGCGGGCAGCTCTGGCACGGATCGGGCATCCATTCCGTGCCGCGGTAGGCCTGGAAAGCCTCGGATTTCGCCCAGATCCACCGGAGTTCGTGGTCGCGGACCGAGGCGAAGGTCATCGTGGTGATCTCCGCGGCCACCGGGCACGGGTACACGGTGCCGTCCGGCGAGACGGTCAGCGCGTTCTGCGCCCAGCCACCCATGCACGGCTTCGGGTACGGCTCGTAGTAGTCCGGGAGGATCCAGAGCAGTTCCATGCTCTCCCCCAGCTCGGCCTTGCGGCGCTCGTACACGCCGACCGCTTCGTCGAGCTGCGCCTTCGTCGGCATCAGCAGGTCGCGGTTGCGCAGCGCCCAGCCGTAGTACTGGGAGTTCGCGAGCTCCAACCGCTCGGCGCCCCACGCCACGCACACGTCGATGATGGCGTCCAGCCGCGTCAGGTTCATCCGGTGCAGGACCACGTTCATGTTCAACGGCAGGCCGGCGTCGCGGATGATGCCCGCGGCTTTTTCCTTCTTGTCGAACCGTTTGCTCGCCGCGACCAGGTTCGTCGACTCGGCGGCGTCGCCCTGGATGCTCAGCTGCGCGCTGTTGAGGCCGGCGTCGACCAGTGACTTCGCCCGGCTCTCCGTGAGCCCGAGGCCGCTGGTGATCAGGTTCGTGTACAGGCCGAGGCGGCGGCACTCGGCGACCAGTGTCTCCAGATCGGCGCGCACCAGCGGTTCACCCCCCGAGAAGTGCACCTGCACGACCCCGAGTTCCGCTGCCTCGCCGATCACCCGCAACCATTCTTCGGTCGAGAGCTCGGCCTGCCGTTCGATCAGCTCCAACGGGTTCGAGCAGTAGACGCAGTGCAACGGGCACTGGTGCGTGACTTCGGCCAGCAGGCCGTACGGCGTCGGCGCACCGTTCATGAGACCACCACCCAACCTCGTCCGCGCGCATCCTGGAGGAACGTCATCACGTCGTTGGCGAGGTCGGCCGCCTCGAAGTCCTGCTCGAGTTGGTCCACGAGTTCCCGCACGGTGCGGCTGCCATCGCACAGACCGAGGATCGCCGCCCCGGACTTGTTCAGGAGCACCACCCGTTCCGGCAGCAGGAGCAGCTCCACATCACGGACGTTGTCGTGCTTGAGCATGGCCTTGGTCGCCAGCTTCGGAATGGCCGTCAAGTCGGACTCGTCCATCACGAGCTCTTGCTGTAGGCGAGTTCCACGGCATCGAGCAGGCTCCAGAGCACGTCGCACTTGAACTCCAACGCCCGCCCGCACGCGTCCTGCTGTTCCCGGGTCTTCGCGTGGTTGAGCACCAGGTCGAGCAGGTGCGCGATGTCCTTGGGCTGCTGGGTGAGCCGCGCCCGGAAGTACTCCAGGCCTTCCGAGGCGATCCACGGGTAGTGGTGCTGCACGTCGGTGATCCGCCGGCTCAGCAGATCCGGCGCGAACAGCTCGGTCAGCGCCGAAGCCACGGCTTCGAGCCACGGCTTCTGGCGGCAGAAGTCCACATAGGCGTCCACGGCGAACCGCACCCCGGGCAGCACCGTGTCGACGTCGAACAACGCTTCGCGCGAAAGGCCGACCGCCGCGCCGAGGCGGATCCACTTCTCGAGCCCGCCCTCGTCACCCGTGCGCCCGTCGTGGTCGATGATGCGCTGGATCCACTGGCGCCGGTCCTCCCGGCCGGGGAGCTTGGTCAGGATGAACGCGTCCTTCTTGGGCAGGTTCATCTGGTAGTAGAAGCGATTGCGCACCCACCCGCGGAACTCCTCCTCGGTCAGCGTGCCCGAGTGCATCCGCTCGTTGAACGGGTGCAGATGGTGGTACCGCTTTTCTCCGATGGACCGCAGGTGCGCCTCGAACTCCTCGGCAGACCACGGGTTCATACTTCCACCTCCAAGCCGGCTCGGCCGATCTCGATGCCCAAGTCCGTGACCCAGCGCCGTTCCGGGGACTCTTCGTCGAGGATCGGGTTCGTGTTGTTGATGTGCGTGTAGATCTTTCGCTTCGCGGGCAACGCGGCCAGCGCTCGGGCCGAACCGTCGTCACCGCTCACGGGCATGTGGCCCATGGAGCGTCCGGTCCGGCTTCCCGCACCCTGGCTGGACATTTCGTCGTCCGTCCAGAACGTGCCGTCCACGAAGACGCAGTCGGCCGGCGCCACCTGTTCGGCGAACGCGGCGTCCCACCTCGGCAGCGTCGGCGCGTACACCGCGATGCCGCCGGTCACCTCGTCCTCCAGGCGGTAGCCCACCTCCCACTCCGACGAGGAGCCGCGAAGCTGGGACTCCCCGACGTAGCGCGGTGCCTTGGAACCCGTCAGGAACGGGGTCACGCGCAGCCGGTCGTCCAGGTCCAGCGGTTTGCCGACCTCGACCTCGGACCAGGTGAGGTCCGCGTAGTCGCTGAGCAGTTCCCGCACCGGGAACCACAGGGTCAGCGCCTCCAGCACGGGGTAGGTCCCGTACACGGTCAGCGAAGACCCTTCGCGCAGCATCAGCAGACCGATGGTGTGGTCGAACTCCGCGTCGGTCAGCAGAACACCCGCGACCGGCGTCTTCCTGATCGCCGGGCCGGGGTGCAACGACGGGTCCGCCGCGATCTGGTGGTGGACGTCCGGGGTCGCATTGAGCAGGAACCACCGCTCGCCGTCTCCCGAGATCGCGATCCCCGCGTGCGCCGTCGCGGCTTCGGGCTTGGCCCGGGCCTTGCGGCAGCCGTCGCAAGCGCAATTCCACTGCGGATAACCGCCACCAGCCGCGGCTCCGAGACAATGAATGAGCACTGTGGAAAAACTATCCGTGAATACCGGCGTCGGAGCACGCTTCGAACAGCGCGGAACAAGGTGGTGACCACCTCATGGCGTCCTCCCTCACATTCGACTCCGGCAACGGCCGCACAAATCAGGCACCGTTGCCCGTCGAGGGTTCGGCCAGGGCGCCTTTCTGGTAACGTCGCCCTGAACTCGGCTTGTCTTTTTCCAGCTTCTTCGCCGGCGCCTGCTCTGGCAACCAATCGCGAACGACCGGCACCGAATCACTGACGAACGGGCGCCGTGCCACCACGAGCGGACCGCCGTGCTTCCGGTGGCCGTCCAGCTCTCACGAAACACCGTGTGACCTGGCGTTCTGCATCCTGTTCGCACCACCCGAAGCCCATACCCGAGGCCGATGACGTCCGCTGTCACTGCCTACCGCCAGTCAGACCAACGGTGTGGCCAGGCCGCGTCGATCCGGCAAACGTGGGTATTTGTTGTGCGCATTGGGGGATTGTGTTTTTGCATGTGGTGGGGTGTTGCTGGTTTTCGGGTGGGTGGGT